>NZ_JBPJSP010000001.1:0-497679 GCF_051225715.1 Azospirillum sp. ST 5-10
CCGCTGTCCGCAGCCTCATCGACGGCGACTTCGCTATCGCCTGAACAACAGCTCGCGCCAACCCCGTGAGCAATTACCAGAAGGCAGCAGCGCGGGCCGGGATCGCCGATGAACGGGACCCCCGAATTGACGATCTCCCTGAGTACGAGGAAGCCCTGCGGTTCGTAAAGGTCGCCACAGGGCAGATCATCCGCACCGATGAACACCTTGAGGAATATCTGGCGACCCTCACGAACGAGGCAAAGACGGTGGATATGAAACGATCCACTATCCGCAAGTTCGCCGAGGTGTTCCCATACGTCCCCGACATTCAAAGAAAAGCTATTCAGCGATGGGTCAATAGCATGGCCCAAGAAGGAAAGGCCGGAAAGACCCTGCGCCGCATTCTGTCCGAAGTTCGAGGGTACTGGACCTATCTGATCTCCATCGAAGCGGCATCCGAGAACAATATGCCCTTTGAGAAGCTAACCATTCCCAAGGGGACGAAGGTGGAGACCGGCAACGGAAGCCGAAAACCCTTCACCCCTGCCGCTGTAGTCTCCCTTCTGAACGCCGCAATCACCAAGGAGGACGCGGCACTTGCCGACCTGATTCGGTTGGGTATGTGGACCGGGTGCCGCATTGAGGAGCTTTGTGCCCTGAAGGTCTCGAAGGTGGGGGATGGGTTCTTTGACGTGGAAGACGCGAAGACCGCGGCCGGATGGCGTCAAGTGCCGATCCACTCCAAGCTGTTTCCAACCATGACGCGCCTCATCCAGGCCAGTAAGAAGGCCGGTTCCCCCTATGTCCTCTCGGGGCTCACCGCGAACAAGTACGGGGATCGCAGCAACGCCGTGGGGAAACGATTCGGACGCCTGAAGTCGGATGAGGGGTTCACAGAGGCGCACGTCTTCCATTCCATCCGGAAAACCGTCGCCACCCTCTTGGACAACGCGGGTGTCCCTGAGAACGTCGCCGCGGACATCCTTGGGCACGACAAGCCCACAATGACGTATGGGCTGTACTCGGGTGGTTCATCGTTGGCCGTGAAGGCTGCTGCCCTGGAGAAGATCGGATATCCGGAGCCAAGCTAGTGCTCAGACGCATTCAGATAGTATACAACCCCAGTGGCAGCTCAGACAATTCAATCTATTAGATGAAGCTCGCGTGCACCTTCTGTCCGCGTCTGAACACTAACTCATGAAGGTCGGGACATTGTTAGGATTACCTGATATTAACCTCCAATAAACACTATCGGTCGTCTCCAAATTTGGAGAGTATCTTGAGCGCCACATCTCCATTTTCGGATATGTTACATATCCCTATGGCGGACAAAAAACTAAATTGTCGGACAAAATTCATAATCATAACAATTTCTTCCTCTGAATAGCTCAACTCCGTCGCACCTTCCTTATAGCGACGCAATATTGCTTGCATACCAGTATGGGCAAAACTGCACATGTCGTTCCATCGCGCAGCTTTTATCGCACTCAGCACATTTTGACTTGCCGTTACTTTCCCCTCAATAGCGCTTATCATATCACCTATGGGCAACGGTTTGTCATTTTTGAACCTAGAAATCTCATCTTCGGTTGCGCAGTGCTCCAACCACATACCCCTTATGGTAGATTCATATACGCTGCGATACAAAGAAAACGCAGATCCATACACCCCAGCCTTTACCAGCAAATGGATCGCCCCTTGATGCTCCATAGAAGCATGGTAACATCCAATAGCAAGTCGCTTTCTATCATTAACGCCATTCGCTTGAATGCCATCAATATGTTCCCAAATCCACCTATAATTCTTAAGAAACTTGTCACACTCTTCAGCAATACGATCCATTTCTCTCCCCCTTGTCTCATTATAAAAGCACAAGATTCTTCAGCATTTAGCCGACGTAACTGACAGCCTACAATCGGGCAAGCATTTACATACCGGGGGATCATACCAGCACCACGCTGCGTTTGGCCAGAGACGCGAAGCTCATCCGGAGAAGATCGGCTATCCGGAACCGTCCCCCTGGTGGCCCGTGCGTCAACGCCGTTCGTCGGCCCGGTGTAGCCACTATACCCAACGCACGGGCCATGGCAGGGCAACCGCCGTGCTCCCCGCCGTCAGCCGAGAGGGTGCCCCGCCCGTGGGTGCGCCGGGGACCGCTGGGTAAGTCGGTAGCGCCGGGAACCCGGAAGGCACTGGCGCGGCGAATGTGACCACGCCACGGCCAATCCCATGAACACCTTCACGACTTTCAACTTCCGGGACAACAGCGTCCGCGTGGTGACCCTCGACGGGAACCCGTGGTTTGTGGCGGCCGACGTGTGTAAAGCCCTTGGCTACAACGTCAAAGCTGATGGGAGCGTCAACGTCTCCCAAGCCCTGAAGCCGCTCCAGGCGGACGAGGTAACCACTACTCAGATTAGTGGTCAGCGTGGGCTTCCAATGAAGCTCATCTCCGAAAGCGGTCTCTACAAACTCGTCCTCCGGTCCGACAAGCCCCAGGCCCGCGCCTTCCAGGATTGGGTCACCCGCGAAGTCCTCCCCGCCATCCGCAAGGACAGGATGTATGTCGCTGGCGAGGAGAAGGTGCGGACGGGGGAGATGAACGACCTCATCCCCCTTCACGAAATCCAAGGTGAACCGCGGGTTCTGGATACGGAACTCGCAACGGCACTTGGGATGGCGAACGTCTACAAGATCCGCGGTCTTATCCGAGACCACGCCGACGAACTGGCATCGTTCGGGGACATTTCTCCCCGCCGAGGAGAAATCCGCGGACCCGGCCTTCCTTCCACCTTCTACTACCTCAACGAGGAGCAAGCCCTTCTCGTCTGCACCCTCGCCCGCACCGAGCGGGCCAAGCAAGTCCGCGCCATGCTCATCAAGGTCTTCGTGGCGTGGCGCCGCGGTGAACTGGTGGAGCCCGAGAAGCCCACCCTACCCGACTTCACCAGTCCGGCCGAGGCCGCCCGTGCTTGGGTGGCGGTGGCCTGTACCTGGCTCCCAGGTGAACCCCGCCGGGAGCTATGACGGTCCCGCCCGTGGACGCGGGGAGGCTACCGGGGCACCCCGATGTACCGGCCGAGGGTCAGAACGCACAGACGGAGGGAATGGGTACAGCTAACGGCGGTTTCTGTGGCAGTATCAGTCGAAGAAACGACAGTCGGTTAGGAAATCACGCGCCACTACCCCGATCACGTTTTGTTATATCCTGAAATATAGATCCCCATTAGCGGGACCGACTTGCTGTTTCCCGCGAAATTTACCTAGGCGGCAGCGACGGCATACCTACGTTCCCGTTGATCCATTGCGCGGTTCCATCGGTATAGTGACTACACCTGTGGCCTCCCTTCCTGGGAACCGGCAATCACCTGCTCCGTCTGTTGCGGCATCATGATCGCGGTTGGCGATTTGGGTGACCCTTTACAGAGACGAGACCGCCCATCTCAACGGACACGGCAATTAGGGACCGCCTTAAGAGGGACCCTAGGTCTCCTAGTATAGTGATCCATGGGGGACTATAGGGGGAAACTCAGGTTGTCATAAGTGACACTTACGTTTCCGCCTTACTTTATCCTCATCCATCTACCTAACTAGGTCTTCTTCAGGTGCAGTCACTGCACCAGGCCTATCCCAACCCATCCTCCCAGCAGCCAGCAATCTGCACCGCCTTCGGTGTCGGAAACGGAGAACCATGCTCATAGCTCAGCTTGAAGGGCCGACCTGTTCGGTTCCTTCCCTCGGGATGTCGGTCACCCGGAAATCGGGATGCCCGATCTTCTCCCTGTGTCGTGCCCTCATCAACGCCGGTCACCCTGACCAACCCTTGACCGTCATGCGTGGCGACAAGCCCGCCATGAACATCCGCAGCATCGCCCACACGGCAACCCGAACCGTCAAGGAAGGGATCGACGGAACCCCGCGGATCGTGAAATACAACCCGCCAGCGTTCAATAGGGGCGATGAAGAGGATGAAGTCGTGATCGAGAAGCACGACATCGACAAGGCTTGGTATGCCTCTGCCTGAGGCGTCTCTACGCCTCGCCATATCTTCTGCGGTGGTTGACAATCTCCCCTTCGATAAGATCGCAGACAGGTTATGGCGAGAAGATCAAGAGCGGGTTCGCCAGATCCATGACCAAGTTGTCATACAGCGCCTTGATCTGGCTTCCGTATCATTCTGGCACAGGAGGATGGAAAAAGAGCAGAGCAGGAAGCCACCGGTGCGGCTGAACAAGGTGGGGATGACAGTCAAGGACATCGCATCACTCCATTCCATCCGCAGTTCAACCCTCGTTGCCCTTCTGGAGCACCATGGGTTCCTTGAGTTGGCTCCCTATGGTGGACGGCAGAACAGGCGCTTAGTCACCGATGCTGCCTTCCGCGGAGAGTTCGGCCACAACGTCATTCCTGAGAACCGTATCGGTCACCTGGAGGGTTTCAACCGTTCCTGCGTCTTCCCGGTCTTCTACCCCGAGAGGATCGACCGCATTCTGTGGTGTCTCGACCTGGATGGGATCAAGAATGAGGCCGAAGCGCAGGGGACGAAACGCAAGCGCATGGCATGGTTGCTGGAGAACCATCCGTACCTGCCGAATGAGGAGATCGCTGACATTGCCAGATGTAGCGTCAGCGGTGTCAAGCAAGGGCGGAAAAGACGCTCTGCCCCAATAACTCCTGGGGACAGTTTTCCAGCCCTGGTCTCTCCCCCTCCCTGATAACTTACGAGGACACATTTGCCACCGGCAGGGTGATCCTCGCCGCGGCTCCTTTGGTTTCCTACGGGTTACCTGCGGGGCACGGCGGGGAACGCCATCAATGACCTGGCATCGGTGCAGTCACTATACCGATCTCCAGATGGCTCAGGGCTCGCTGGCATTTTCCTTTCGGGACGATCCTCGGGGCAACACTCACAGCCCGTGATGGCTTCTTGATGGACGAGCGGCGACCCGGTTTGTTTTCGGCAGAAATTTCTCAAGTGGCATCTGATATTAGAGGAAGCGCACATTCCCCCCGGTACCCCACCCGACCTACAGGCAGTGGCGGAACCGTGGACACCCCATGCCCGGTGCGCGGGTTGCCGTCGTCCATGCGTTCTGGCGGGTTGCCCTACCTCGTGGCCTTGGTGGACGCCCGGCGGTATTCGCTGGGGCAACCGTCATAGCCCGCCAGCATCGGGAGAGGATGCCGAGGAAGGACGAGCGAGGAGGACGTGCCCATCCGTTTCCCTGCGGTCCCCTACCGTCCCCAGCGCAGCGGCCAGAGATCCACGAAGGCGCTGTGCGGGATGCCCGTTGCCGTCTCCCATGCGTCCTGTCCGATGCCCCTATGCCGACACCAGCGGGAAGCCCGGCGGCATCCTGGAGGGGAACCGTCACAGCTCGCGGGGTCTCCAGTCGAGCGGTAGGGGAACGGTGGGGGTCAGCGCCGCACCATCCGTCCCATTGTCTCACAAGGCTTGGTCTAGCGAGTCGTTCCGCACTGGCAGCATCATTGTCTCACACGAATGGTGTTGACATATTTGAGACGGGAGAGGCATAACGTCTAAGGGTTCATTGAGACACCTGGACGACGGAGACACCCATGCTGATCGGCTACGCGCGCACCTCCACCCTGGACCAGAAGGCCAGCATAGAAGCCCAAGAGCGGGACCTTAAGGCCGCCGGGTGTGAGAAGGTGTTCCGGGAACAGGTGTCCTCGGTGGACGTAGTGAACCGGGAACAGCTTGCCGGTGCCCTGGAGTTCATCCGGGAAGGGGATACTCTGGTGGTCACGAAGCTAGACCGCTTGGCCCGCTCCGTGGCGCACCTTCTGTCCATCCTGGAGACCCTGAAGGGCAAGGGCGCCGACCTGCGCATCCTGAACATGGGCATCGACACCAGCACCCCCACGGGCAAGCTGATGCTGACCATGCTCGGGGGTGTGGCGGAGTTTGAGCGGGAGATCATGTTGGAGCGGCAGCGCGAGGGGATCGCCAAGGCCAAGGCCGAGGGGAGGTACAAGGGCCGGAAGCCCACTGCCCAGGCCAAGGCCGATGACGTGAAGGCCCTTGCCGCGGAAGGGGTGGGAGCCACGGAGATCGCAAGCCGACTCGGGATCGGCCGGGCCAGCGTCTACCGCATCCTTCAGGCGACCGACTGCATGGGGCGATAGGAGCGACGGAAGGGCAACGGCGGGGGAGACCAGCAGACCAGCGAGGGGCTTCCCCTTCCTGGTCCACCAGCGGAGCGCCCGCAAGGCCCTTGCCGTGTACCGCTGGCCCCGTGGATGCGTTCGGAGGGGTGGCCCGCGTCAACACCTACCGGGGAAGGCAGGGGCCACCTACGGGGGCAATGGGGAGGGAGGGGCAATCACCCCTTAATCTACACGTTCAATTCGTTTAATGAGGTGTATCTGTTGTTTTCCAACCCACGAACAGCTCTTAGCGTAGTCTACATTCAGACCGATCAATCTTCACATCCCCCAAACCCGCCATGTCTAGAGCCTCGCGCGCATCCTTCAAGTCATCCTCAGAGACACCGCTGCCAGCTATTACTCTGAAGATGGGGAGGTAAGTGTGCCCTGGAAACTTGTGATGGGTGGAATGCAATTGAAACCTGATTATTTCTCTTTTTTCTCCACGAACGTCCACAACATCTGTCGCCCACGGCCATACCCCAGGAACTACAACGGCTCGCCATTCTTTTTCATTAGCAAATGTTTGGTTTTTGTAAAATGGCAGGGTCGGCAAGGCGGAATAAAAGAACCGCTCCTCAGCCCACTCCATGCAGCCGCCAAAGTTGAGGCCACAAGACAGCATGTACCTTATGTATGATATGCATAGGTCAAGCGCGCCATCAACTATAGCTTGCTTCTCTCTTCTAGCATATCTACACGGGCCAAATCTGTAATTTAAGTAGTGGGATGCATTGTGCAGGTGGCGTGCTGAGAAGCCGATTGCAAACCCCCTCCCCTTTACAGACCTATGTTGCGATTGCTCCGAGTAGTTCAGCCATTGGCTGGAACTGTCACCGTCCTCGGAAAACGAAACGGTATAAATGTTGAATTTTTGCGGTGGGGTCCAACGGCTGTCGAAGTAAGAGCACATCAATTTTCTGAATACGTCGTCATCCTCAGCTTCACTACCCGGTTCCTTTGTAGCCTCAAGCCCCTCGCTGCCGATCCGAAGACACTCTTTAATCACTCGCGCGCCATCATGCATTTCGTCAAGATCATTGAGCGTGTGCGCAGGTGACGCCCACAGGCAACTGCTAGACAAAATCCCGTGAAATCCCTCAATACTACAATAATGATAGATTATGCCATCTTCTGGAAGATCACCTATGTTGCTTTTCCTGAAATAAGGCTCTAGTGGATCGCCGGCATATTCCATATAGCGTAAATGTCTATACAAATCTTCTCGGCTGTACGGAGCCAATGGATCTGCCATCGCTTCCCTCCCACGCTTCGCTTGGCAGATGCGCAGACCAGCGCCACAAGTGCTCTGCGTACGGCCACTGTGCTTCTAGGCATCAGCGAGAACAGACTAACCCAAGCTAGTCCCGCCTCCAAGGCGACAAAGCGTGTGTGGAAAGCGTGTGTGGAAGCCCACCGCAGCGGCCCGCTAAGGGGCTGATTTTGCTAACGATTTAGGGCTTGAAAGAGAATGGCGGAGGGAGAGGGATTCGAACCCTCGATACCCTTTTGGGGTATACTCACTTTCCAGGCGAGCGCCTTCGACCACTCGGCCACCCCTCCGCGGAGCCCGGAACATACCGATCCGGATGCGCCCGCGCAAGCCCTTTACGTCGCCGAGAAATGCAGGCCGCAACCGGCCGCCGGGGCGGCCTCGCGGCGCGTCGACAGGGCCGCCCACGCCTTCTCGTGCAGGTGATAGGCCACCGTGTTGACCAGCGGCTCGACCAGCGCCACCAGCCCGCCCACGGCGACGCTGCCGGTCAGCAGATAGCCGACGGTGAAGGCGACGGTGAAGTGCACGCACGCGAAGCTGACGGTCTTGGTCATGGCCCGATCTCCCCACCCGATGGCCGGTTCGTGATGGGTGAATCTTGGCAAGCCCGATCGCCGCGGTCCAATCGATTGTCCCGCCGGTTCCGATCGGCCCTGCCTATTCCGTCAGCTCGCCCACCGTGGCGGCGATCAGCGCCAGGTCGGCGTCGCGGGACAGGCGGTGGTCGCCGTCCTTCACCAGGGTGAGGCGCACGTCCGCGGTGGTCAGCGCCTCGGCCAGGCGGACGCTGGTCTGCCACGGCACGTCCTCGTCGCGCAGCCCGTGCAGCAGCCGCACCGGGCCGGCGAAGGGAATGGGGCCGCGCAGCAGCAGGTGGTCGCGGCCCTCCTCGATCAGCGCGCGGGTCACCGGCTTGGGCTCGCCGAAATACTGGGAGGGGCGGAACCACCGCCCCTCGCGCAGGATCACCTCCCGGGTGGCGGCGTCGAGGCGGCCCCAGATCAGGTCCTCGGTGAAGTCGGGCGCCGAGGCGATGCCGACCAGCCCGGCCACCCGCTGCGGCCGGCGCCGCGCCGCCAGCAGCATCATCCAGCCGCCCATCGAGGAGCCCACCAGCACCTGCGGCCCCCGGGTCGCCGCGTCCAGCACCGCCACCGCGTCGTCGGCCCAGGCGCCGACCGTGCCGTCCTCGAAGCGGCCGGAGGAGGCGCCGTGACCGCGGTAGTCGAAGCGGGTGAAGGCGAGGCCGCGCGCCACCGCCCAGGCCTCCAGGGCGCGCGCCTTGGTGCCGGTCATGTCGGACATGAAGCCGCCGAGGAACATCACGCCCGGCGACCGGCCGGGGGTGTGACGATAGGCTATGGTGGCGTCGCCACGCGACAGGCTATGGTGCGCGCCGCCTTCCGGAGCGGCCGCGGCGGTGTCGGTCATGGTCGGGTTCCGGACGGTTCAAACGACGCGAGCGCCTCCATGGAAGCGGACAGCCACCTTAGCACCGGCCCGGACGGGCGCAACCCGGAGGGCCCGCTGGCCGGCGTCTTCGGCGGCCCCGGCCGCCGCCCGCCGGTGGTGCTGCAGGTGCTGCCCAGCCTGGTCACCGGCGGCGCCGAGCGCGGCTGCATCGACGTCGCCCTGGCGCTCGCCGAGGCCGGCGCCACGCCGCTGGTCGCCTCGCAGGGCGGGCCGATGGTGCGCGAGCTGGACCGCGCCGGCATCCCCCACCTCGTCCTGCCGCTCGCCTCCAAGAACCCGCTGGTGATCCGCCGCAACGCGCGCCGGCTGGAGGGCATCATCGCCGACTTCGGCGTCGACATCGTGCACGCCCGCTCGCGCGCCCCGGCGTGGAGCGCCTGGCTCGCCTGCCGGCGCACGGGTGCCCGCTACATGACCACCTTCCACGCCCCCTACAACTATTCCAACCGCCTGAAGCGCTGGTACAACTCGGTCATGGCGCGGGGCGAGCGGGTGATCGCCATCTCCGAGTTCGTGCGCGACCACATCCTCGCCCACTACGCGGTCGACCCCGCGGTGATCCGCGTCGTCCACCGCGGCATCGACCCCGCGGTGTTCGCGCCCGAACGGGTCGGCGCCGCCCGCGTCATCCAGCTCGCCACGCAGTGGCGGCTGCCCGAGGACCGGCCGGTCGTCCTGCTGCCCGGCCGGCTGACCCGCTGGAAGGGGCAGACCGTGCTGATCGACGCCCTGGCCCGCCTGGGCCGGCGCGACGTCCTCTGCCTGCTGGTCGGCGCCGACCAGGGCCGCACCGCCTTCCGCCAGGAGCTGGTGGAGCAGGCCAGGCGCCTCGGCGTGGACGGCCAGGTGCACATCACCGACCATTGCAACGACATGGCGGCGGCCTACCGGCTGGCCACCGTCGTCGTCTCCGCCTCGCGCGAGCCGGAGGCCTTCGGCCGCGTCATCGTCGAGGCCCAGGCCATGGGCAAGCCGGTGATCGTCACCGCCACCGGCGCCTACAAGGAGACGGTGGTCGAGGGCGAGACCGCCTGGGTGGTGCCGCCCGACGACCCCGCCGCGCTGGCCGCGGCCCTCGACGAGGCGCTGTCCCTGCCGGACGCCGTGCGCGACGCCATCGGCGAGCGCGCCCGCGCCTTCGTCGCCGGCCGCTACACCCGGCAGCGCATGTGCGCCGACACCCTTGCGGTCTACGCCGAGCTGCTGCCCGCCGGGTGAAGGGGGCGGGGCGGTTTTCGGCTGGCGGGCCGGCGGCCGGGGCCCTAAATTGGCGGCATCCCGACCGTGCCGGAGCCGCCGGAAGCCGTGGCCGCTGCGCTTGACAGCGCGGGCAGCGCCTTTACAGTTCCCCGACCCGGCACGGCGCCGGGATGCGTTGCAACGGTGAATACGGTGAACCCGGTGTCGTCCAACATTGCCATCACGCTGCCCGACGGCAGCGTGCGCGAATTCGACCGTCCGGTCACGGGGGCGGAGGTCGCCGCCGCGATCGGCCCGCGCCTCGCCAAGGACGCGCTCGCCGTCAAGGTCGACGGCACGGTGCGCGACCTGACGGCACCGATCACCGGCAACGCCCGCATCGAGATCGTCACCCGCAGCCACCCCGACGCGCTGGAGGTGATCCGCCACGACGCCGCCCACGTGCTGGCCGAGGCCGTGCAGAGCCTCTACCCCGGAACCCAGGTGACCATCGGCCCGGCGATCGCCAACGGCTTCTACTACGACTTCGCCCGCGACGAGCCGTTCACGCCCGACGATCTGGAGAAGATCGAGGCGAAGATGCGCGAGATCGTCGCCAAGGACACCCCCATCGTCCGCGAGGAGTGGGACCGCGACCAGGCGATCCAGCACTTCAAGGACATCGGCGAGAAGTACAAGGCCGAGATCATCGCCGACCTGCCGGACAGCGAGGTCATCTCGGTCTACCGCCAGGGCCCGTGGCTCGACCTCTGCCGCGGCCCGCACGCGCCGTCGACCGCCCGGGTCGGCACCGCCTTCAAGCTGATGAAGGTGGCCGGCGCCTACTGGCGCGGCGACCACCGCAACGCCATGCTGCAGCGCATCTACGGCACGGCGTGGCGCGACGAGAAGGAGCTGAAGGCCTACCTGACCCAGCTCGAGGAGGCGGAGAAGCGCGACCACCGCCGGCTGGGGCGCGAGATGGACCTGTTCCACCTGCAGGAGGAGGCCGCCGGCTCGGTCTTCTGGCACGCCAAGGGCTGGCAGTTCTGGCGCACGCTGGAGACCTACATGCGCACCAAGCTGGAGCGCGCCGGCTACATCGAGGTGAAGACGCCCCAGCTCATCGACCGCACCTTGTGGGAGCAGTCGGGCCACTGGGAGAAGTTCCGCGAGAACATGTTCACGGTGGTGGCCGACGAGGACCGGACCCTCGCCGTCAAGCCGATGAACTGCCCCGGCCACGTGCAGATCTTCCGCCAGGGGCTGAAGAGCTACCGCGACCTGCCCATGCGCATGGCCGAGTTCGGCGCCTGCCACCGCAACGAGCCGTCGGGGGCGCTGCACGGCATCATGCGGGTGCGCGCCTTCACCCAGGACGACGCGCACATCTTCTGCTCGGAAGAGCAGATCACCGCGGAGAGCATCGCCTTCTGCAACCTGCTGCTGTCCATCTACAAGGACTTCGGCTTCGAGAACGTGCTGGTGAAGTTCTCCGACCGGCCGGCCAAGCGCGCCGGCTCGGACGCGACCTGGGACAAGGCGGAGGCCGGCCTCAAGGCGGCCTGCGAGGCGGCCGGGCTGGCCTACGAGCTGAACCCCGGCGAGGGCGCCTTCTACGGGCCGAAGCTGGAGTTCACGCTGGTCGACGCCATCGGCCGGCAGTGGCAGTGCGGCACCCTGCAGCTCGACTTCGTGCTGCCGGAGCGCCTCGACGCCTCCTACATCGGCGAGGACGGGCAGCGCCACCGCCCGGTCATGCTGCACCGCGCCGTCCTCGGCTCCTTCGAGCGCTTCATCGGCATCCTGATCGAGCACTACGCCGGCAAGTTCCCGCTCTGGCTGGCGCCGGTGCAGGCGGTCGTGGCGACCATCACCAACGACGCCGACACCTACGCCGGCGAGGTCCTCGCCGCCCTCAAGGCGCGCGGCGTCCGCGCGGCGCTCGACACCCGCAACGAGAAGATCAACCTGAAGGTCCGCGAGCACAGCCTGCAGAAGGTGCCGGTGCTCATGGTGGTGGGCAAGCGCGAGGCGGAGGAGCGCACCGTCGCCCTGCGGTACCTCGGCGGGAAAGACCAGGAAGTTCTTGCTCTCGACGCCGCTCTGGATAAATTGGTAGAGAGCGCGCGGTCGCCCGCCGGGGCGCCCTCGCTCGATTCGCCGTTCTGATGACCTCCTGCCTGCGAACGGGCCACCGCATGGGGCGGCGGCCTGCGCGGGCTGCAACCAGCTAAGGGAGAAGAGTCCATAGCCAGGATACCGACCGAAGCCGCTCCGACCCGCGAAGGGCCGCGGGTCAATCGGGAGATCACGGCGCGCTCCGTCCGTCTCGTCGGCGCCGACGGCGAGATGGTGGGCGTTGTTTCGCTGCGCGACGCGCTGCTGGCCGCCGAAGACGCGAATCTCGACCTGGTCGAGGTGGCGCCCCAGGCCGAGCCGCCGGTCTGCAAGATCCTCGATTACGGCAAGTTCAAGTTCGAGGCCCAGAAGAAGGCCGCCGAAGCCCGCAAGCGTCAGAAGATCATCGAGGTGAAGGAGATCAAGCTCCGTCCCAACATCGATGACAACGACTACGACGTGAAGATGCGGGCCGCCCGGCGCTTCCTGGAGGAGGGCGACAAGGTCAAGGTGACCATGCGCTTCCGCGGGCGCGAGATGGCGCACCAGGATCTGGGCATGAACGTGCTGATGCGCGTGCGCGACCAACTGGACGAGCTGGCCAAGGTCGAGCAGATGCCGAAGCTCGAAGGCCGCCAGATGGTCATGGTCATGTCCCCCCGGTAAGGGATGCGGCCTCGCCTCGACGCGCCTCCGCCCGGACCGGCCATCGGGTGTCCGGGCGTCCTGGCGTTCGGTCTGTTCGCAAGGAGCCCGCCCCCGCCGGCGGGCTCTTTTGCTGCGGGGAGCCCATGACACAGGAAGCCCGGACCGTCGCCCTGCTGGCGCTGTGCATGGCGCTCGGCATGAGCGCCACGGCGCTGATCTTCACCAGCGCCGCCGTCGCCGGCACGGTGATCGCGCCGGACCGCAGCCTCGCCACGGTGCCGATCGCGGCGATGATGCTGGGGCTGATGGCGACCACCCTGCCGGGGGCCTGGCTGGTGCGGCGACTCGGCCGGCGCACCGCCTTCGTCGCCGGCGCGCTGGCCGGGATGACCGGTGGCGCCGTGGCCTTCCTGGCCGTGCTGTGGGCCCAGTTCTGGCCGTTCTGCGCCGGCATGGCCCTGCTCGGCGTGTCGGCCGCCTTCACCCAGCAGTACCGGTTCGCCGCCGCCGAGGTCGCCGCCCCGGCGTGGCGGGCGCGCGCCATCTCGCTGGTGACCGCCGGCGGCCTCCTGTCGGCGTTCCTCGGGCCCAGCCTCGCCACCTGGACCAAGGACCTGTTCGCCCCGGCCCAGTTCGCCGGCACCTTCGCCATGCTGGTGCCGCTGCAGGCCGTCGTGCTTCTGATGCTGGCCTTCGTCCCCCTGCCCGAGCGCGGCGCCACGGCGGCCGACGGCCCCGCCCGGCCGCTGCGGCGCATCGCCGCACAGCCGGCCTTCCTCGCCGCCGTCGCCGGCGGCGTGGTCGGCTACGCCGGGATGAACCTGGTGATGACGCCGACGCCGCTCGCCGTCATGGACTGTGGCTACGGCTTCGCCGACGCCGCCTTCATCCTGCAATGGCACATCGTCGGCATGTACGTGCCGGCCTTCTTCACCGGCAGCCTGATCGCCCGCGTCGGCGCCATCCCGGTGATGCTGGCGGGGGCCGGCCTCTACGCCGCGTGCACGCTGCTCAACCTGGCCGGCGACGACCTGCTGCTGTCCTTCTGGCCGGCGCTGGTCGCCCTGGGGATGGGCTGGTCGTTCCTGTTCGTCGGCGGCACCACCCTCCTGACCGAGACCTGCACCCCGGCCGAGCGGGCGCGGGTGCAGGGGACCAACGACTTCGTCGTGTTCTCCGCCGTCGCCCTCAGCGCGCTGTCCGCCGGCGGCGTCTACGCCGGGTTCGGCTGGGCCGGCAACAACCTGGTGCTGCTGGCCCTGGTCCTGTCGGCGGCGCTGGTGCTCGTGTGGGCGCTGCGGGCGCAGGCACCGCTGCCGGCCGCCACCTGAGGGAAGGAGAAGGCATGGAACGCACGGGAGCGGCGGCGCTGAACGCCCCGCTGGTGGGCCGCCCCGGGTCGCGCTGGGAGCTGGAGACGCCGGCCCTGGTGCTCGATCTCGACGTGGCCGAGCGCAACCTCGCCGCCATGGCGGCGCGCGCCGCCGCCCGCGGCGTGGCGCTGCGGCCGCACGGCAAGACCCACAAGTGCCTGGCCCTGGCGCGCGCCCAGATCGAGGCCGGCGCCATCGGCCTGTGCGCCGCCAAGCTGGGCGAGCTGGAGGTCTTCCACGCCGGCGGCGTGCCGGGGCTGCTGCTGACGGCGCCACTCGCCAGCCCGCGCAAGATCGCCCGCCTCGCCGCCCTGGCGGCGTCCGGCGGGCGGATCACCGTGACGGTCGACCGCCTCGACCTGATCGAGGCGCTGGAGGTGGCGTGCGCCGCCGCCGGCGGGCAGCTCGACGTGCTGGTCGACGTCGACCTCGGCCAGCGCCGCACCGGCTTCGGCGATCCGGCCGCCGCCGTGGCGGCGGCGCGGCGGCTGGCGAGCTGCGGGCGCCTGCGCTACGCCGGCGTCCAGGCCTACGCCGGCCACCTGCAGCACGAGCCCGCCCTGGCCGATCGCCGGGCCCGCCTCGACGCGGAGATGGAGCGGCTGCGCGCCGTCATCGCCGCCCTGGCCGGGGCCGGCCTGCCACCCGCCATCGTCAGCGGCGGCGGCACCGGCAGCCACGCGCTGGACCTGGAGGCGGGCGTCTTCACCGAGCTGCAGGTCGGCTCCTACGCGGTGATGGACAACGGCTACGCCGCCGTCGAGCTGGACGGCGCGGCGGTCCCGCCCTTCGCCACGGCGCTGTTCGTCCACGCCACCGTCGTCGCCCACACCGGCGACGGGGCCGCCACCACCGACGCCGGCACCAAGAGCTTCGGCCTCGACGGGCCGCCGCCGCTGCCGGTGCACGGGGCGCCGGCGGGGTCGCGCTACGACTTCTCCGGCGACGAGTTCGGCCGGCTGACGGTGCCGGACGGCGCCGCCCTGCCGCCGGTGGGCGCGCGGATCGTCTGCACGGTGCCGCACTGCGACCCGACGGTGAATCTCTACGACGTGTTCCACACCGTGCGCGGCGACCGCCTCGTCGGCTTCTGGCCGATCGAGGCGCGCGGCCGCGCCGACTGACGACGGATCGCACCAAGGGAGGGACGGAGCATGAGCGAACTGGACGGCAAGGTGGCGCTGGTGACCGGGGCGTCGCGCGGCATCGGCCTGGCCGCCGCCGCGGCGCTGGCCGAGGCCGGGGCGACGGTGGTGGCGCTGGCCCGCGGCACCGCCGGTGCCGACGAGCTGCGCCGGCGCCTGGAGGCGGCCGGACGGCCGCACCGGCTGGCGGCCTGCGACGTCGCCGACTGGCCGGCGGTGGAGGCGGCGGTGCGCGACGCCGTGGAGGCGTTCGGCGGCGTCGACGTGCTGGTCAACAACGCCGGGGTGATCGCGCCGATCGGCCGCCTCGGCGACACCGACCCGGCGGAGTGGACGCGCAACATCGCCGTCAACCTGGGCGGCGCCTACCACATGGCGCGCGCCTGCCTGCCCAGCCTGCTGGAGCGGCGCGGCGCCGTCGTCAACATCAGCTCCGGGGCGGCCCACCGCGCCCTCGAGGGCTGGTCGGCCTACTGCAGCGGCAAGGCCGGGCTGGCGATGCTGACCCAGGCGCTGGCGCTGGAGTACGGCGGGGCCGGCCTGCGCGTCTTCGGCCTGCAGCCCGGCGTCGTCGACACCGAGATGCAGGTGGCCATCCGCGCCTCCGGCCTCAACGAGGTCAGCCGGCTGAAGCGCGAGACCCTGGCCCGGCCCGAGGACCCGGCGCGCGCCATCCTCTATCTCTGCACGGCCGCCGCCGCCGACCTCGCCGGCCAGGAACTGACCATCCGCGATCCCGACCTGCGGCGGCGCATCGGCCTCGACTGAGGCGCCGGGAAAGGGCTGGGAAAGCCGGGGCACCCGCGTATACTGGCGCCGATGTCACGCATGCTCTTCCTACGCGACATAGACGGCGACGTCCGCATCCGCTGCCTCTCCTGCGGACACGAGGGGCGGCTGCTGCGCGCGGATCTGGTGCGGCGGTTCGGGCCCGGCTATCCGGTGCTGTCGCTGGCCCCGCACTTCCGCTGCTCGCGCTGTCATTCCCGCGATACGGAGAGCCGGCCCTTCGCCGCCGCGGCCCCCCCTCAACCGGCCGCCGAACCGCCCGCCACGCCGGCCGCGGTGCCGTGGACCGCCGACACCTTGCTCAACAGCCTCCTGGAATCCCTGGACGAGCCGGACGTCCCGGCGCCGGCCGCCGCCGAGGACGAGGACGAGGACGAGGCGGAGGAGATCGCCGGCGAGGACGAGCCCCGCGACCTCCCCTTCGCCCGGCCGGCCGCCGCGGAGCCGGAGGGCGAGGAAGAGGATGAAAAGGAGGAAGAAGGGGAAGAGGGCGCGGAAGAGGACATCGCCGTCGACCGCACGCTCGCCGCCCTGCGCGCCTTCATCGGCGACGGGATCGGCGACGGCGTCGGCCCCGGCGACGTCGAGCCTTCCGAGGAGCCGGCGGCCGGCACCGGTGCGGTGGCGGCCGAGGGGCCCGCTGCCGAGGACGGCGGATTCCCGCCCGACGCCGACACGCCGGAGGCCTTCTTCCGCGGCCTCGGCCGGCAGGACGAGGGCGGGGCCGCGCCCGAGGAGAGCACCGCCGCCGCGGAGGCCGGGGAGCCGGTGGAGGGGGAGCCGGAGGCGGAAGAGGTGGAGGAGGTCACCGACGAGGAGATCCTCGACTTCGCCATCCGCGACCGCGAGGCGCCGCCGGCCGCGGACGAGGAGAACGAAGAGCCGCCGCTCGACCTCGTCGACGTGGTTCCGGAGGGGGAGGACGATCCCGCACGCCCCGACCTCTTCGCGGAGACGCTCGCCAACCTGCGCGACCTGGTCGGCGACGACGGCAAGGACGAGCGCAGGGACGAGCCGGCGCCGGGCCGCCCGGAAGAGGCGGAGGAGGTCCGGCCGGCGCCGGTGCGGGCCGCGCCGCTGTCGATGGCGGCCAGCCTCGCCGCCCTGCGCGAGCTGGTGGAGAAGGCGGCGCAGGAGGACGAGCCGCCGGCCCGGCCCCGCCGCCCGCCGCCGCCCAAGCCCCGCCCGCCGGAGCGCCCCTTCAGCGAGACCCTCGCCGCCCTGCGCGGCATGCTCGACCTCGACAGGGACGAGGAGCCGAAGCGGTAGGGCAAGATTCACGCTTTTGGCCGCTCCGGCATGACAACGCCCCGCCGGCGCCGGCGAGGCGTTGTCATGCCGGGAAACGCGCTTTGCCCCATCCGCACCCTCCCCCGCCTTCGCAGGGGAGGGGCATCGGTGGATCACAGCGAGCCCTGCACCCACTCCTGGAGCTGCTTCTTGCCGAGCGCGCCGATCTTGGTGGCGGCGACGTTGCCGTCCTTGAACAGCATCAGGGTCGGGATGCCGCGCACGCCGTACTTGTTCGGCGTGCCGGGGTTGTCGTCGATGTTGAGCTTGGCGACCGTCACCTTGCCACCGAACTCCGCCGCGAGCTCGTCCAGCGCGGGGGCGATCATCCGGCACGGGCCGCACCACTCGGCCCAGAAGTCGACCAGGACCGGGCCGGGCGCGTTCAGCACGTCCTGGTCGAAGCTGTCGTCGGTGACCTTGATGGTGTTGCTCATGGGACCTCTTCATGGGTTCAGGGCGGTTCGCCGGCGGCCTGCGGCCGGCCGGCCCTGACGCGATTTCGAAGAGAAAAGTTATGGCGTGTTTTGCGCGCCGGTCAAGCCGCCCGCGCGCAGGGCACCGTCCAGCATCGGCGATGGCAGTTCCATGGGGAACGGCCCGTCGGTCCACACCAGCACGCAGCGCACGGCACGGCCGGGATAGACCGCCGCCAGCGCCGCCCGGTAGGCCGCCATCTGCCGCACGTAGACCGCCGGCACGCCGTCCAGCGTGCGCGGCGGCGGCCGGTTGGTCTTGTAGTCGGCGATCCACACCGCCTCGTCGGTGACCGCCAGCCGGTCGATCTGGCCCGCCAGGGCGCGGCCGAGGACGACGCCGACCACCGGCACCTCGGCCCGGCTGCCCGGGCCGAACAGATGGCCGAAGGCGGGATCGGCCAGCACCGCCAGGGTCTCGGCGGCGATCTCCTCCTGCTGCGCCGGCGTCAGCTCGTGGGCCCGGCCGGCGAGATAGCGCCGGCAGGCGGCGGCGCGGGCGTCGGGCGCCAGCTCGGGCAGGGTCTGCAGCAGGCGGTGGACCAGGGTGCCGCGGCGGAAGTGCTGCCCGTCGTCGCCGCCGAGCGGCGAGCGGACCGCCGGCTCCGCCGCGTCGGGGCGCGACGGGGTCAGGGGACGGGACGGCTCCGGCTCCGCGGCGGCGGCGGCGGCGACCCAGGGCGGCAGGGCGTGGCCGCCCGCCTCCACCACGCCGCCCGCCCCGTCGTCGCGCGGCGGCACGATCTGCGCGTCGGCGAGGCGCCAGCCGGGGCCGGCCCAGCCGTCGGGGCCCAGCGCCGTGAAGTCGAAATCGTGCGGCGCGCCGACGTCGCGCATCGCCTCCTCGACCAGCCGGTACCAGCAGCCCTCCGACGGGTCCTTCTTGCCCTGCCAGCCGCAGACGTAGAGGCGGTCCTCGGCCCGCGTCAGGGCGACGTAGAGCAGGCGGCGGTACTCCTGGTCGCGCCGGCGGTTGGCGCGGCCGCGCACCTCGGCGCACAGCCCGTTCTCCTGGCCGCGGCGCGGCGCGAACAGCGGCACGGCGCAGCCGTCGTCGGGCCACAGGATGGGCGGGCTCTGGGTCGGCAGGCCGCAGGTGTCGGGCAGGAAGACGATGGGCGCCTGCAGCCCCTTGGAGCCGTGCACGGTCATGATGCGCACGTGCCCGCCGCCCTGCTCCAGCTCGCGCTTGATCTCCGCCTCGCTGGCGGCCAGCCAGGCGAGGAAGCGCTGCAGCGACGGCGCCTCGGTGCGCTCGTAGCCCAGGCACACCGCCAGGAACTCGTCGAGCGGGTCCTGCGCGTCGGGACCGAGCCGGCGCAGGATGGCGCGCCGCCCCGAGCCGGTGTCGGCCGGGCACGGCGCGCTGAGCACGCCGGCGAACAGCTCGTAGGGCGGCACGAAGTCGGTGCGCGCCAGCAGGTTGCCGAGGTAGCGCCGCGCCGGCCGGTAGGCGGGGTCCTCCTCCGCCCGGCGCACCAGCGCCGCCCACAGGGTGCCGCGCCGGCGGTGGGCGAGCGCGAACAGCTCCTCCTCGGTCAGGCCGATCAGCGGTCCCTTGAGCACCGTGGCCAGGGTCAGGTCGTCCTCCGGCAGCAGCAGGAAGTCGGCCAGCGCCATCAGGTCCATCACCGCGAGCTGCTCGGTCAGCACCATGCGGTCGACGCCGGCCACCGGCACGCTGCGCTCCTTCAGCGCGCGCACCAGCTCGCCGACGAAGCCGGTGCGGCGGCGCACCAGCACCATGACGTCGCCGGGCTGCACCGGCCGGCCGCGCGCCGCCAGGGTCTCGCCGCGCTCCAGCCAGCCGCGCACCGTGTCGGCGATCACCGCCGCCAGCCGGGCCGAGGGCGAATCCGCCGCCTCGCGGGCCACCGGCGGCGCCCAGGCCGGCGGGTCCGGCCGCTCCTCCGGCTTCACCGGCGGCCACACCTCCACCAGCCCGGCGTGGCCGCGGCGGAAGGCGCGGTGGCGGATCGTCGGGTGGCCGTCGGACGCCACGCCGTCGCGCGCCTGGGGCAGCGCGAAGACGGCGTCGACCGCCTGGAGGACGGCCGCCGTGGAGCGGAAGGAGATGTCCAGGTCGATCTGCGCCCAGTGCTTCTCCGCCGCCTCGACCTGCGCCTGGAAGTGCCGGCGCATGCGGGCGAACTCGGCGGGATCGGCGCGCTGGAAGCTGAAGATCGACTGCTTCTCGTCGCCCACGGCGAACACCGTGCGCACGGCACCGCGGGCCTCGCCCGCCCCCATCCCGGCGAAGAAGTCCTCGGCGATGGCGGCGACCGCCTGCCACTGCTCCGGGTTGGTGTCCTGCGCCTCGTCGATCAGGATGTGGTCGAGGCCGCCGTCCAGCTTGTAGAGCACCCAGGGCACCGCCGGCCGCCCCTCCTGCCCGCGCAGCAGGTGGTTGGCGTGCAGGATCAGGTCGTCGTAGTCGAGCAGCGCCCGCGCCCGCTTGCGCGCGGCGTAGGTCTCCACCAGCGCGTCGGCGAGCGTCAGCAGCGCCGTCGTCGACGCCGCCACGCCGGCCGCCTTGACCCGCTCCATCAGCACCACCAGCCGCGCCGCCTCCTCCTCCAGCGCCCGCAGGGCGTGGGGGAAGGTGGTGGCCGGCTTCTTGGTGAGCAGGGTCTTGCGCGGCTCGCCCTTGTCGGTGAGGAACAGGCGGACGTAGGCGTGGAAGGCGTCGACCCGGCGTTCCGCCTGGTCCAGCCATTGCTGGATGCCGATGCCGCGCTCCTGGTCGGTGGCCGAGCCGGCGGCCAGCGCGGCGCAGGCCTCGCGCAGGGTCGGCACGTCGAAGGCGTGGTCGTGACAGGCCGCGGTCAGGATGGCGGCCTCGCCGGCGCCGGGCGGGACGCCCAGCGCGTCGTGCACGGCGGCGATCGTGCCGGACAACCCTTTGTGCAACTCGAACAGCCGCTCCAGCCGGCCGCGCTCGCCGGCCAGCTCGGCCATGATGGCGGCGAAGTCCTCGGCGTTGAGGTCGGCGGTCAGGCGGGCGAAGGCGCGGCCGAGCGGCGTGTCCGGCTCCCGGCGGGCCTCCAGCAGCATGGTGTCGCGCGCCTCGTTCAGCAGGGCCGCGGCGGTGCGCTCGTCCATCACCTCGAAATGGGGGGCGAGGCCGGCCTCCAGGGGGAAGCGGCGCAGCAGCGACTGGCAGAAGGCGTGGATCGTCTGGATCTTCATGCCGCCGGGACAGTCGACCACCCGGGCGAACAGGCGGCGCGCCGCCGTCAGGGTGTCGCGCGACGGCCGCTCGCCGCAGAGGTCGGCGAGACGGTCCTCCAGGGCGGCGTCCGGCAGGGTCGCCCACAGGCCGAGCGTGCGGTTGATGCGGATCGCCATCTCCGCCGCCGCCGCCTTGGTGAAGGTCAGGCAGAGGATGCGGGCCGGCGCGGTGCCCGCCAGCATCAGCCGCAGCACCCGGTCGGTCAGCACCTTGGTCTTGCCCGAGCCGGCCGAGGCGCCGACCCACACCGAGGCCTGCGGGTCCGAGGCGCGGCGCTGCGCCACGTTGGGGTCGAGGGGCAGCTCGCCCTGCAGGGACATGGTCAGGCTCATTCACCGCCTCCCGAGCCGCCGGCCGACCATTCCTGGACGCGGGCGAGGTGCGCGTAGTCGGTGTAGCGCGGCGCCATGGCCGGCCGCGGGCAGGAGCGGTAGGGGGTCGCCGGGTCGTCGAAGGCGCGGATCAGCGCCTCCAGCCCGGCCCGCGCCGCCGCCGCCAGCGCCGCCACGTCGCCCTTGACTGGCCGCACCTCGCCCGCCGGATCGCCGCCGGTGAGGCGCCAGAAGGCGATCTCCGCGACCTCCCCGGCGGGCACGCCGGCGAAGCCGCCGGCCGCCGCGATGGCCGCCTCCAGCGGCAACTGCGGGGCGAAGCCCAGCTCGATCTCCCGCGCCGAGGGTGGCAGGCCGGTCTTGTAGTCGACGACGACCAGGCCGCCGGCGCCGTCGCGGTCGACGCGGTCGGCCTTGGCGGTCAGCGTGAAGGGCCCGCCGGGGCCGGCGAGCTCCAGGGTGCCCGACAGCTCGGTGGCCAGCGGCCGGACGGTCAGGCGGCGCTCCTGCTCCAGCGCCACGAACCAGGCGGCGATGCGCTCGAAGCGCGGCCACCAGAAGGCCCAGACGTCGGGGTGGGTGTGCAGCAGCTCGCCGAACGCCGCGCGCCCGCAGGCGAGGAGGCGCTGCAGCGCGTCCGCCGGCAGCGGGCCGGGGTGGTCGCGCACGAAGGCGTCGAGGGCGGCGTGGATGAACTGGCCGCGGTCGGCGGCACCGGGATCGGCGGCGATCGGATCGAGCTTGAACAGGCGCAGGACGTGCTGGGCATAGACGGCGTAGGGGTCGCGCATCCAGGTCTCGACCCGGGTGACCGACAGCTTGCGCGGCCGGGCGGCGAGCGGCGGCCGCGGCTCCGGCGGCGGCACCGGCCGCACCGCGTCGGGCTCGTCGAGGGCGCGGGCGTAGGCCAGCCAGGGCCGCCCCGCCGCCTCCACCCCGTCCTCCAGCCCGAGTGCCCGCAGCACCGTCTCCAGGCGCAGCAGCCAGCGCGACGGCACGGTCGGCGTGCCCTCCACCCGCTCGGCCCGGGTCAGCACCACCGCCGGCGCGCCGCAGGCCTGGGCGAAGTCGTGCGCCGACAGGCCGATCATGCGCTCCGGGCTGGGCAGGCCGAAGTCGCGGCGCATCGGCCGCGACATCCAGGGATCGGCCGCCGGGTCGGGCGGCCAGGTGCCCTCGTTGAGGCCGCCGAGGATGGTCAGGTCGTGGTGCTGCAGCCGCGCCTCCAGCGGCCCCAGGATGTCGAGGCGGGGGTGCAGGCCGAAGCGCGGGCGCACCGCCCTGCCGGCCATCAGCGCCTCCAGCAGCGCCGGGTACTCGGTCCCCGGCACCGCCGGAAAACCGCTGGCGGCGCGGCGCAGCTCGTCGACGAAGGCGGCGGCCGCCTCGCCGTCGTCGTGCCGCCACAGCCGGTCCGCCCCGGCCTCGCCGGCGCTGCGCGCGAGGTCCTCGGCGAAGCGGACGTGGGCGTCCAGCAGGTCCTTGAGGTCCGCCGTGCCGGCCAGCCGCGCCACCAGGGGCTCGGCCAGCGCGCCGATGCCCTCGACCCACTCCAGCAGGATGGCGCGCTGCTGCGGGTGCTCGAAGCGGTCCTCGGCGGCGGCGCGCAGGGCCGCGGCGATGCCTGCGAAGCCGTCGCCGGGGCGGGGGCCGCGCAGCAGGGTGCGCTCCAGCGCGCGGGCGGCGTGGCGGAAGTCCGACGGGTCGCGCCCGCCGGCCGCCAGCGGGTGCTTGGCGAGCGCCAGGAAGGCCAGGGGATGGGCGCGGCTGGCGGCGACCTCGGCGGTCAGGCGCAGGTAGGTGCCGACCGCCGTGTCGGCCAGCGGCCGCCCCGCGGAATCGTCGACCTCGACGCCCCAGCGGCGCAGCGCCATGGCGACGCGGCGCGCCAGGCTGCGGTCGGGGGTGACCAGGGCGGCCCTGCGCTCCGGCGTCTCCAGGGCGTGGCGCATGAGGAGCGCGATGGCCATCGCCTCCTCCTCCGGGCCGGCGGCGTCGATGCGGGTCAGCCCGTCGAGGGCGTCGGCCCCCAGCCCCTCCAGGACACGCCAGCCCTCGGTGGTGGCGGCGGGGCGCATCGCCTCGGCGATCAGCCGGCCGCGGGCGGCCCGGCCGTCCGGCGCCTCGGTCCACCGGCCGACCGCGGCGCGGGCGACCCCCAGCCGGTCGAGCAGACGGGACAGCCCGTGCTGCGGGTGGGCCTCGTCGGCCTTCACCGCCTCCCAGGTGGCGTCGTCGGAGCCCTGGTCGAGGCCGGGCAGCACCACCGCACCGCGCGGCAGGCCGGCGACCACCGCCAGCAGGTCGGCGGTGGCGGGGATCGAGCCGGTGGTGCCGGCGGCGATCACCGGCCCGGCCGGCGGCCGTTCCGCCCACAGGCGGGCCTGCGCCTCCAGCACCCGGTTGCGCCGCGCCGCCGGGTCGAGCGCGCCGCGCTCGGCGAGGATGGCCGGCCAATGGCCGGTGACGATCTCCAGGAACCGCAGCGTGATCTGCCAGTGCTCGGCGTAGTCCTCCGGCACCAGCCGGGCGAGCCCGTCGAAGGTCAGGCGCTCGGTCCACACCTGGTCGATCAGCCGGCCGAGGTCGGCGGCCAGCCGCACCGCCTGCGCCGTCGTCGCCGACACGCCCGGCGCCCGGAGGATCAGGCTGGCCAGCAGGAGCTGCCGCTCCGCCCCCGAGACCGCGTCAGGCAGGTCGAGGGTGGCGGCGAGGTCCGGCAGCTCCTCCGCGCCCAGCGCCAGCGCCTCGGCGTCGAGGTCGCCGAGCGGGCTGAGCCGCGGCAGCAGGGTCGGCCGGCCGCCGGAGCGGCGCAGGAACGCCTCGCGCAGCGCGCGGCAGGCGCGGCGGGTGGGCAGCAGGACGGTGGCCTCGGCGAGCGCCAGCGGCTCGTCGCCGACGCGGGCGGCGATGCCGGCGGCCAGGGCGTCGACGAACGGCACGCCGGGCGGGATCGTGAAGACGCTGCGCGACAGCGGCGCCGTCATCGCCGCCCCTCCGAGCCCGCGCGGCGGTCACCCGTACGGTCCCCCTCTCCCCGGCGGGGAGAAGGCTTTTCCAGCCAGGCATCCGGAGTGCATTCGCCGGTTCGCCGCACCTCCATCGACCCCTTACGGCCAGAGCCAGCGGACGCCGGCGGTGTCGAGCAGCGCCTCGGCCTCGTGCAGGCCGTCGGGCGTGCCGATGTGGAACCAGGCGCCGTCGTGGGCGAGGCCCCACAGCCGGCCGGCGTCGCGCGCGCGGTCCCACACCAGGTTGGTGGAGAAGGGCCCGTCGGGGCCGTCGCGGAACAGCTCGGGCTTGACGATCTGCACGCCGGCGAAGACGAAGGGGGCGATCTCGGACTCGCCGCGCCGCTCCAGGCGGCCCAGCGGGTCCATCTGGAAGTCGCCGCGCCCCTCGTAGCCGACCGCCCTGGTGGTCGCCATCAGCAGGAGCAGGGCGTCCATGCGCTCGGGGTCCCACTGGGCGGCGAGGCGCCCCAGCGCCGGCGTCGGCCCGTCCAGCCACAGGATGTCGGCGTTGACGGCGACGATCGGCTCCGTGCCGAGGTGCGGCAGCGCCTGGCGGATGCCGCCGCCGGTCTCCAGCGGCGTCTCCTCCATCGACAGGACGATGCGCGGCGCGGTGCGGCCCTTCAGGTGCTCCGCAATCATTTCGCCCTTGTAATGGGCGTTGACGACGGCGGTCCCGATGCCGGCCGCCTCGAGCCGGTCGAGGGCGTGGTCGATGAGCGCCCGGCCGCCGACCGGGATCAGCGGCTTCGGCCGGTGCAGGGTGAGCGGTCGCATGCGCAGGCCCAGGCCCGCGGCCAGCACCATCGCCGTCTTCGGCCTGTACGGTGCGTCGGTCATCGTTTCGACTCCGGAACTACGAACTCCGCGCGCGAGGGCGGCGGCAGGTGGCGGTCGAACCAGTCGGCCACCGGGGCAAGGACGGGGTCGCGCAGCCGGCGCTCCAGGAGGCGCCAGACCCGCGGCAGGTGGGCAAGGTAGGCGGGTTTGCCGGCGCGGGCCAGCCGCACGAAGATGGCGGCCACCCGGGCGTGCCGCACCGCCGCCAGCACCGCGTAGGAGCGGCGGAAGGCGGCCGGATCGGCCGGCGGGTGGGCGGCGAGGTAGCGGGCGATCATGCGCTCCGCCCGGTCGTCCGGGACGTCGCGCCGGGCGTCCTCGAGCAGCGACATCAGGTCGTAGGCGACCGGGCCGAAGCCGGCGCCCTGGAAGTCCAGCAGGCCGGCGGCGCGCAGGCCCGGCCGGTCGAGCCGCATCAGGTTGTCGACGTGGTAGTCGCGCAGCAGGATCGAGGACGGCCCGGCGCAGGCCGCCGGCAGCACCGCCCGCCACGCCGCCGCCAGGGCGTCGCGCTCGCCGCCGGCGAGCGGCCGGCCCGTCGCGGCGGCGGGACAGACGTCGGCGAACAGCATCACCTGGTCGAGGAACCGGCCGGCATCGTAGACCGGCAGGTCGAGGCGCACCGCCTCGGCCGGCGGGAAGCGGCGGTGCAGCTCCGCCAGCACGTCGGTGGCGAGCGCGTAGAGCGCCTCGGCGTCCTCGCCGGCGTCGAGCAGGCGCGTGAAGGTGGCGTCGCCGAAATCCTCCAGCAGCGCCAGCCCGGCCGCCTCGTCGGCGGCGAAAACCCGCGGGACGGAGAAGCCCAGGCGGGCGAGGACGGCGCCGATGGCGATGAAGGGGGCCAGGTCCTCGGCCGGGTGGGGCGTCTCGACGAGCAGGCGCGGCACGCCGTCGGCCCCCGCCAGCCGCGCGTAGCGGCGCGCCGAGGCGTCGCCGGCGAGCGGCCGCAACGCAGCGCCTCCCAGGCCGTTACGCTCCAGGAACAAATCGCGGGCCGCCGGGGCGTGGGCGCTCACGGCGCCGCTCCGAACGCGGCCAGCCGCGCCGCGGCCGCGCCGAAGCCGGCCAGCTCGGCGCGCCGGCTCCCCGCCGTCGGGCCGGCGGCCAAGGTCAGCTCGAAACGGTTGCGCGGCAGCAACGGTCCGAGACGGTCGGGCCACTCGACCAGCGCGACGCCGTCGGCGGCCTCGTCCCAGCCCAGCTCCTCGACCTCCTCCGGCCCCGACAGGCGGTAGAGGTCGAAGTGCCACACCGGGCCGGCCGGGGTGTCGTAGGTCTGCACCAGGGTGAAGGTGGGCGACGGCACCTCGGCCTCGCCGTCGCCGGCCAGGGCGCGGATCAGGGCGCGCGCGAAGGCGGTCTTTCCGGCCCCGAGATCGCCCTTCAGCAGCAGCACGTCGCCGCGCCCGAGATGGGGCGCGAGGCGGCGGGCGAGCGCCTCGGTGGCGGACTCGTCGGGCAGGTCGAAGGTGCGGTGGTCGGGCGGGTTCGGCATGGTCGCCGATTGTGGGCGAACCGGCCCCGGCCCCGCAAGGCCGCGTTGCGGCATCGCCCGCCGGGAGCGGTCCGTGCGGGCTTGATCGGGGACGCGAAACCGGACATGAAAGGCGCGTCCGGATTTTTCTTCTTGCGCCAGAACGGAGTCCCCATGTCGGCCATCACCCACCGCACCGATGTCGCCATCGTCGGCGCCGGCCCGACCGGCCTGTTCGCCGTCTTCGAATGCGGCATGCTGAAGATGAGCTGCCACGTCGTCGACGCGCTCGACATGGTGGGAGGCCAGTGCGCGGCGCTCTATCCGGAGAAGCCGATCTACGACATCCCCGGCCACCCCGCCATCGACGCCGCCGACCTCATCGACAACCTCGCCAAGCAGGCCGCGCCCTTCGCGCCGACCTACCATCTCGGGCAGCAGGTGCAGCGCCTCGCCCGCACCGAGGAGGGGCGCTGGCTCCTGGAGACCAGCATCGGCACCCGCATCGACGCCCGGGCGGTGATCATCGCCGCCGGCGCCGGCGCCTTCGGGCCCAACCGGCCGCCGCTCGACGGGCTGGAGGCCTTCGAGGGCACCTCCGTCTTCTACATGGTGCGCCGCCGCCAGGACTTCGCCGGCAAGCGGGTGGTGATCGCCGGCGGCGGCGATTCCGCGGTCGACTGGACCCTGTCGCTGGCCGACGTGGCGGAGAAGGTCTACGTCGTGCACCGGCGCCCCAAGTTCCGCGCCGCGCCCGAGAGCGTGGCGCGCATGGAGGCGCTGGCCCGCGAGGGCAAGGTGGAGATGGTGGTGCCCTACCAGCTCGCCGGCCTCGACGGAGCCGACGGCCGGCTCGCCGCCGTGCGCGTCGCCACCCTGGACGGCGAGGAGAAGGCGCTGCCGGCCGACGCCATGCTGGCCTTCTTCGGCCTGTCGATGAATCTCGGGCCGATCGCCGAATGGGGGCTGGGTCTGGAGCGCAGCCACATCGTCGTCGATCCCGCCACCAGCGCCACCGACACGCCGGGCATCTTCGCCGTCGGCGACATCGCCACCTACCCCGGCAAGCTGAAGCTGATCCTCTGCGGCTTCGCCGAGGCGGCCCAGGCGGCGCACGCCATCCACCCGCTGGTCCACCCGGGCGAGGCGCTGCACTTCGAGTACTCCACCAGCAAGGGCGTGCCGGGGGCGTGACGCCGGGCCGGCGGCGGCGGCACCGGCGCCGCCTCACGAAAAAGGGCCGCCCCGAAGGGCGGCCCAGTGTCGCGGGGCAGACGGGCGCGGCGGCGCGGCTCAGTCGGCCGGACGGCCGGGGCCGCCCGGGCCGCCGGGACCACCCTGCGGGCCGGGGCCGCCGGGACCGCCGGGACCGCCCGGACCGCGGCGGTCGCCCATGGGACCGTGGCGCATCATCTGGTCGACGGTCTTCTGCTGGTCGGGCGTCAGCTGCCCGTACATCTCCTTGACCGCCGGCACCACCGCCTCCATCTGGGCGGCGCGGGCCGACATCATGGTCTGCATGCGCTCCAGGCGCTCCGGCAGGGTGGCCGGCCGCTCCTTGCCCTTGAACTGGTCGCAGGCCTGGGCGACCGGCTGCTGGCTGGAGCGCACCGTGTCGGCGAACTTGGTCCAGGCGGCCTCCTGCTGCTGGGTGATGTCCAGCTTCTCCTTGGCGAAGGCCAGCATGCCGGCGACGCGCGCCTCCTGGTCGTCGCACATCCGCATGAAGCCGCCGGGACCGCCGTGGCCGAACCCGAAGCCGCCGTGGTGCATGCCGCCGGAGCGGGCGCTGGCGGCCATCGGCAGGGCGACGGCGAGGCCGAGGCCGAGGGCGGCGGCGGTGAGGGCGAAGCGTTTCATCCTGAGGATCTCCCTGGTGACTGGGGGGGTGCCGGGCGACCGGCGTTCCCGATGACGCCGATCCTGGGCGCCGAACTTTGCCGCTTGATGTCCGCCGCCGGGGCGTTTGGTAACACTGTGTAACGGCCGGGCCGGCGGTAACGTCGCGTAACAATTTTCCCCTTAACCCGCGGCACCGGCCGGCCGATGATCGAAGCGCCGACCGCCTGGGGACATCGATGGACCGCACGCCGCACCTGCTCGTCGTCGACGACGACCGCGACATCCGCACGCTGACCGCGCAGTTCCTGACCAAGCACGGCTACCGCGTCACCGCCGTGCGCGACGGAACGGAGATGATGAGGACGCTGGAGACGGCGCGCATCGACCTGATCGTGCTCGACCTCATGCTGCCGGGCGAGGACGGGCTCAGCCTGTGCCGCCGGCTGCGCGCCACCTCCGCCATCCCCATCGTCATGCTGACCGCCATGGGGGAGGAGACCGACCGCATCGTCGGGCTGGAGATGGGGGCCGACGACTATCTCGCCAAACCCTTCAGCCCGCGCGAGCTGCTGGCCCGCGTCAAGGCGGTGCTGCGCCGGGTCAACGCGCCGCAGACGGTGGGCGACGGCGAGGGGGCGAAGGTGCTGCGCTTCGAGGGCTGGTCGCTCGATCTGACGCGGCGCGAGCTGCGCTCCCCCGACGGCGTGCTGGTCCAGCTCTCGGCCGGCGAGTACGACCTGCTCGTCGCCTTCGCCGAGCACCCGCAGCGGGTGCTGAACCGCGACCAGCTCCTCGACCTGGCGCGCGGCCGTGCCGCCGTGCCCTTCGACCGCTCGGTCGACGTGCAGGTCAGCCGGCTGCGCCGCAAGATCGAGCCCGACCCCGCCGAACCGGCCCTGATCAAGACGGTGCGCGGCGGCGGCTACATGTTCACGCCGACGGTGACGGCGGGCACCGCGCCGCTGGGAGAGAGCCCGTGACCGCCGCCGTGCGCCGCATCCTGCCCGACAGCATCGCCGCGCGCACCGCGCTGACCGTGGTGCTGGCGCTGCTGCTGACGCAGGTCATCAGCGCGCTGGTCTACCTCGCCGACCGCCGCGACGGGCCGCAGGCCCACAGCCCGCGGGTCCTGGTGCAGCGGGTCGCCACCATCGTCCAGCTCGTCGAGGCGACGCCGCCGCAGGAGCGGCCGCGCCTGGTGCGCGCGCTCGACGACCCCATCCTCGGCGTCGAGTGGGGCCGCGACGGCCCGAGGGTGCGGGACTCCCGGCACGGCTTCCCCTACGAGGTGCTGCGCCGGCGCATCCGCCAGGCGCTGGACGATCCCGACCGCGAGGTGGTGGTGAAGCTGCAGCACCATTCCGCCGGCCTGATGGGCGGGCCGCCGCTGCCGCCGCCGCGCGACGAGCCCCACTGGACCGGCAACGCCCGCCTGTCGGTGCAGCTCAAGGACGGCTCCTGGCTCACCTTCGTCTCGGGCGACCCGTCGGAGGCGACCTTCCGGGTGATCCGCTTCGGGTTGTGGATGGCCGGGATCGTCGCCATGATCGTCGTGCTGTCGCTGCTGGCGGCGCGCCGGCTGACCGCGCCGCTGGCCCGCTTCGCCGCCGCCGCCGAGCGCCTGGGCGTCGACGCCGAGGCGCCGCCCCTGGAGGAATCCGGCCCGCAGGAGCTGCGCGCCGCCACCCGGGCCTTCAACCGCATGCAGGAGCGGCTGCGCCGCTTCGTCGACGACCGCACGCAGATGCTGGCCGCCATCAGCCACGACCTGCGCACGCCGCTCACCCGCCTGCGCCTGCGCGCCGAGCTGGTCGAGGACCCGGAGATGCAGCGGCGCATGCTGTCCGACCTCGACGAGATGCAGGCGATGATCGCCGCCACCCTGGCCTTCGCCCGCGAGGACGCCAAGCGCGAGCCGCGCGGGCCGCTCGACCTCGCCGACCTGCTGCAGAGCCTGGTGGAGGACCGCGGCGACGCCGGCCACGCCGCGACCTACGAAGGGCCGGCGCACGCCACCGCCGAGGGGCGGCCGGTGGCGCTGCGCCGGGCCTTCGCCAACCTGTTGGACAACGCCATCGCCTACGGCGGCGGCGTGCGGGTGCGGCTGGAGCGCGCCGACGGCCACGCCCGCGTCCTCGTCGACGACGACGGGCCCGGCATTCCCGAGGAGGAGTTCGAGAAGGTCTTCGCCCCGTTCTACCGCCTGGAGCGCTCGCGCTCCCGCGACACCGGCGGCGTCGGCCTCGGCCTGTCGACGGCGCGCACCATCGTGCGCGGGCACGGCGGCGACGTCACGCTCGCCAACCGTCCGGAGGGGGGGCTGCGGGTCACCGTCGTGCTGCCGCTGTGAACCGGACTCACGCGGCCCGCGGCAGGACCAGCGTCACCGTGGTGCCGCAGCCGGCGGCGCTGTCGAGGAGGACGCGGCCGCCGAGCGGCCCGGTCACCGTGTTGTAGACGATGGTCAGGCCCAACCCCTTGTGGCCGCGGCCGCGGGCGGTGGTGAAGAAGGCGTCGAACAGCCGCGCCCGCGCCTCCTCGGGGATGCCGACCCCGTCGTCGCGCACGCTGAGCGCCCAGCCCGGCCGGCCGTCGTGCAGCGCCGGCGCCAGCGCGACCGCCACCGTGCCGGCGACGCCCGGCGGGTAGGCGTGGGCGGCGGCGTTGGCGAACAGTTCGAACAGCGCCCGCTCGAGATGGACGCGGGGCCCGCGCCAGCGGCAGGGGACCGGCCCGCTCACCGCGACGGCCAGGCGGGCGTCGGCGTGGTCCATGGCGAACAGGGCGGCGGCGTGCTCCACCGCCTCGACCAGGTCGAGGGTTTCCGGCGGTTCGGCCTGGGGGCCGGCGGCGATGGCGGTGAAGGCCTCCACCAGCGACACCGCCCGGCCGAGGTTGGCGCGCAGCAGGCGCGCCGGCTCGACCAGGTCCGCCGCGCCGGCCGTCCCGCCCCGCGCCTCGACCAGCGCGTCGATGTGGCTGGCGGTGGTGACGCAGATGCCCAGCGGCGTGTTCAGCTCGTGCGCCAGGCCGGTCACCGCCTGGACGATGCCGCGGTGGCGGGCGAGCTCGGCTTCCGCCGCCCGCATCCGGCCCTCCAGATCCTCCTGGGCCAGCCGTTCCGAGGCGTCGCGGACCTTGCGGCTGAGCTCGCGCAACAGCTTGGCGAGCAGGACCGGCGACGGCGCCACCAGCTCCAGGAACGCGGCGCGGTCCAGCACGAAGGTGCGCAGCCGGGTCACCGCCGCCACGGTGGCCGACCGCGGCGCCCCGTCGACCAGCGCCATCTCGCCGAAGCAGTCGCCGGCGCGGCGGCGCGCCACCTCCACCGGATTGCCGGCGGGGTCGCGGCGCAGCACCCGCACGACGCCGTCGAGCAGGACGTAGAGCGCGTCGCCCTCCTCGCCCTCGCGCACCAGCACCGTGCCGGGCTCGACCGCGACGACGCGGCCGCGCGCCGCCAGCGCGGTCCGCTCGTCCGGGGTGAAGCTGTCGAACAGCGCGATTCCGTCGAGGACGCCCTGCGGGGCGGGCATGGTCAAGACGACCTCCGGTTCGGGAAGACGCCCAGCATACCCCATCCACGCGCAGCCTGTCGCCGTCCCCGGCGCGCGGGCGCCGGCGGCCGGTCCGCGATGCCGCGCCGGTGTCCGAGCACACCCCTTTGCAGCGGATCACCGGCCGCCGGCGAAGCGCTGCACGGTCCGTCGCACCGAGCCGACGTAGGAGCCGCCGAACAGGCGCACGTGGACGAGCAGCGGATAGAGGTTGTAGAGGTCGCGCCGCACCTCGAAGAAGCCCGGGCGCAGCGGCCGGATCTCGCCGTAGCGGCGGAAGAACGGCGCGCCGAAGGTGCCGAACAGGGTGGCGAAGGCCAGCTCGATCTCGGGATCGGCGTGGTAGAGGGCGGGGTCGATGAAGGCGGCGATGCGGCCGCCCCGCGCCAGCACGTTGCCGCCCCAGAGGTCGCCGTGGATCAGCGCCGGCGGGGCCGGCGTGCCGATCAGCTCGGGCAGCCGCGCCGCGACGCGCTCCAGCCCGGCCATCAGCGCGCCGTCGATCCGCCCGTCGGCGAGCGCCGCCCGCCCCATGGCGAGCAGCCGGCGGTCGCGCAGGAAGGCGATCCAGTCGCCGTCCTCGCCGTTGGGCTGGGGCAGCGGCCCGATCGCCGTGTCGCGGGGAAAGCCGTAGCGCAGCGCCGCGATCGCGTGCAGGTCGGCGACCAGCTCCGCCGCGTGCTCCTGCGCCGCCGCCGAGAGGGCGTCGCCGCCCTCCACGAAGTCCATCAGCAGCAGCCGGTCGTCGCCGTGGTGCAGCGCCGGCACCGGCAGCCGGCTGCGCGCCGCCAGATGGCGCAGCATGAACGCTTCCGGCTCCAGCCCCCGCCCCACCTTGGCGACCAGCCGCCGCCCGTCGGCCAGCTCGAGCCGGAGGAGGGTGGCGTTGTGGCCGCCCGACAGCGGCCGGACCGCGGCCACGGCGCTGCCGGCGGCCCCCTCGACGAGGGCGCGCTGCTCGGCCGTCAGGGCCATGGACGGGCTCCGCGGATCACGGCCACGATGCGCGCTGCCGGGTCCCCATTCCCCGGGACGGGACGGCGGCGACGGATGCGCATGCGATCGCCTCGGGACCTCGGCGACGGTGGGTCATGGACACCATATCGGGGCCGCCGCCGCGCCCGTCTACATCCGTTCGCGACGGATGTGCTCCAGCAGGCCGCGCGCCCCCTCCTCGACGAGGTCGAGCACTTCGGTGAAATGGCTGCCCTGGCCGTAATAGGGATCGGGCACCTCGCGCCGCGCCGCCCCGGGCGCGTAGTCGAGGTACAGGCGCACCGTGGCGGTCGCGTCGGCCGGGGCGAGACGCCGGAGCTGGGCGAGATGGCCGCGGTCCATGGCCAGCACGTAGTCGAAGGCGCGGAAGTCCTCCGGCGTCACCCGCCGCGCCCGCAGGTCGGAGAGGTCGACGCCGCGGGCGCGGGCGGCCTCCTGGCTGCGCGGATCCGGGGCCTCGCCCGTGTGGTAGTCGGTGGTGCCGGCGGAATCCGTGGCGATGCGGTCGTCCAGCCCGGCCGCGCGGACGAGGTGACGGAACACCCCCTCGGCGGTCGGCGAACGGCAGATGTTGCCGGTGCACACGAACAGGACCCTCACCATGCCGGTCTCCAAGGGGGGGCTTTCGGCGACGCCGGGTGCGTGCCATCTTCGCTCACGCCAAGCTCTACCACAGCGACCGCCGGGGTGCCCATGCCGCTTCACCGCAACGCCTCCATCGTCGTGCTGACCGGGGCCGGCATCTCGCGCGAATCCGGGCTGCACACCTTCCGCGACGCCGACGGCGTGTGGGCCCGGGTGCGGCTGGAGGACGTCGCCACGCCCGAGGCGTTCGTCCGCGACCCGCGCCGGGTGCACGACTTCTACAACGACCGCCGCCGCGGCCTCGCCGACCCGGCGGTGCAGCCCAACGCCGCCCACCACGCCCTGGCGGAGCTGGAGCGGGGCTGGCCGGGCACGGTGCTGCTGGTCACCCAGAACATCGACGACCTGCACGAGCGTGCCGGCAGCCGCAACCTCGTCCACATGCACGGCGAGCTGCTGAAGATGGTCTGCGCCCACTGCCGCACGGTGGAGGCCTGCCGCGGCGACCTCGCGGTCGAGGACGTCTGCCCGCGCTGCGGCCGCAAGGGCGGCCTGCGCCCCGACGTCGTCTGGTTCGGCGAGATCCCCTACCACATGGAGCGCATCGAGGCGGCGTTGGCCGACTGCGACCTGTTCGTGTCCATCGGCACCTCGGGCAACGTCTATCCCGCCGCCGGCTTCGTCGCCGAGGCGCGCCGCCACGGCGCCCACACGGTCGAGCTGAACCTGGAGCCGTCGGCCGGCGCCAGCCGCTTCGCCGAGAGCGTCCACGGACCGGCGACCGAGGTCGTCCCCGCCTTCGTGCGCGCTCTTCTGGACTAAGCAGGCTTGCCCAGGCCGGGCCGCAGACGGCCCGGCCTGGGCAAGCCTGCGGACTCTCTGGTCTTGCAGGTTTTCCGAGCCCGCCCAAATGTGGGCGGGCTCGGAAAACCTGCTTAGGCCTGAAGGGCGCGTTCCGCCCCGCGGCGGAAAGTCCGGAACCCCTCGGTGGCCGTCCTGTTGCTGGGCAACGACGACGGAGCAATCCGAAGGAGGTTTTCCGATGCTGAAGCAGACCATGACCGCCACCGCCGCCCTGATGCTGGCCCTCGGCCTGGGCACCGCCCCGGCCATGGCCGCCGACGACGGCGTCCACGACAACGACGCCGGCATGGCGGCGGAACGCGGCCTGACCGACGATCCGGCCCTGGGCAGCGACGACGGCATCCTCGACACCGATGAGGGCTTCGCCGACGACGAGGGCATGCTCGAGAACGACGAGGGCTACGCCGAAGGCGAGGGGCTGACCGACGACGGGGCCGTCGGGGACGATGGCTACGCCGAAGGCGAGGAGTCCGGCATCCTCGATGACGAAAGCGAGATCGAGGAATAGGCCGGATTTGATCCGCATTCCTCAAGACGAAGGCCGGGGGTTCCATCCCCCGGCCTTCGTGCGTTGTGGAGCAGTCATGGAACAGAGGGGCACCGGTCGGCGTTTGTTGGAGCAGATCCCTTGTGAATGCAGTCTTTGAAGGAGCCCTTCAATGCGAAAGGCTTTGCCCACCCTGTTCGCTTTTACCGCCTTGACGTTCGGGTCCTTGGCCGCTCCCGCGTTCGCCGCGGACGACGACGCCGCTGCGGCGACGCCGTCGGCGGCGGAAAATCCCGCACCGGTCCAGGAATCCTGGATGGCCGGCCCGCAGAAGGCCGAGCCCTCGACCGGGGAGGACCCGTCCAGCGCCGAGGCGGTCGACGAGTCCGACGTCGACGATTCCGCGACCGACGACCCGAAACTGATCGAGCCCGACAGCCTCGCGCGGGGCGGCGACGGCCGCTGGATCGATCCCGACGCCGACATCGCCACCGCCCCGCCGGAGGAGCTCGGCGTGAAGGAGCACAAGGTGGAGATCTACAAGCCGCTGGGCAACGCCCCGCCGGCGGCCCTGCTCGACGCAAAGTGAGCGGACGGCCGCCTCGGCCCGGCGGAAACGGAACCGGGGGCCCGTGCGGGGCCCCCGGACCGGTCTCGTCCGCCGGGCGCGCCGGTCAGCCGCGGTTCATGCGGTTCTCGACCAGCTCGCTGACGACGGTGGGGTCGGCCAGGGTCGAGGTGTCGCCGAGCGCGTCGTGCTCGTTCGCGGCGATCTTGCGCAGGATGCGGCGCATGATCTTGCCGGAGCGGGTCTTCGGCAGGCCGGGCGCCCACTGGATCAGGTCGGGCGAGGCGATCGGCCCGATCTCCTTGCGCACCCAGGCCACCAGCTCCTTGCGCAGCTCCTCCGACGGCGTCTCGCCGGCGTTGAGCGTCACGTAGGCGTAGATGCCCTGGCCCTTGAGGTCGTGCGGGTAGCCGACGACCGCGGCTTCCGCGACCTTGGGATGGGCGACCAGCGCGCTCTCCACCTCGGCGGTGCCCATGCGGTGGCCGGACACGTTGATGACGTCGTCGACGCGGCCGGTGATCCAGTAGTAGCCGTCGGCGTCGCGCCGGCAGCCGTCGCCGGTGAAGTACTTGCCGGGGAAGGTGGAGAAGTAGGTCTGCACGAAGCGCTCGTGGTCGCCGTACACGGTGCGCATCTGGCCGGGCCAGCTGTCGGCGATGCAGAGGTTGCCCTCGGTGGCACCCTCCAGCACGGCGCCCTCGTTGTCGACCACCACCGGCGCGACGCCGAAGAACGGCTTGGTGGCGGAGCCCGGCTTCTGGCCGATGGCGCCGATCAGCGGGGTGATGAGGATGCCGCCGGTCTCGGTCTGCCACCAGGTGTCGACGATCGGGCAGCGGCCGTCGCCGACCACGTTGTGGTACCACAGCCAGGCCTCGGGGTTGATGGGCTCGCCCACCGATCCGAGGACGCGCAGGCTGGCGCGCGACGTCGTCTTGACCGGGCCCTCGCCCTCGCGCATCAGCGAGCGGATGGCGGTCGGCGCGGTGTAGAAGATGTTGACCTTGTGCTTGTCGATGACCTGCCAGAAGCGCGACACGTCGGGATAGGTCGGCACGCCCTCGAACATCAGGGTGGTGGCGCCGTTGGCGAGCGGCCCGTAGACGATGTAGCTGTGGCCGGTGACCCAGCCCACGTCGGCGGTGCACCAGTAGATCTCGCCGTCCTTGTAGTCGAAGACGTACTGATGCGTCATCGAGGTGTAGACGAGGTAGCCGCCGGTGGTGTGCAGCACCCCCTTCGGCTTGCCGGTGGAACCGGAGGTGTAGAGGATGAAGAGCGGGTCCTCGGCGCTCATCTCCTCCGGCGGGCAGTCGGCGGTGACGGTCGCCGCCTCCTCGTGCAGCCACACGTCGCGGCCCGGGGTGAAGGCGACGTCGCCGCCGGTGTGCTTGACCACCAGCACCGTCTTGACGCCCGGAGCGGCCGCCACCGCCTTGTCGGCGTTGGCCTTCAGCGGCACCTTGCGGCCGCCGCGCAGGCCCTCGTCGGCGGTGACGACGAAGTGGCTGTCGCAGTCGACGATGCGGTCCTTCAGGCTGTCGGGCGAGAAGCCGCCGAACACCACGGAGTGGATGGCGCCGATGCGGGTGCACGCCAGCATGGCGTAGGCCGCCTCGGGGATCATCGGCAGATAGATGGTGACGCGGTCGCCCTTCTTGACGCCGTGCTTCTTCATCACGTTGGCGAAGCGGCAGACCTGCTCGTGCAGTTCCCTGTAGGTGATCGACCGGGAAACCGAAGGATCGTCGCCCTCGAAGATGATGGCGACCTGATCGCCGCGGGTCGCCAGATGGCGGTCGATGCAGTTGGCGGAAACGTTCAGCGTGCCGTCGTAGAACCAGCGGATGTGGACGTCGCCGTTGAAGTCAACGTCCTTGACCTTGGTGTACGGCTTGATCCAGTCGACCCGCTTGCCCTGTTCGCCCCAGAAAGCATCGGGGTCGGCGATCGACTGCTCGTACATACGCGCGTAAGCAGCCTCGTCCACCCAGGCGGCCTTGGCGACTTCGGGACGGACCGGAAAGAAAGTGTTGCTGTCGGTCATTGGTACGCGTATCCCCCGCTGACTTCTGGTTCGCCCCTTCGGGCATTCGGGATCAGCCAGTCGCCGTCCCCGTTTGGCCGGCATTATCCACACAAGGCCCAACCGCCACAAGGGAGACGGGAGCAGCGATGCGCCGCACGAGCGGTTGGCGCCACCGATTTTGCTGCGCCGCAATGTCGGCACGGCAGGCAAGTCGCCGTTGCAACGCACACGGGGATGCGACGCCATGCCGCACCCCGTCCGGCCTTGCCGCCGCCGCACGCCGCTTAACGTGCCCTTAACCGACCGGGCGTAGCGTGACGTCCGTTCGACGCCCCCAGCACCACGACACGATCCATGACCACCAGCACCACGGCGGACGGCAGCACGGGCGGCAGCGACCTGACCGGCCGGCTGACCCAGATGACCAACCGCACCAACCTGATGGTGATCGACGCGACGCTGAACGCCCTGCCGCCGGCCGCGCCCGGCGAGGACGGCCAGGGTTACGCCGTCGCCGCCGCCGAGGTGCGGGCGCTGGCGCGCCGGATGCTGCGGGCGGCCGGCGACTTCGCCGAGACCATCGGCACCGAGGCGGTGGGGGCCGGCCGGGAGCCGGTTTAGACCCGGCGACGCCGGCCGGAGACCGGCCGGCGCAGGGCGTTCCGTCTACGCGGCGATTCCCGCCAGCTGGCAGATGTGCGCCCATTCGGCGTCGGTCACCGGGCACACGGAGAGGCGCGACTGGCGCACCAGGGCCATGTTGGCGAGCAGCGGATCGTCCTTCATCCGCTTGAGCGTCACCGGCGTGGCCACCGGCATGACCGCCGCCACGTCGACCATGCCGAAGCGCCCGGCGGGGTCGGAGGGATCGGGGTAGTACTCCCGCGCCACCTCGACCACGCCGACGATCTCCAGCCCCTCGTTCGAGTGGTAGAAGAACGCGCGGTCGCCGCGCTTCATGGCCTTCAGGTTGTTGGCGGCCTGGTGGTTGCGCACGCCGTCCCAGTGGGTGGTGCCGTCGGCGACCATGCGCTCCCAGGAATACTTGAAGGGCTCCGACTTCAGCAGCCAGCGGGCCATGCCGACGTCTCCTCAGCCCTTGGGATAGACCCGGCGCCAGGGCCGGATCTCGACGCTCTCGAACAGGCCGGCCTTGGCGTAGGGGTCGGCGGCGGCGAAGGCGTCGGCGGCGGCGCGGTCGGCGCACTCGACGATCAGCAGGCTGCCGACCATGCCGGCGCCGTCGTCCGACAGCAGCGGCCCGGCGACGACGATGCGGTCGCGGTTGGCCTCGAGATACTCCAGGTGGGTGGCGCGGTTGGCGGTGCGGATCTCGGCGGCACCGGCCTTGTCGACGCAGTGGAACATGAACAGCATGGGATCTCCCTCCCCTTTCGGTCGGGCGACCCTAGCGCAACCGGTGGCGGGGCGGAAGCCGCGGCGTGCCGGCGAGCGGCCCGCCGCGGCTTCCGCCCCCTCAGCGGGTCAGCATGGCGCTGTCCTTGCCGCACATCACGAAGACGCGGGCGTAGACCTTGAGCAGCGCCTGGATCAGGGCGTCGACGGGGGCGCTGCGCAAGGCCCTGGGGTGGGCCGGGTCGACGTGCAGCACGGCGCTGTCGGGGGTGTCGTTGAACCAGGCGAGCGCGTGGATGCGGTCGGGGCGCAGGTCGTCGGGGAAGGCCTCGTCCATCAGCCAGAAGCACTCGAAGTTCCGGCAGGACGGCGGGCGCTCCGCGTAGACGGTGCAGCCGCTGCCGCGGTCGCAGGCGTCGCACCAGCGCGCCGCCGGCTTCTTCAGTTCGGGGACCCCCATCAGCTTGCAGCACAGCGTGCAGTCGCCGCAGGTCCGCTTGTTCGCTTCGTCCATTCGTTCCTTATCCCTCTTCCTCGCGGAAGGGCCGCGACAGCAGGCCGCGGATGGTGTCGTCGAGGCCGGCGCCGCCGTTGAGGATGGCGTCGACGGCGCGGCAGATCGGCATGTCGACGCCGAGCCGGCCGGCCAGCCCGACCACGGCGCGGGCGGTGTAGACGCCCTCGGCCACCGAGCGGCGTTCGCCCAGCACCTCGGCCAGGGTCCGCCCCTCCCCCAGCGCCGCGCCGAGCGACATGTTGCGCGACTGCAGGCTGGAGCAGGTCAGGGTCAGGTCGCCGAGCCCGGACAGCCCCATCAGTGTCTCCGCCCGGCCGCCCAGCGCCACGGCGAGACGGGTGATCTCGGCGAGGCCGCGGGTGATCAGGGCGGCGCGCGCGTTGTCGCCGAGCCGGCGCCCGACGACCACGCCGCAGGCGATGGCCAGCACGTTCTTGACCGCCCCGCCGACCTGGGCGCCGACCAGGTCGTCCGTCAGATAGGGACGGAAGGTCAGGCTTCCCAGCGCTTCCCGCAGACGGGGCCCGAGCACCGGGTCGGCGCAGGCCAGGGTCACCGCGGTGGGCAGGCCGCGCGCCACCTCCGCGGCGAAGGTCGGCCCGGACAGCACCGCCAGCGGGGTTCCCGCCGGCAGCGCCGCGCCCACCGCCTCGGTCATCAGGGCGGTCGTCTCGATCTCGATCCCCTTGGCGCAGATCACCGCGGGCGCCCCCGGCCTGAGGTGCGGCGCCAGGCGCCCGGCGACGGTGCGCAGGTGCTGGGCCGGCGTGACCAGCAGCACCGCGTCGCAGCCGGCGAGATCGGCCAGCTCGGCGGTCGCCGCCAGCTCCGCCGGCAAGGCGACGCCCGGCAGGTAATCGGGGTTCTCGCGGTCGCGGGCGATCGCCGCCGCCACCGCCGGCTCGCGCGCCCACAGCAGCGTCTCGCGGCCGGCGCGCAACGCCGCCAGCGCCATCGCCGTGCCCCAGGCGCCGCCGCCGACGACGCCGACCCGCCGAACATTCTCCATCATGCCCATGCCTCCCCGTCCGCGCTCCGCCATGCATAGGCGACCGGGCGGACGACCGCAAAAGCAAAACAAACCGGCGGCTGGAGCGTTGTAGGTCGAAGTCCGCCCGCGTCCCGGCGGACCGCGAAGAACACGGAGGAGATCATGCTGCACCGCAAACCCGTCGCCGCCGCCCTGATCGCCGGCGCGCTCGCCACCGGAATCGCCGGCTGCGCCCAGCAGGGCCCCTACGGCCAGCAACAGGGCGGCATCGGCAACACCGGCGGCGGCGCCGTGCTCGGCGCGCTCGGCGGCGCCGCGGTCGGCGCCCTGGTCGGCGACGGCGCCGTCGACCGCCGCCAGAAGGCGCTGATCGGCGCCGGCATCGGCGCGCTGGCCGGCGGTGCCGCCGGCTACTACATGGACCGCCAGGAGCAGCAGTTCCGCCAGGAGCTGGCCAACACGCAGGTCAACGTGCAGCGCCAGCAGGAGACCATCGTGCTGACGGTGCCGAGCGGCATCACCTTCGCCCACGATTCGGCGGTGCTGCTGCCGCAGGCGCAGCAGTCGCTGAACGACGTCGGGCGGGTGCTGTCGCAGAACCCGCAGACCACCATCGACATCATCGGCTACACCGACGACACCGGCGCCGACGCCTACAACCAGACCCTGTCGCAGCAGCGCGCCCAGGCGGTCGCCGACTTCCTGGTCAGCCGCGGCGTGCAGCCCGCCCGCATCCTCACCGCCGGCCGCGGCGAGGCCAACCCGGTCGCCACCAACGCCACCGCCGAGGGGCGCGCCATGAACCGGCGCGTCGAGATCCGCGTCAACCCCTACCAGCAGCCGACCGCGTAGGGCTACGCCTTCACCCCCGCCCCGACGTCGGGGCGGCCGATGGCCGGCCGGGCCGTCGGGTCGAGGGGCCAGCGCGGGCGCGGCGCGAAGTCGAGGGGGTCGGTGTGGCCGAGGCGCAGGCGCTCGATGCCGGCCCAGGCGATCATCGCCGCGTTGTCGGTGCACAGGCGCAGCGGCGGCGCCACGAAGGGCAGCCCCTCGGCCGCCGCCAGCTCGGCCAGGCGACCGCGCAACGCCCGGTTGGCGGCCACCCCGCCGGCCACCACCAGGGCGCCGCCCTGCGGGTGGTCGCGGCGGAACTGGCGGATGGCGCGGCGGCAGCGGTCGGCCATGACGTCGGCGACCGCCGCCTGGAAGGCGGCGGCCAGGTCGTTGCGGTCGGCCTCGGCCAGCGGATCGGGCAGCCCGTCCACCGTCCGCCGCACCGCCGCCTTGAGGCCGGAAAAGGAGAAGTCGCAGCCCGGCCGCCCCAGCATCGGCTTGGGCAGGGGGAAGCGGCCGGGATTGCCGGCCGCCGCCGCCCGCTCCACCTGCGGCCCGCCGGGATAGCCGAGGCCGATCAGCTTGGCGGTCTTGTCGAACGCCTCGCCCACCGCGTCGTCGATGGTGGTGCCGAGGCGGCGGTAGCGCCCGACCCCTTCCACCACCAGCAACTGGCAATGGCCGCCCGACACCAGCAGCAGCAGATAGGGGAAGTCGACGCCGTCGGTCAGGCGCGCGGTGAGGGCGTGCCCTTCCAGATGGTTGACGGCGACGAAGGGGAGGCGCCGGGCGGCGCAGATCGCCTTGGCCGTCAGCACGCCGACGATGACGCCGCCGATCAGGCCGGGGCCGCCCGTCGCCGCCACCGCGTCGAGGTCGCCGAGCCCCACGCCGGCCTCGTCCAGCGCCCGCCGGACCAGGCCGTCGAGATGGTCGAGGTGGGCGCGCGCCGCCACCTCCGGCACGACGCCGCCGTAGGGCGTGTGGTCGGCGATCTGCGAGAGGACCACGTCGGCGCGGACGACGCGGCCGTCGGTGACGACGGCCGCCGCCGTCTCGTCACAGCTGGTTTCGATGCCGAGAACGATCATGGCCGCACCCTAGCCGGTTTCACCGGAGCGGGTATAGGGTCTTGCCCAATCACCCGGGAGAGCCGTTCCCCATGAACAAGGACGTGCCGGCGACCGACGCCACGATCCTCTACTACGACGCCGAGTTTCCCTCGCTGGAGGAGGGCGCGGTGCGCGCCGAAGACGTCGCCCGCCTGGCGCGTCTCGGCGTCCTCGGCGACGTCGCCTTCTACAAGGAGACGGCGCGCCGCGCCGCCGCCGGCCGGCGCGGCCCGGTGCTGGAGGTCGGCTGCGGCACCGGCCGGCTCGCCATACCGCTGGCCCGCATGGGGCTGGAGACCTACGCCGTCGACGTGAACGAGGCGATGCTGGACCGGCTGCGCGCCAAGCTGGCGGCCGAACCGGCGGAGGTACGCGCCCGCGTCCACGTGGTGCGCCAGGACGGTGCCTGCCTCGACCTGCCGCGCCGCGACTTCGCCTTCGCCGCCCTGCCGTTCAACGTGCTGATGCTGATCCCGGCCTTCGCCGAGCAGCGGCGGACGCTGGCGGCGCTGGCCGCCCACCTCGCCCCCGGCGCGCTGCTGGCGCTCGATCTCATGAATCCGCTGACCCTGCCCTTCGAGGCGCAGGGCTCGCCCGGCATCTCCGAGCCGCGGCGCAACCCGGCGACGGGGAACAGCTACGTCCGGCACTCCCTGCACAGCCGCCTCGACGACGAGCAGCGCCAGCGCGTCTACGGCGTCTACGAGGAGATGCTGGCGGACGGCACGGTGCGGATCACCGAATACGGCTTCTCCTGGCGGATGATCTTCCGCTGGGAGGCGGAGCTGATGCTCGACGCCGCCGGCTTCGCGGTGGAGCGGGTCGCCGGCGACTTCGAGGACGCCGACTGGTCGGCGGGCAGCCGCCGCATCGTCGTCACCGCGCGGCGCACCTGACCGGTCGGGCTCAGTCGAGCCAGCCGAACAGGCGCAGCAGATACGCCGCGGTGGCGAGCAGGGCGAGCACGCCGCCCGCCATGGCCACCGCCAGGAAGGTCTCCGCCGAGGCGGCGGCGCGGTCCGGCCCGTCCGCATCTCCCTTCCGGCCGTCCGGCGGCGGCCCCTCCCCGCCGTCCGGCGGCGGCCCGCCGCGCGTCACGCCGGCAGGTCCTTCAGCGCCTGGACGAGGAAGAACAGCCCGAACAGCAGGGCGAACACGCCGGCCAGGGTGGCGAACTCCAGCACCACCTCGCTCAGCCAGGGATCGGACCGCTCCTCGTCGGGACCGACCCGGTGCATCCCGCCCGTTCCGTCACCCATTCCCGCCCCCTCCGCCGGTCGCCGCGCCCACGGGCCTCCGGGCGAACGGCGGCCGGCGCGATTGCCTAAAATTTTAGACAATCGCGCCGGCGGCGGCTGTGACGGCCGTCACAGCGGCGTGGGTTTTGTGTGCGGGCGGGGAGCCCCGGTCAGTGCAGGCGCCACTCCGCGGCGACCCGCAGCTCGGCCTGCGAGACGATGGTCCGGCTGCCCAGGCGGACCGAGTGCAGCCGGCCGTCGAGGTTGGCGTGCCAGAAGTCGAGGAACCGCCGCAGCACCGGGTAGCGCGGGGCGAGGTCGAGGTCCTGCCAGACGTAGCTCTGCAGGAGGCCGGGATGGTCGGGCATGTGGTAGAGGATTTCCGCCGTCGTCAGGCGGTAGTCGCGAAGCTGGAGAGCCAAATTGGCCATGCGCAGTCTCCTTCGATGCCACCGGGGCATGGGCACGTACGTCCGTCCGGCAGACGTCCTCCTGAGGCGCTGCGCGCCGCCGGAGAACGTGTCACTTTGCCCGAATCGTGCCATTGCCCAGGTCAACGCGCAAGACCGTTTGTTGTTCCTTTTCAATGCTTTAGCAGCATGGCGCCAGGTCTGCTGCCAGGAGCTGGCGGATTTCGTCGCACACGGCTCTTGAATCCGCGACGGTACTCCATTAGCTGTCTGGCACTCACCGGGGGAGAGTGCTAACAACACCCGCCATCCGGCCCGCATTCCTTAAAGCGCCTTGATACCCAGGAGGCAACCATCATGAAGTTCCGTCCGCTGCACGACCGCGTCGTCGTCAAGCGTCTGGAGTCCGACACCAAGACCAAGGGCGGGATCATCATCCCCGACACCGCCAAGGAGAAGCCGCAGGAGGGCGAGATCGTCGCCGTCGGCCCCGGCGCGCGCGACGAGAACGGCAAGATCGTCGCCCTCGACGTCAAGGCGGGCGACCGCATCCTGTTCGGCAAGTGGTCGGGCACCGAGGTGAAGATCGACGGCGAGGACTACCTGATCATGAAGGAGTCCGACATCATGGGCATCATCGAGGCCTGAACGGTCTCTGCTGCTCCTGAGTGTCCAACCGAATAGCGAATTCAGAGGAATCAACGAATGGCTGCCAAGGACGTCAAGTTCTCCACGGGCGCTCGCGAGAAGATGCTGCGCGGCGTGGACATCCTCGCCGACGCCGTGAAGGTGACGCTGGGCCCGAAGGGCCGCAACGTGGTCATCGAGAAGTCGTTCGGCGCGCCGCGGATCACCAAGGACGGCGTGACCGTCGCCAAGGAGATCGAGCTGGCCGACAAGTTCGAGAACATGGGCGCCCAGATGGTGCGTGAGGTCGCGTCGAAGACGAACGACCTGGCCGGCGACGGCACCACCACGGCGACGGTTCTCGCCCAGGCCATCGTCCGCGAGGGCGTCAAGGCCGTGGCCGCCGGCATGAACCCGATGGACCTGAAGCGCGGCATCGACATGGCCGTCGAGGCCGTCGTGAACGACATCAAGGCGCGCGCCAAGAAGGTCACCACCAACGGCGAGATCGCCCAGGTCGGCACCATCTCCGCCAACGGCGAGGCCGAGATCGGCGCGATGATCGCCCAGGCCATGGAGAAGGTCGGCAACGAGGGCGTCATCACGGTCGAGGAGGCCAAGTCGCTCGAGACCGAGCTCGAGGTCGTCGAGGGCATGCAGTTCGACCGCGGCTACCTCAGCCCGTACTTCATCACCAACGCCGACAAGATGATCACGGAGCTGGAGAACCCCTTCATCCTGCTCCACGAGAAGAAGCTGTCCGGCCTGCAGGCCCTGCTGCCGGTCCTGGAGTCGGTGGTCCAGTCGTCGCGTCCGCTGCTGATCATCGCCGAGGACGTCGAGGGCGAGGCGCTGGCCACCCTGGTGGTCAACAAGCTGCGCGGCGGCCTGAAGGTCGCGGCCGTCAAGGCGCCGGGCTTCGGTGACCGCCGCAAGGCGATGCTCGAGGACATGGCCATCCTGACCGGCGGCCAGGTCATCAGCGAAGACCTCGGCATCAAGCTCGAGAACGTCACCATCGACATGCTGGGCACCGCCAAGAAGGTCGTGATCTCCAAGGAGAACACCACGATCGTCGACGGCGCCGGCGGCAAGGAGGACATCCAGGCCCGCTGCACCCAGATCCGCGCGCAGATCGAGGAGACCACCTCGGACTACGACCGCGAGAAGCTGCAGGAGCGTCTGGCGAAGCTGGCCGGCGGCGTGGCCGTCATCCGCGTCGGCGGCGCCACCGAGGTCGAGGTGAAGGAGCGCAAGGACCGCGTCGACGACGCCATGCACGCCACCCGTGCGGCCGTCGAGGAGGGCATCGTCGCCGGCGGCGGCACCGCGCTGCTCTACGCCGCCAAGGCGCTCGACGCCCTGAAGCCGGCCGACGACGACCAGCGCGTCGGCGTCGACATCGTCCGCCGCGCCCTGCAGGCGCCGATCCGGCAGATCGCCTACAACGCCGGCACCGACGGCTCGATCATCGTCGGCAAGCTGCTCGAGCAGGGCGACGCCAACTACGGCTACGACGCCCAGAAGGGCGCCTACTGCGACATGGTGTCGGAAGGCATCATCGACCCGGTGAAGGTGGTGCGCACCGCGCTGCAGGACGCCGCCTCGGTGGCCGGCCTGCTGATCACCACCGAAGCCATGGTGGCCGAGAAGCCGGAGAAGAAGGCCCCGGCGATGCCGGGCGGCGACATGGGCGGCATGGGCGGCATGGGCGACATGGGCTTCTAAGCCCGCGTCGTTCCGTCCACCGACCGAACGGAAGGGGGCGCTCCCGCGAGGGGGCGCCCCTTTTCGTCCGGGTTCCGCTATGCCCGCTTGACAGGGAGGACCGGACGCGTTGCCCTGAGGCGCTTCGCAAGGAGGTCGCCATGTCCGAGCGCGTTGCCGCGTGGGTCCGGCAGTCGCAGGCCGATCTGACGCACGCCCGCAGGGCGCTCGCGGACGGCAGCAACGACTGGACCTGCTACGCCGCGTCGCAGGCGGCGGAGAAGATGCTCAAGGCGGCGCTCCTGGCGCTCGGTGCGGACATGGTGTGGGGGCACAACCTGGTGGCCCTGCTCGACCGCATCGGCGGGGAGGCGGGGCTGGACCTTCCTCGAACGGCGCTGGACGATGCCCGCGTGCTCACCCAGTTCAACGTGATGGCACGTTATCCCATCGGCGACGAGACGATCGCCCCGTCCGACCTGCTGACCCGCGCGCAGGCGGTCGAAGCGGTCGCCGCCGCCGAGCGCCTGGTCGACCTGGTGCAGTCCCATGTCCTCGGCCGTTGACCGTCTTCCCCCGGCGACCGCCGCCGCCCGCCGCCGCCGCCGCGAGGCGGTCATCGCGTCGTTGCGGAATGCCCTGGCGGCCCGCGCGCCGCAGGGCGTGCGCGAGGTCGTCCTCTTCGGGTCCTGGGCGCGCGGCACCTTCGACGGGCACTCCGACATCGACCTCCTCGTGGTGACGGACGACGAGGCGGTGGTGTTCGACGCCCGGGGGCTGCCCGGCGCCGAGCGGACCGACGTCGTGGTCGTTCCAGCCGCGCGTCTGGCCGGCTTCCTGGCCGAGGGGCACGGCTTTTACGGCAAGGCGGTGGCGGACGGCGTGCGGGTTTATCCCGTCCCCCCCGCTTCCGATCGTCCAGGACCACTCCCTTGAACGACTCCCTCCAGTGCGACGTTGCGGTGGTCGGCGCCGGCCCGGCCGGGTTGATGGCGGCCGAGGTGCTGGCCGGGCACGGGCTGGCCGTGCGGGTGTTCGAGCGGATGCCGACGCCGGCGCGCAAGCTGCTGCTGGCCGGCCGCGGTGGGCTGAACCTCACGCATTCCGAGCCGCTGGACGCCTTCCTCGGCCGCTACGGCGAGCGGCAGGCCGCGATCCGCGCGTGGCTGGCGGGGTTCTCGCCGGACGACCTGCGGGCCTGGGCGGCGGGGCTGGGGGTGGAGACCTTCGTCGGCAGCTCCGGCCGGGTGTTCCCGGTGCAGATGAAGGCGTCGACCTTGGTGCGGGCGTGGCTGCGCCGCCTCGCCGACCGCGGGGTGACGCTGCACACCCGCCACCGCTGGCTCGGCTGGGGCGACGACGGGGCGCTGCGCTTCGACGCGCCCTCCGGCGCCGTGGCGGTGCGGGCGCGCGCCGCGGTGCTGGCGCTCGGCGGGGCGAGCTGGCCGCGCACCGGCTCCGACGGCGCCTGGACCGAGCTGCTGGCCGGCCGCGGCGTGGCGCTGGCGCCGCTGCGCCCGGCCAACGTCGGCTTCGAGGTGCCGTGGTCGGACCATCTGCGCGAGCGCTTCGAGGGGCAGCCGGTCAAGCCGGTGGCCCTGGCGTTCGGCGAGCGCCGGGTGAAGGGCGAGTTCGTCGTCACCGCCACCGGCATCGAGGGCGGCGCGGTCTATGCCCTCGGCGCTCCCCTGCGCGACGCGGTGGAGCGCGACGGCTGGGCGGCTCTCACCGTCGACCTGCTGCCCGATCTGGCGGCGGCCGAGGTGCGGCGGCGCCTCGACCGGCGCGGCGCGGAATCCCTGGCGACCTTCCTGAAGAAGGCGTTCGCGCTGACCGGCGTGCGGGCGGCGCTGCTGCGCGAGTTCGCGCCGCGCGAGGCGCTCAACGACCCGGCGGCGCTGGCCGGGCAGCTCAAGGGGCTGTCCGTGGTGATCACCGGGGTGCGGCCGCTCGACCGCGCCATCTCCACCGCCGGCGGCGTGCGCTTCGCGGCGGTCGACGGCGGGCTGATGCTCGAGGCCCTGCCCGGCGTCTTCGTCGCCGGCGAGATGCTGGACTGGGAGGCGCCGACCGGCGGCTACCTCCTGCAGGCCTGCTTCGCCAGCGGCGTCCGCGCCGCCCGCGGGGTGACGGATTGGCTGGCGGACGGCGTGCGGATCTAGAACGCGAAGGATGGAAGGATGAACGATGCTTCCATACTTTCATTCTTCGCGTTTTGTCCCAGCACCCTTTCCGCCAGCCGACACGCGAACCGAGGGAGCCCGGCATGTCCGACGAGATCAACCGCAAGCTGATCGAGACCAAGGAGAAGTGGGCCCGCGAGGGGCGCGGCCTCACCGGCGGAACCGCCGACCCGCGGCGCGACCGCCTGCCGCCCGGCCAGCACCTCGTCACCAACTGGCCGGTGCTCGACCTCGGGGTGCAGCCGCGCATCGACCCGCGGCTGTGGCGCCTGACGGTCGACGGGCTGGTGGAGACACCGCTGGTGTGGAAGCAGGACGACGTCGCCGCCCAGCCGCAGACCGACAGCGTGTCGGACATCCATTGCGTCACCACCTGGTCGCGCTACGACAACCGCTGGCGGGGGATCTCCGCCCGCCACCTGCTGTCGGCGGTCCGGCCGCGGCCGGAGGCGCGCTTCGTCCTGTTCCAGTCCTACGACACCTACACCACCAACCTGCCGCTGTCGGCCTTCGACGACGACGACGTGCTGCTGGCGACCCACTGGCAGGACGCGCCGCTGGAGCTGGACCATGGCGGGCCGCTGCGGGTGGTCGTGCCCAAGCTCTACTTCTGGAAGAGCGCCAAGTGGGTCAAGCGCATCACCTTCGCCGCCGAGGACCAGCCGGGCTATTGGGAAGTCCGCGGCTACCACAACCACGGCGATCCCTGGACCGAGGAGCGCTACGCCGACGACGGCGATCCCGCCTGACCGCGGCGGCTGCGAGCGATTCGCATCGCCTGCGGCAATTCGCGGCCTTTTCCGATTGCGTTGCTCCAGATCATTTCCTTGCTCCCAAGAAGCCGCGTAGGACCTGAACCGTCGCGGATGGACCTTGGCACGAGGGGAGGAAGGACGCAGCGATGACGGTGGATTCGGTCACGATCGCCCTGGTGGGCAGCGGCGGCGCCGGCGTCATGACGGCCGGGCAGATGCTGCTGGACGCGGCGGCCAACGTCGGCTGGTACGGGCTGATGTCGCGCTCCTCCGGGCCGCAGATCCGCGGCGGCGAGGCGGCCGCCTTCGTCCGTCTGTCGCCGCGGCCGGTGCACGGGCCGGGCGACCGCTTCGACCTGGTCGTCGCCTTCGACTGGCAGAACGTCGAGCGCTTCACCGCCGAGCTGCCGCTGACCGCCGACAGCGTCATCGTCACCGACCCCGCCCAGGGCGAGGTGCCGGCGGCGCTGGCCGCCAGCGGCGCCCGGCGGATCGAGCTGCCGATCAAGGAATGGGCCGCGTCGATCCCCGGCGGCCGCGTCAACATGGTGGGGCTCGGCGCCATCGCCGCCATCGTCGGGCTGCCGCGCCGCGGCATCGAGGCGGTGGTCGACCGGGCGCTGGGCAAGAAGGGGCCGGCCGCCGTGCAGGCGTCGCTCGCCGGCGCCGAGGCCGGCGCCAAGGCGGTCGCCGGCTGGCATCTCGGCCTCGAGCTGGCGCCGCCGCAGCCGGCCGCGGACGCGGTGCGCTGGAACATCTCGGGCAACGAGGCGGCCGGCTTCGGCGCGCTGAAGGCCGGGGTGCGCTTCTGCGCCGCCTATCCCATCACCCCGGCGACCGAGATCCTGGAGTGGCTGGCGCCCAACCTCGCGCGCACCGGCGGCACGCTGGTGCAGGCCGAGGACGAGTTGGCCTCCATCAACATGTGCATCGGCGCCTCGTTCGGCGGCGTGCCCTCGCTCACCGCCACCGCCGGCCCCGGCCTGTCCCTGATGATCGAGGCGCTGGGCCTGTCGCAGGCCTCCGAGACGCCGGTCGTCGTCGTCGACGTGATGCGCGGCGGCCCCTCCACCGGCATCCCGACCAAGTCGGAGCAGTCCGACCTCAACATCGCCGTCTACGGCCTGCACGGCGACGCGCCGCACCTGGTGGTGGCGCCCAACTCCATCGCCGACTGCCTCACCGCCACCCAGTGGGCGGTCCACCTGGCCGAGGCGCTGCAGAGCCCCTGCGTCGTGCTGTCCGACCAGGCCATGGGCCAGAGCCGCGCCGTGGTCGACAAGCCGGCCGAGATCCCCCACCGGGCCGAGCGCCTGCTGGCCGACGGCCTCGCCGGCGGCTTCAAGCGCTACGCCGTGACCGAGAGCGGCGTCTCCCCCACGGCGATCCCCGGCATGCCGGGCGGCGAGCACACCGCCGACGGGCTGGAGCACGCCGAGAGCGCCCTGCCCTCCAGCCAGGCGTCGGACCATCACACCCAGCTCGACAAGCGCCTGCGCAAGCTGGAGCGCCACGACTACGGCGCCCTGTGGGCCGACGTCGAGGGCGAGGGCGAGGTGGCGGTCCTCACCTGGGGCTCGGTCACCGGGGCGGCGCGCGAGGCGGCCGCCCGCCTGCGCGCCGAGGGCAGGCGGGTGCGCCTGGTGTCGCTGCGCCTGCTGGCGCCCTTGCGGACCGCGGCCCTGGCCGAGGCGCTGGCCGGCGTCACCACGGTGCTGATCGTCGAGCAGAGCCACGGCGCGCAGTTCCACAAGTACCTGCGCGCCCACATGGACCTGCCGGGCCGGGTGGCGGTGCTGAGCCAGCCCGGGCCGCTGCCGATCCGCGCCGACGCGGTGCGCGAGACGCTCGTTTCCCTGATGTGACCGCCGGGAGCACGGACATGGACACCCACCTGAACGACCAGGCGGTCGCCGCCGGCCAGCCCGCCGCCCCCACCGCCGCCCCCCCGGCCGCCCCGGCCGCCCACGACTACAAGTCGGCGGTCAAGCCGATCTGGTGCCCGGGCTGCGGCGACTATTCGGTGCTGGCCGCGGTGACCCGCGCCTTCGCCACCATGGGTCTGCAGACGCACGACACGGCGGTGGTGTCGGGCATCGGCTGCTCGTCGCGCATCCCCGCCTACACCGCGGTGTACGGCTTCCACGGCGTCCATGGCCGGGCGCTGGCCGCCGCCTCGGGCCTGAAGCTGGCGCGCCCCGACCTGACGGTCGTGGTGTTCGGCGGCGACGGCGACGGCTTCTCGATCGGCGGCAACCATTTCCTGCACGCCTGCCGGCGCAACATCGACCTGACCTACGTGGTCATGGACAACCAGGTCTACGGCATGACCAAGGGCCAGGCGTCGCCGACCACCGAATCCGACTGGTGCGAGAGCAAGCTGACCCCCACCGGCCCCGGCGTGTCGCCGATCCAGCCGGTGCAGCTGGCGATCGCCTGCGGCGCCAACTTCGTCGCCCGCGGCTTCGCCGGCGACCCCAACGGCGTCGCCCGGCTGATCGTCGAGGCGGTCCGCCACCCCGGCTTCTCGGTGGTGCAGGTGCTGAGCCCCTGCGTCACCTTCCGCCCGGAGCAGCGGGCCTGGAAGAGCACGGTGCGCCCCTACGGCCGCGAGCCGGCGGCCGATCCGGCCATGGCCATGCGCAACGCCCTGGAGGACGACGGCTTCGGGCTCGGCGTGTTCCTGGCCGGCAACCGCCGCCCCTACCGGCCCGAGCATGCCGCCACCGCCACCATCGCCGAGATCGAGGGAGGGTTCGCGGTATGACCGTCAAGGTGACGAGCGGCGCGGCCAGCGTCGGCCTGTTCCTCGCCCACGCCGTCGAGCTGGAGACCGAGGCGGCGGACCGCTACGAGGAGCTGGCCGACAGCATGGAGGCGCACAACAACGTCGACGTCGCCGCGCTGTTCCGGGAGATGGCCGGGTACTCGCGCAAGCACCGCGACGAGGTGCTGGGGATCGCCGAGGCCTTCGGTCCGCTGCCGGCGGTGGCACCCTGGGAGTTCGAGTGGGACGCGACGGCGGAGTCGCCCGAAGCGGCGGCGTTCGAGCACACCCATTACCTGATGACCGCCCACCACGCCCTGCGGATGGCGCTGCGGTGCGAGACCCAGGGCAGCAAGTACTACGCCGCCGTCGCCGCCGCGACCAAGGACCCGCGGGTCGCCGAACTGGCCCGCAGCTTCGCCGACGAGGAGGCGGGGCACGTCGAGCTGGTCAAGCGGTGGCTGCAGCGCTACCCCGCCCCGCCCGAGGGGTGGGACGACGACCCCGACCCGCCCAACATCTCGGACTGACGGACGGCGCCGGCCCGGGCGGCGGCCGGCCTCACCCCGCCGCCCGCCGCACCGTCTGCGACGGCGTCTCGCCGTACTGCGCCGCGTAGTAGGCGGAGAAGCGGCCGAGGTGCCAGAAGCCCCACTTCATGGCGACCTCCGACACGGTGGTCGCCGCCCCGGCCGACACCGCCAGGTCGCGGCGCGCGCCGTCCAGGCGCTGCTGGCGCAGCCAGGTGCCGGGTCCCACCCCCACCGACACGAGGAACGCCCGGCGCAGCGCCTCGGTCGACACGTCCAGCCGCCGCGCCAGGCCGGCGATGGTGTGCGGGTCCTCGCGCTCCTCGGCGACCAGCTCGCGGGCCCGCAGGAACAGGCGGAAATCGGCGCGCGTCGCCGGATCGGCGGCCCGCCCGCCGGCGGCGATGCGGTCGAAGAGGTGGGCCAGCTTGTCGGCGACCAGCCCCACCAGCACCTGGGTGTGCTCGGCCGCCGCCGGCACCTCCCCCACCGTGTGGCCCAGCAGCAGCGACAGGAACCAGGCGCCCGCCAGCTCGGCCTCGGGAAAGCTGCGGGCGAAGCGCAGCGGCGACGCGCGGCGGCGCGGCGGCGGCAGCAGGGCGTCGTCGACGGTGACCAGCAGCAGATCGCTGTCCGCGGCCACCGATACGTGCACCTCGTCGCCGCCGTGCAGCATCATCACGCTGTCGCCGGCGATGCGCGTGGCGTTGGTGCGGCAGTCCGTGGCCGGCGACAGGGGCTGGACGAACACCGTCCGTCCGGCCGGCGCGGCGACCCGCTCCTCCACGGCGACGCTGATCCGCTCCCGGACGATCGACACGCCCGGCATGCGCAGGGTCTCGATGGAACCGGAATAGCCGCCGGGCTTCAGCTGGGTGTAGCGCTGCCACCAGCCGTCGAGGCCGCGCTCCTGCTCGCAGGCGTCCCCGTAGTTCCGACGAACGTACTCCATGCCCGGCCTCCGGCGGACTCCCATAAGCGTTTACTGAAGTGGACGCCCAATATTTCGTCAAGTCAAATCAATGCCCAAAAATTGGGCTCATTGGTCCGCGAAAATTGGATAGCGGGACCGTCGATGGCGCGCGTACCGTCGTTCGCAGTCCAAGCATGGAGGCATCGACGTGGTCCAGTTGGAACGACTCGCCCTGTGCGCCCTAATGGCCGTCGCCAGCGCGCCGGCCCTGGCCCAGCAGGCGGACTTCAAGCCTGAACAGCTCACCGTCAAGGCGGCCATCGATCCCGGCCCCAACGTCCTCGTCTACCAGCAGGAATGGAAGGGGGCCGGGTCGGTCGCCGTGTTCGGCAAGGACGATCTCGCCTTCAAGGGGCTGATGACGAGCGGCGCCATGGGGCAGATGCTGGTGGCCCCCGACGGCAAGACGGCCTACAGCCAGTCCACCTTCATGAAGCGCATCGTCTACGGCGACATCGAGCAGGTGGTCCAGGTCTACGACGTCGGCACCCTGTCGGTGGTCAAGGAGATCGCCCTGCCGCCCAAGGCGGCCATGGTGCTGGGCTACACGCCGCTGTTCGAGCAGAGCGCCGACGGCAAGTTCCTCTACGTCCAGAACGCCACCCCGGCGGCTTCGGTCACGGTCGTCGACACGGCCAAGGCCGCCGCCGTCCAGGAGATCCCGACGCCGGGCTGCTGGGGCATCTATCCCACCGCCGCCGGCCACGGCTTCTCCACCATCTGCGGCAACGGCACCTTCGCCAGCTTCGCCCTGGGCGACGACGGCGCGGCGGCCGGCAAGACGCAGAGCGCCAAGATCTTCGACGTCGACGGCGATCCGCTGTTCATTCCCGCGGCGCGCGCCGGGGGCGACCTGTTGTTCCTGTCCTACAACGGCACCATCCACCGCCTGTCCGACGCCGACGGCACGGTGAAGACGGTGGAGACCCTGAAGATCAACGACGGCGTCGAGGGCGCCTGGGCGCCCGGCGGCTACAACATGGTCGCCTACAACGACAAGGCCGGCGTGCTCTTCGTCGGCATGCACGCCAACGCCGGCGACGGCAGCCACAAGAACGCCGCCGAGGAGATCTGGGCCTACGACGTCAAGGCCAAGAAGCTGCTGTCGCGTTCGCCGGTCGAGCACGTGTCCTCCTTCACCGTCAGCGCCGACGAGGCGCCGGTCGTGTTCGGCCTGAGCGAGGAGCCGAAGCTGTTCCGCTTCACCACCGACCCCAAGGGCGGCTACGCCCTGGCCAAGGCCGGCGAGACGGGCCTGACCGGCTTCGTCTCGGTGGTCGCGGTGACGCCATGACCGGGGAGGCGTGGAGCGGCCTCGTGTCGGGCACGGCCGTGGTCTTCACCACCCTGCTGTTCGCCCGCGCCGCCCTGCACAAGCTGTGGGACTTCACCGCCTTCACCGGCTACGTCGCCGACTACCGGCTGGTGCCCGAGGCGTGGTCGCGCGGCGCCGCCCTGGCGGCGGTGGCGGCCGAGCTGCTGGCCGTCGCGGCGCTCGTGCTCCCCGGCGGCCAGGCGGTGGGAACCGCGCTCGCCATCGCCCTGCTGCTCGGCTACGCCGGCGCCATGGCGGTCAACCTGCGGCGCGGCCGCGACCGCATCGAATGCGGCTGCGGCGGCGCGGTGCAGCCGATCGGCCGCGGCCTGGTGCTGCGCAACCTGGTGCTGAGCGCCGTCGCCGCCGCCGGCCTCGGCGGCGCGCCGTTCGCCCTGCCGGCGGCGGCCGTGGTCGCCACGCTGCTGGCCGGCTGCACCCTGTGGATCGGCTACGCGCTGGTCGAGCAGCTCCTCGCCAACGCCGCCTACCTGCGCCGCCGCGCCTGACGCGGCCGCTCGCGAAAGAGGAAGAGAGACATGGATACCGTGAGCGTGCTGATCTTCGCCGTGGCCGTGCTGTGGCTGGTGGTGATCGCGCTGATCGTCGCCCTGTTCGCGATGGCCCGGCAGGTCGGCGTCCTGTTCGAACGCATCTCGCCCATGGGGGCGCTGATCAACGATTCCGGGCCGAAGGTGGGGGACGCGACGCCGCGCTTCGCCCTGCCCAGCCTGACCGGCGGCGAGGTGGTCATCGGCCCGAAGCCGGAGCGGTCGACCCTGGTGTTCTTCGTGTCGCCGACCTGCCCGGTGTGCAAGAAGCTGCTGCCCGTGCTGCGCTCGGTCCGCCAGTCCGAGCGGGCCTGGCTCGACGTCGTGCTGGCCAGCGACGGCGAGGAGGACAAGCACCGCCGCTTCATCGAGACCGCCGACCTCGCGGCCTTCCCCTACGTGGTCTCGACCGAGCTGGGCCTCGCCTACCGGGTCGCCCGCCTGCCCTTCGCCGTGCTCATCGACAGCGCCGGCACCGTCCGCTCCAAGGGGCTGGTGAACAACCGCGAGCAGCTCGAGAGCCTGTTCAACGCCCACGAGATGGGGGTCGGCTCGATCCAGAGCTTCCTGGACGGCGCCGCACCGGCCCGCACCTGACCATCGGAAAAGGAGGATCGACGTGATCAACCTGTTCGACGCCATCCTGGAGCGCTTCGACCGGCTCACCGAGCGCGGCGCCCGCGCCATGGCCAAGAGCAACGGCCGGCGCAGCTTCCTCGCCCGCACCGGCACGCTGATGCTGGGCGGCGCGGTGATGCCGCTCCTGCCCTTCGACCGCACCTTCGGCCAGGCCTTCGCCGCCACCACCGAGCCCGGCGGCGACGAGGCGCTGCTGTGCGAGTACTGGCGCTACTGCGCCCTCGACGGCAACCTGTGCAGCGCCTGCGGCGGCTCGCTGACGCAGTGCCCGCCGGGCGCCGAGGCGTCCAAGGTGTCGTGGGTCGGCACCTGCCGCAACCCCAACGACGGCAAGGACTACCTCGTCGCCTACAACGACTGCTGCGGCAAGCCGATCTGCGACAACAGCCCGTTCTGCCTGACCTCCAAGGGCGAGCGGCCGGGCTACCGCATGGGCCTGCACAACGACATCAATTGGTGCATGGCGAACGCCTCCAAGGGCTACCATTGCACGGTGGCCGTGCTGGTCGGCCTGGCCGAATGATGCGCCGGGCCCTGATCGCGGCGGTGGCGGCGGGGATGGCGGCGGGGATGGCGGCGGGGATGGCCTCGTCGGCGGCCCTCGCCGCCGACGGTCAGCGGGTGTCGGCGGCCCTCGCCGCCGACGGTCAGCGGGTGTCGGCGGCCCTCGCCGCCGACGGCCAGCGGGTGTTCGAGGAGGTGTGCGCCGCCTGCCACCAGCCCGGCGGCGTCGGCGCCCCCGGCCTGGCGCCGCCGCTGGTCGACGCGCCGTTGTGGCAGCGGCTCGGCGACGCGGCGCCGAACTACGTCGCCGGCGTCCTGCTGGGCGGCCTGTCCGGCACCATCGAGGTCGGCGGCGAGCGCTTCGTCGGCCTGGTGATGCCGCCGCAGAACGCCCTCGACGACGACGCCCTGGCGGCGGTCGCGACCTACGTGCTGAAGGGCCTGAACGGCGTCGACCGGACGGTCGAGCCGTCGCTGATCGCCCGGACGCGCGGCGACGTGCCGTCCCACGGCGCGCTCCGGGAGATGCGCAAGGGAGGCTGAGCATGAGGGGGCACCGGAAGGCCGCGGCGGTCGCCGCCGCGCTGGCCGGGGCGATCGCCCTGGCGGGAGCGATGGCGACGCCGGCGGTGGCCGGCGAATTGAAGCCGCGCACCAACTACATCCTGCGCTGCACCGGCTGCCACGGCATGGACGGCGCCGGCAGCGCGATCGGCGGCATCCCGGATTTCCGGGGCATGGTGGGCGCCTTCGCCGGCGACGACGAGGGCCGCACCTACCTCCTCCACGTCCCCGGCGTCATCGGCGCCAGCCTGAGCGACGCCGAGATCGCCGGGGTCCTCAACTACATCATGGAGAACTGGGCCGGCGCGTCGCTGCCCGCCGACTTCCGCCCCTTCACCGCCGCCGAGGTGACGGACCGGCGGGCCCGGCCGGTGGCCGACGTCGTGGTCCTGCGCCGGCGGATCGTCGCCCGCCTCGGGGAGAGCGGCATCGCGACGGCCGACTATCCCTGGCCGTAAGCAGGATTCCCCGGATTGGACCACCACGGCCCGGCCCGGAGAATCCTGCGGACACCGGCCCTGGACCCGCATCCGGCAGCAAGCGGTGTGCCGGTCGGCCAAGCGCTGCTTCAACGGTGGCAACCGGCCGCCGGCAACGTCGACCGACAGGATGAGGCATCCGCCTGACCAACCAAGTTCTCAGAATATCTGGTGTGGCAACCACGTGGCGAGGATCGGAAATGCGGCGAGGATGCCGAGACCAAGGACCTGCAGCATCACAAAAGGCACGACACCCTGGTAGATCTCGGTGGTGCGGACCTCCGCCGGGGCGGTGGCACGGAGATAGAACAGGCACCAGCCGAAAGGCGGCGTGAGGAAGCTGGTCTGCAGGTTCATGCCGATCATCACCCCGAGCCAGATCGGGTCGATTCCGGCCGCCAGCAGCGCCGGGGCCACCAGGGGCACGACGATGAAGACGATCTCGACGAAGTCGAGGATGAAGCCCATGAGGAACATCAACAGCATGATGATCATCATGGCCGTGCCGACGCCACCCGGCAGGTTGTTCAGCACCTCGTGGACGAGGTCGTCGCCGCCGAAGCCGCGGAAGGTCAGCGAGAAGACCGAGGCGCCCAGCAGGATCGTATAGACGTTGCAGGTCATGCGGGTGGTCACTCGCGCTACCTCGCCCAACATGGCCGGCGCCAGCGTGCGCTTGGCGCCGGCCAGCAGCACCGCACCAACGGCGCCGAAGGCAGCGGCCTCCGTCGGCGTCGCCACGCCGCCGATGATCGACCCCAGCACCGCCACCACCAGGAACACCGGCGGGACCAGTGCGCGCAGCACGGTTACCGCCAGGTCCAGCCGGGCTACGCCCTTCTCGTAGTAGGGGGGGCAGGCGCGCGGACGGACGACCGCCACGCCGACGAGATAGGCGATGTAGAGGCCGACCAGCAGCAGGCCTGGAATGAGCGCGCCGATGAACAGGTCGATCACCGAGACCGGCTCGACCATGAAGTTGCCCTGGGCGAGCTGGGTTTCCATGTGGATGTTGCCCAGCATGTCGCCGAGCAGCACCAGGGCGATGGACGGCGGGATGATCTGGCCGAGCGCGCCGGACGCACAGATTACCCCCGTGGCGAGCCGCCGGTCGTAGCCTGCCTGGAGCATGCTCGGCAGGCTGAGCAGGCCCATGGTGATCACCGTGGCGCCGACGATGCCGGTCGAGGCCGCCATCAGCATGCCAACCAGCGTGACCGACAGGCCGAGCCCGCCGGGCAGCGCGCCGAAGCACTGACCCATGGCCTTCAGCAGGTCCTCGGCGATGCGCGAGCGCTCCAGCATCACGCCCATGAAGATGAAGAGGGGGACGGCCAGCAGAACCTCGTTGGTGACGCCGCCAAACAGCCGCGACGGCAGCGCCGACAGGAAGAACAGGTCGAACTGCCCGGTCGCCACGCCGAGCAGCGACACCAGCAGCGATGATCCGGCCAGCGCGAAGGCCACGGGAAAGCCGGTGATGATCGCTCCGCCGGCGGCCAGCAGCAGGGCGACGCTGAAGAGGTGGGCGGGTTCCATGCCTCATGCCCTCCGTTGCAGCCGGTGCGGAAGGTGCTGCGGCATCGCCTCGGCGGCGGCCCCGCGTCCACCGGAAGCCCGCCGCCGGGCCCTGGCCTCGGCGATGACGGAGGCGCTGCGCAGCGCCGTCGCCAATCCCTGGAGCGCCATGAGCACGCAGAACACCGGGATCATCGTCTTCAAGAGGAACAGGCCCGGCAAACCGCCCGCCTGACCGGAGCCCTCGAGACGCTCCCAAGCCATGGCGACGTATCCGGACGCGGTCCAGGCCACCAACCCGCAGGTGGGAAAGAGGAAGAACAGCGTGCCCAGCAGGTCGACCCACGCCTTGCCCGCCGGGCTCGCCGTCCCGTAGAGGAAGTCGCAGCGCACATGCCCGTCGTGGCGCAGCGTGTAGCCGGCCCCGGCGAGCACGACGAAGGCGTTGATCCAGACGTAGGATTCCTGCAACCACACCCATCCCGTGCTGAAGCCGTAGCGCAGGACGGCGACGGCGAAGGTGATCAGCACCGTGCCGACGGTCAGCAGGGAGACGACCCTGCCGACCCCTTCGTTGAGGCGGTCGATCGCCCCGGCGATGGAGTCCGTGTACCGCATGTTCCTTGTGTCTCCTCCCGTTTCCACTGCCTGTCCGGGCGGGTTGGCCCGCCTCACACGTCGATCACGAGTTCGCCGCTCCGGGCGCGGGAACGGCAGATCAGCAGGTACTGCCGGCGGTCTTCCTCGTCGAGAACGCTGTCGCGGTGGTCCGGCTCGCCGGCGACGTAGCGGGTGAGGCAGGTGCCGCAGTATCCGTCCTCGCACATGGTGTCGACCGCCACGCCGTTGGCGCGCAGCACCTGGACGATGCTGCGGTCCGGCGGCACGGTGAAGCACTGCCCCGTGCGGGCAATGCGCACGGTGAACGCGATGTCCTCGGCCGGCGCGGCCGGCGTGTCGGCGGGGGCGGAGAAGTACTCGCAGTGCACCGTCCCGCCCGGCCAATGGGCGCAGGCCATGCGTACGGCGCCCATGAAGCCGCCCGGCCCGCAGTAGTAGACATGGGCGCCGGCGGGGGGCTTGCGGAGCAGGCTGGCGAGGTCGAGGCCGCGCGCGGGGTCGCCGCCGTCGTGATGGAGCAACACGCGGTCGCCGAGACGGCTGGCCAGTTCCCCGGCGAAGGCGGTGCCCGCCGGGGAACGCGTGCAGTAGTGGAGGACGAAGTCGGCGCCACGACGGTCCAGTTCGTACGCCATGGCAAGCAGCGGCGTCACGCCGATCCCGCCCGCCAGCAAAAGATGGAAGCGTGCGCCGTCGATGAGGCGGAACAGGTTGCGCGGCGTGGAGACGCGCAGGACGTCGCCGGGCCGCACCCGCTCGTGCAGCGCCTGCGAGCCGCCGCGGCTGCCCGCCTCGCGCAGCACGGCGATTCGGTAGTGACCCCGCTCCGCCGGGTCCTGGGCCAGAGAATACTGCCGAACGATCCCGTCGCCGAGCTCGACGTCGACGTGTGCCCCGGCCTCGAACGGCGGAAGCGGCCGCCCGTCGGGGTCAACCAGTTCGAAGCTGAGTATGCGGTCCGCCTCGCAACGGACGGTGCGCACAAGGACGCGATGGGTGTCGGCCGGCGTCATCTGCCCTCCCCCTTGGTGCCGTCCGGCCCGTGCCGTCGAGCACGGCCGGTGATGCGGTCTGCGTTGCCCGCCGGGACATCCGACGATGCCCGGTCCGTCGGCAGCGGTCATTTGTAGGAAAGTACGAATCACCAACAATCCGTTCAAACGATAAAACCGCATGTCGTTGGATCGGGAAATCCGATGTGAGCGTGAAGATCCGATGTCGGCGTGAAAAAAGTTGTCCCCGTCGATCGAAATGCGCGGATGCGCATCGGAAATCCCGATGGGAACTATTCGGAAAAACTCGATTGATCGGCCTCACGGATTGTCAGCATCATTTCGTATTGCGCACCCGAACGTGCGGCGCCGTGGGTGGCACGTACGCGCACAAAGCGCAGGGAACAGCGGGCGCGCCAACGCGCAGGGAGGAATCTCATGAAACGCAGGACGATCTTGTCGGGCACGCTCGCCGCCGGTGCCACCGCGGCCGCCGCATCGAGCTTTCCCGCCCCCGCCATCTCCCAGAACCGCCGGCGCTGGCGCCTGGTGACGACCTGGCCGAAGAACCTGCCGGGGTTGGGTACCGGGGCGCAGTATTTCGCCGACATGGTGACGCGCTGTACCGACGGCCGCCTCACCGTGCAGCTCTTCGCTGCCGGCGAGGTGGTGCCGGCCTTCGAAGCCATCGACGCCGTCGGCGGCGGCACCGTCGAGATGGGCCACGGCTCGCCCTATTACTGGAAGGGCAAGGCGCCGGCCAGCGAGTTCGTCAGCAACATCCCCTTCGGCCTGACGGCACAGGAATACCACGGCTGGTACCATTTCGCCGGCGGCAAGGACCTGTGCGATGAGGTCTACCGATCGCAGCTGAACTGCAAGTTCTTCATCTGCGGCAACACCGGCATCCAGTTCCCGGGCTGGTCGACCCGCGACGTCAACTCCATCGACGACATCAAGGGGCTCAAGGTCCGCATGCCCGGCATCGGCGGCGAGATCATGCGCTCGCTCGGCGCCACCGTGGTCAACCTGCCGGGTGGGGAGGTGGTCAGCGCGCTGGCGGCCGGCGCCGTGGAGTGGGTGGAGTGGAACAATCCCTACGGCGAGGCCGCGATGGGGTTCTGGCGCCACGCCAAATACTACTATTCGCCGGGGTGGCACGAGCCGGGGACGGTGCTGGAGCTGTTCGTCAACGCCAAGGCCTGGGACGACCTCCCCAAGGACCTCCAGGCCATCGTCGAGCAGTGTGCCTATTCCACCACCCACGTCATGCTGGCCGAGTTCACCGCCCGCTCGGCTCCCGTCATGGCAAATTTCATCAAGGAGCACGGCGTCGTCCAGAAGCGCCTGTCCGACGAGATCGTCACCGAGCTCGGCAACGCCGCCGGCCAGGTGCTGGGCGAACTCGCCTCCAAGGACCCGCTCGCCGGCAAGGTATTCGCCAGCCTGTCGAAGTACCGCGCCCAGCACATGGAATACTCCGCGGCGACCGAGAGCGACTTCCTGCGCGCCCGCGCCCTCCCCTACAAGTATCCGGCAGGGTGAGGGGGCGAACTCGTCACACTGGTTCCCCGTCCCGACCTCCCCCACGCCGCGAGCGGAGGAGAAGAGCCCTCCCCCGCGTCGTGGGGGAGGGTTGCGCGGAGGCCCGGCACAACCATGCGGCTCCCCGCAAGAGGATCACCGGGCCGTGATGCATCGGCAAATCCGATCAAAACACTCCAAAATAACTCGTTTGAATTGATCCGTGCACCCGATCATCATTTTCACGCACTCAAAAACACAAGACAGGAGGAGACGATGTCTTTGCTGCGACCCGTCAAGAACACGTGGTACGCAGCCGGATTTTCCGAGGAATTTCCGGCGCGGAAACTGACCGGCCACACCATCGTCAACCAGCCCGTGGTTATCTGGCGGACCGAGGACGGTGCCGTCGTCGCCTTCGACAACCGCTGCGCGCACAAGCGCTTCCCCCTGTCGGAAGGCCGCCTGCTCGACGACGGCACCATCGAATGCGCCTACCACGGCCTGTGCTTCGACACCGCGGGACGCTGCGTGGCCATCCCCTCGCACCCCGACGGACCGATCCCGCCACAGGCGCGCATGCGCCCGGTGCCGGTGGTCGAGCAGGATGGTATCGTCTGGGTATGGTCGGGCGATCCCGCGAAAGCCGGCACCGTCAAGCCGCCGCGCACGCCCGAACTGGTCGACCCCGAATGGGAATCCATCGGCTCGGAGCCCATGGACGTCCCGGCCAACTACCTCCTGCTGATCGAGAACCTTCTGGACATCACCCATTTCTATCCGCTGCACGACGGCAACATCGGGGACGTCGCCAACAGCCGCATCCCGATCCAACTCGAGGAGGGAGAAGTCGATGGCAACCGCTACGTGAAGACCACGCGGCGGGTCAGCGGCTACCGCCAGCCGCCGTTCCTGATGGAATGGTTCCATTACGAGGAGGTGGACCGCGTGCACACCCACCACCTCGTCTCCCCCGGCCTGACGCGGGTGGAGATGCGGGTAGCGCCGCCGGGCCGGCTCGGCCAGGGTATCGACCGCGGCTATGTGCTCTACCACACCCACACGCCGGTGGACGACGCCAACCATGTCTGGCGCTGGCGGGCCAACTGCCGGGCCGACCACACCTCGCGCAGCGACCCCACGGTGTCGGCGGCGAAGCGGGTGGCGGAGATGTTCCCCTCGGTGGTGGCGCAGGACCGCTGGGCGCTGGAGCGTCAGCAGCGCATGTTCGCCTACGCCGACAACGGCTATTCCGAACTGTTCCTCAAGCCCGACCTGGCGCTGCGCCGAGCCCGCCAGATCATCGCGACGATGCTGCGCGAGGAAGAGGAGCCGGCCCCGGCCGCCGTCGGGACGGTCGCCGCGGAATGACGGGGCGGGAGCGGCGGCCCGCCGGGCACCCGGCCGCGTCGCCGCCCCGACGACGGGAACAAGGGATGGGGAAGATCATGGCATCCGCCACATTGCTGGACGGCGTGCGTGTGCTGGAGTTCGGACAGATCGCCGCCGGTCCGTTCTGCGGGTCGTTGCTGGCCGATCTCGGCGCCGACGTGGTCAAGGTCGAGCGACCGGACGGCGGCGACGGCATGCGGGACTGGCCGCCCTACGCCACCAACGAGCGCAACGACTCGTTCAGCGAGAACTTCGCCTCGCTGAACCGCAACAAACGGTCGCTGACCGTCGACCTCAAGGACGCCGGCGCCGTCATCCGGCTGCGCCGCCTGTGCGCCGCCGCCGACGTCGTGGTGGAGAACTTCCGCCCCGGCGTGCTGGCCCGGCTCGGCCTCGGCCACGAGGCGTTGCGGACGGACAACCCGCGGCTTGTCTACTGTTCCATCTCCGGCTACGGCCAAAGCGGGCCCTATGCCGCCAAGGGCGCCTTCGACGTGACCGTGCAGGCGATGAGCGGCCTGATGAGTGTGACCGGCAACGAGGGTGAGGCCCCCGTCAAGTGCGGCGTCCCGGTCGGCGACTTCTGCGCCGGCCTCTACGCCGCCTACAGCATCGCCGCGGCCCTGCTGGCCCGGGGACGCAGCGGCGAGGGGGCGGTGATCGACTGCTCCATGCTGGGCAGCCTGATCGGCGTCGCCGCCTTGCAGACCAGCGAGTTCTTCGGCACCGGCACGACGCCGCGGGCGCTGGGCTCCGCCCATCCGCGCAACGCACCCTACCAGGCCTTCCCCGCCGCCGACCGCCCCTTCGTCATCGCCGCCGGCAATGGCAAGCTGTGGCGGGAGGTGTGCGAGGCGGTGGGCCTGCCCGAGCTGGCCGACGACCCGCGCTTCGCCACCCAGGCTCTGCGTGCCCGCAACCAGAAGGAGCTGGTCGCCGTCCTCGTCCCACGCTTCCGCGAGCGCACCGCCGAGGCGTGGCTGCGCGAGATGGACCGGCGCGGCGTACCCTGCTCCCCCATCAACACCTACGCCGACATCCTGGCCGATCCCCATGTCGGGCACTTGGGCCTGGTGCGCGACCTCACGCTTCCCAACGGTGTCACGACCCGCACCACCGCCTTCCCCGTCGCCATCGCCGGCCACGACTTCGCCATCCGCCGGCCACCGCCGCCGCTGGGAGCCGACACCGACGCCGTCTATTCGGAGTGGCTGGACCATGACGCATGACGCCGCTCCGCTGATCGTCGAACGGGCCGGGCCGGTGACCCGGCTCACCCTCAACCGTCCGGAGCGTGGCAACGCGCTCGGCCCCGACCTGGTGGAGGCGCTGCTGGACGCGGTTGCCTCCGCCGCGGAGGACGGCACCCGCCTCCTCGTCCTCGAAGGCCGCGGGTCCAGCTTCTCCACGGGCTTCGACTTCACCGGCATCGAGGGACAGAGCGACGCCGACCTGGTGCTGCGCTTCGTTCGCATCGAGACGCTGCTCCAGGCCGTCCACCACGCGCCCTTTGCCACCCTGGCGCTGGCACACGGCCGGGTGTTCGGGGCCGGCGCCGATCTCGTGTGCTGCTGCACCCACCGGGTGGCCACTCCGGATGCGCAGTTCCGCATGCCCGGCCTGCGCTTCGGCGTCGTGCTGGGGACCCGCCGCTTCGTCGCCCGCGCCGGCGAGGCCGGGCGCCGCATCCTCCTGGAGGCCCGCGCCTTCGACGCCTGTAAGGCGTTGGAGGTCGGCTTCGTCCAGGAGGTGGAGGACCGCGACGGCTGGCCGGCCATCGTCGAGCGCGCCGCCGCCGCCGCCGCCCTGCTCGACCCCACCACGGCGGCGACCCTGCTCGGCGTCAGCATCGCCGACACCCGCGATGCCGACTTGGCCGACCTCGTCCGCTCGGTGCAGCGGCCGGGCCTCAAGGACCGCATGATCGCCTACCGCACCGTCACGGCACGCCAGCGCCCCCCGGCTTGAACACCCACCCGCTCCGCACGATAGTTCGGGAAGGCGCAGCGCATGTCGGAAAGCGGAGCCGTGAACCTTCGGCAGATCGAGACCTTCTACTGGGCCGCCAAACTCGGCAGCTTCACGGCGGCGGCGGAGCGCCTCTACGCGACCCAGTCCACCGTCTCCACCCGCATCCAGGAGCTGGAGCACCGCTTCAACGTCGTGCTGTTCGACCGCTCGCAACGGGCGGTGCGGCTGACGCCGAAGGGGCGGGAGTTGCTGGCCTACGCCGAGCAGCTCCTACGCATCGCCGGCGACATGCAGGAGCGCATCTCGGCGTCCGAGGCGCTGCCCGGCATCGTCCGCCTCGGCGTCGTCGAGGTGGTGTCGGTGACTTGGCTGCCGCGGCTCATCAAGCTGCTGCACCAGCGCTATCCCAACCTCATCCTGGAACTGGACGAGGCGCTGACCGGCGATCTGGTGGAGCGGCTGCGCAACGGAGCGCTCGACATCGTCCTGGCACCGGGCGAAGTCAGCGATGTCAACCTGTCCAACCATTCCCTCGGCACCGTCGGGCTGGCCTGGATGGCCAGCCCCGATCTGGACCTGCCGGACGAGCCGCTGACCCCGCTCACGCTGCAGCGCTGGCCGATCATCTCGCTGTCGCGGGAATCCTACCACTACAGCCGCATGGAGCGGTGGTTCCACGCCGGCGGCGCCAACTGCTCGCGCGTCGACACCTGCAAGAGTTTCGGCGTCGCCGCGTCGCTAGCCATCGCCGGGCTCGGACTCACCCTGCTGCCGCCACGCTGCTTCGCGCGCGACCTCGCCGAGGGTCGGTTGCGCGTGGTGCCGACCGATCCGCCGGTGCCGCCGGTGCCGTTCAGCGCCATGCTGCCCACCGACACCTCGATTCCCCTGATCCGCCGCATCGCCAACGCCGCGGTCAAGGTCAGCGACTTCGACCGCCCACGTTCCGCCGAAACAGCGCCGTACTGAACCGGCCGCTCTTAGCATCATTCTGTTTTTCTATGGATGAACATCAGAACACCCTATGTCCGGCTTTTTCTCCACGAACGAATATTCCTTTCGAGAATTTGACACGCGTCAAACGCCTTCCGTCCGATGCCGGGTAGGCTTCGGATAAGACGATGCATCGCAAGAGACGGCCATGTTTGCGCATTCTGCCAAGCGCTCAGATCTCATGGGCGCGATGATCCGCCGGCTCGACATTGACGTCGCGGCGGTGGTCGCCGCCGGCCAAACCGCCTGGCTGAGCTCCGCCGGCCTGATCTGCGTGGGATGCCCCGCCGCGGACCGTTGCCGCGCTTGGCTGACCTGCGGTTCCGTCGCTACGGCCTATCGGGAATTCTGCCCCAACGCCGCCATGTTCGACCGCATGCGTGCCTCCCGGCAGCCGGCTTGAAACCCTGCGGCCATCGACGAGAACCTGATGGCCGCGCGCTCTGCCGTCTTCCTGGCGCTGGTCGGCGACGCCCCGCCCTCTTTCCCGACCGGTGGCCGGGCAGCCGACCAGCTCCAGGTCTTGCAGGCTTTCCGAGCCCGCCCATGTGTGGGCGGCGTTCGGAAAATCCGCTTGGGCGGCATCCGGGCGCGCGTCAGCGCCCCAACCCCATGCCGCGCGGCGCCCGGCGGGCGGCGCGCAGGCCCCCGACGGCCTGGGCCGCCTCGGTGAGGGTGAAGGCGAAGGTGCCGAAGTGCATCAGCGCGTCGGTCACGCAGTAGGGGCACCACGCCCGGTCCACCTTGGGCATGGTGTGGAACAGGTACTTCGCCGCCACCGCCGCCTGGGCACCGGAGAAGACGGCGGCGGCGATGGGCAGCCACGGTCGGGTGCGCACCCGCTCCGGCGGCCCGGCGGCGGCGAGCACCAGGTTGGCGGCGTGCATGGCGAGCGTGATCGGCCCGTCGGGCATGCCGTAGCCCCACGCCTCGTCGCTGCCGTTGACCTTGGCGGTGTCGAAGTGGGGCCGCCGGGTCGGCGGGTCGGGCAGGCGGCGGATCACCCCGGTCTGGAACAGCGTCACCGCCGCCATGCTCGCCATGCCGACCAGCGAGGTCGCCACGGTGGCGCGGCGCAGCGCCATCTCCGACCCTCGCCCGCGCTGGACGCGCCGCCGCAGCTCCTGCGGCGGCAGGCGCCCGGCGAACGAACGGTGCACGACCTGCTTCACGTCGCTCATCGGTCTCCTCCGGCGGATGTCGTCCCCCGAAGCCAACAGGCGGGCGCGGCGGAGGTCACGGCTGCGCGCGGTCCTTGCGCATTCCCAAAGGCCGGTGCAGCGTCTATGCTCGGCCCCGCCCGGCCTCCCCTCGACCGGGCGGCGCAGCCAGGGAGGAGAGCGGGTGCCGAGGAGTCCGCAGCGCGATGGATCCGCAGGCGGGCGCGGCGAGCCGGTTCCCGTGCGGCGCGGCCGCAAGCCGCGCCTGCAGACCGTCGCCGTCGCCGTCGCCCTGGCCATGGCGTTCCTGGTGGCCGGGCTGAGCTGGAGCATCGGCGGCGCCTTCCAGCGCGTGCTGAGCGTGGCCGAGGAGGCCCAGACCGCCATCATCCCGCGCATCAACCGGCAGCAGGAATACGCCGTCTTCGCCGCCCGCATGGGCCAGCTCGCCGAGGCGGTGCTGAGCGCCCGCTCCCCCGAGGCGCGGCGGCGCGCCCTGGCCGAGGTCGACGCGCTGGCCGGCCGGTTCGCCGCCGACATCGCCCCCGACCTGCTGGCCCGCCTCGACCTCGCGGTCAACGCGGTGCGCCGCGCCGCCGAGCGCGCCGACCTGATCGACACCCTGGCAGCGCGGGCGGCCGCGGTGCGCGAGCGCGCCGACCGGATCTTCCTGCGCCTGTTGGGGTCGGGCACGGCGCTGGCGGCGCAGGAACCCTTCTTCCGCATCCTGGAGGTGCTCGGCGAGGCCGCCGCCGCCCCCGACGTGACGCGCCTCGGCGCGCTGGAGGAGCGCTACCGCACCCTGGCGGCGGCGGTGCGGATGGCGCTCGGCTCGCCCGCGGGCATGGACGCCGGGCCGCTGTCCGCCGATCTCGACGGGCTGGCCGAGCTGTTCGCCCAGCGCCGCGCCATGCTCGCCAACGAGGCCGACATGGCGCTGGAGACCGAGACCGCCCACGCGCTGCTGCGCGAGATGACGGAGAACCTGCGCGCCGACGCCGCCTCGGGCACCGACCGCATCGCCGAGCTGCTGACCGCCTACGGCCGCCACGGCCTCCTCGTCGTCGCCATCGGCCTGGCGGCGGCGGCGGCGGTGCAGCTCGTGCTGTTCGTCCTGCTGCGCACCCATGTGGTGCGGCCGATCCGCCGCGCCAGCGAGGCGCTGGCCGAGGTGCAGCGGGCGCGCCGGGTGGTGCGCCTGCCGCCCGCCCTGTTCGCCGAGATCGACTCCATCACCACCGGCGTCGAGCGCTTCGGCGAGGCGCTGGTGGACGCCCACGAATACGCCGACGCCCTGAAGGCGGGCGAGGCGCGGCTGCGCACGATCCTCTCGGCCTCGCCCTTCCCGGTGGTCATCGCCCGGGTGTCCGACGGCTCGGTCCTGTTCTACAACCGCCAGGCGGAGGCCCTGTTCGGCACCGACGGCGCCCGGCTGACCCTGACCCGCGACGCCCGCTTCTTCGCCGACCCGCGGGACGCGCACCGGCTGATGCACCGGCTGGAGGAGGACGGCGCGGTGGACGATCTGGAGATGCGCCTCGCCGGCGCCGACGGGCGGCCGTTCTGGGCGCTGCTGTCGGCCGTCGAGATGCGCGACGGCGACGAGCCGGCGTTCCTGGTCGCCATCAACGACATCACCCAGCAGAAGCGCTCGGAGGAGGAGGCGCACGCCGCCAAGCAGCGCGCCGAGCAGGCGCTGAGCGACCTGCGCCATGCCCAGGAGACGCTGATCCAGTCGGAGAAGATGGCGTCCCTGGGCGCCCTGGTGGCGGGGGTGGCGCACGAGGTCAACACCCCGGTCGGCGTCGCCCTGACGGGCATCACCCACCTCGCCGACGCGACCCGACAGTTCCGCCGCCGCGTCGCCGACGGCGCGGTCCGGCGCGCCGACCTGGCGGACTACATCGACACCGCCGCCGAGGTGTGCGCCCTCATCGAGACCAACCTGCACCGCGCCGGCGAGCTGATCCAGAGCTTCAAGCAGACCGCGGTCGACCAGACCAGCGAGGAGCGCCGCTGCTTCGACCTCAAGGCCTATCTCGACGACGTGCTGACCAGCCTGCACCCGCGCCTGAAGAAGATGCAGCACGGCGTCGCCGTCGACTGCCCCGAAGGGGTGATCGTCGACGGCTATCCCGGCGCCCTGTTCCAGGTCCTGACCAACCTGACCATGAACGCCCTGACCCACGCCTTTCCCGAAGGCCAGGCCGGGCGCATCGAGATCTCCGTGACGCCGGCCCCGCCGGGCGAGGTGGAGCTGCGCTTCGCCGACGACGGCTGCGGCATCCCGGAGGCCAACCGGCTGCGCATCTTCGACCCCTTCTTCACCACCCGGCGCAGCGCCGGCGGCAGCGGGCTCGGCCTGCACATCGTCTACAACATCGTCACCAAGCGGTTGCGCGGCTCGATCCGGGTGGAGAGCGAGGAGGGGCACGGCACCACCTTCGTCATCCGCTTCCCCCTGACGATGGCGCCCGCCGCCATCGGCCGCGAGGAGCCGGCGCCGGCCGCCTGAAGCGGCCCTGAAACGCCCGCGCGGCGAGGCCGCGGCATAAAAAACGCGGCGAGGCCGCGGCATAAAACGCGGCGAGGCCGCATGGGAACCCCCATGCGGCCTCGCGTCCCATCACGGTCCGGCCGGACCGGACCAAGCGGCGTCGGTCCGGCCGGACGGCCGCCGCATCACTGGCCGGAGCCGGCCCCGCCGCCGGAACCGCCGACGCCGCCGCCGCCCCGGCTGCCGTCCGAGCCGCCGGAGATGCCGGTGGTGGTGCCGCCGGAGACGTCGCCCGGCGCGCAGTTCTCGCGGCCCGGCGGGCAGTTGATGCCGGTGCCGGGCTCGTCGCGCAGCGGCGACACGTCGGAACTGGTCGCCGTGTTGCTGTCGAGCGAATCGTCGTTCGTCGTCGCCGAATCGTTCAAGGTCGACGCGCCGGCGGCGTCGTTCTTGTGCATGGCGTCGCCCGCCATGGCGGAGCCGGCCGTCAGCACCAGAGCCGAAACGGTCGCGATCATCAGGTTGCGCATGGTCTTCTCCCAATTCGATTTCGTCGGGGCCGATCGTCGTTGGGGTCGATCGTCGTTGCGAGCCCGCCCGCCGCCGGGCCGGCGACCGCAGCGCATCCGCCGTCGGGGCGAAGGCTCTGGGCACCCCAACATCGCCACGCGCCAACCGTCCCATCGTCAAAGGAGGTAGCGGGCGCCGTTCGATCGGGAGAAGGGGTCAGGCGCCGGTCGGGGCCGGCGCGCCGGGAGGGTCGGCGCGGGAGCCGGTCCGGGAGTCGGCGGGCGGACCGTGGATCTCGTCCTCGCTGCGGCCGCAGCCGACGCAGCGGCCGTCCTCGCCGATCATGCACACGCCCACGCAGGGGTCGTCCTCGTCCATCGTGTCCTCGCTTCCGGGCAGGCGTTCTTCCCGGGCGGGACGTAGCGGGACCGGCCGGCGCGGTCAAGGGCGCCGGCCGGTTCCCGGCCGGATCAGCGGTTCTCGGCGAACGTGCCCTCGTCGGGGATGACGATCTCCACCCGGCGGTTGGCCTGGCGGCCGGCGTCGCTGGAGTTGGACGCCACCGGCTGGGCCGCGCCGTAGCCCACCGCGGTGATGCGGGACGGGCTGATGCCGCGGGCGACCAGCGCCTGCTGCACGGCCGCGGCCCGCTCCTCCGACAGGTGCAGGTTGGTGGCGGAGCCGCCGGTGCTGTCGGTGTGGCCCTCGATGCGCACGGTGCGCGCGGGGTAGCGCTGCAGGAAGGCGGCGAGGCGGTCGACGCGGTTCATCGCGCCGGGCGTCAGATCGGCCCGGCCGGTGGCGAACAGCACGTCGCCGAGCGTCATCACCAGACCGCGCTCGGTCTGCTCGGCCTGCAGCTCGCGGATCTGCCGCTCCAGCTCGGCGTTGCGGACCTGCAGCCGCGTCGTCTCGGCGCCCTCCACCGTCTCGCGCGCGCTCTTCAGCGCCGCCGTCTCGCGGGCCACCTGGGCCTGCCGGGTGGCGATGTAGGCCTTGTTCGTCACCTCCTCGGAACCGGCGCCCTCCTCCTGGGCCTCCTGCGCCTCGCGCAGGGCCTGTTCCGCCTTGCGCAGCTCCAGGGGGGCCCGCTGCGCCACCGTCGGGTCGGTGGCGGCGGCGGTGTAGGCCTCGCGGGCCTGCATCACCGCGGTGGGGTTGCCGGCGTCCGAAGCGCAGCCGGCCAGCAGCGCGGCGCCCAGCGCCACGGCGGCGAGGGCGGCGGGGCGCGGTGTCGTCATTGCCATGTCGAGCCTCCGGAAACGGGGGGATAGGTGGAGCCGCCGGGGATCACCGGGGCGGTCGAGCCCCCGCTGAGCACGCCGGTGTCGCGGCTGACCGCGACGGCGGCCTCGCGGGCGGCGGCCTGCTCGGCGCGCACCGCGGCCAGTTCGGCGTCGGCGCGGGCCTGCTCGGCGAGGCGGCGGGCTTCGCCGCGCTCGTCGTCGCGCATGGCGGCGTCGGCCGCGGCCAGCTTGTCGCGCGCGCTCTGCAGCTCGACCGGAGCGTGCTCCAGCGCGCCGGCGCGTTCGGCGGTATCGATGGCCTGTTCGGCCGCCCCCATCTCCGCGGTCGGCGGCGGCGGTCCGCCGGCGCAGGCGGCGAGGCCGAGGGACAACAGGGTGGCGGCGAGCGTCGCGCGACCGCCCCCCAGGATGCGGCACCGTGTCATGGTTCGACTTCCCTTTCGCAATCGTGTGCCGGAAACGGGTTCCGCGGCGAGGAACGTGACAACCGTGCGAAAGTTCCGGACACGCGGAGCCGAGCTTGACGGCCGTCAAGACTGGACGAGGCCGCCGCGTGTTCCATGTGGGGAAGGTTCCAGAGCGAAACGCGCCCGCCGATGTCGACGCCTCTCTATCTCGCCAGCGCCCTCCTGCTGTTCGCCAGCCACGCCGTCCCCTCCTGGCCGGGGGTGCGGCCGGCGCTGATCGCCCGCATCGGCCGCACCGGCTTCGTCACCCTGCACTCGCTGCTGTCGGTGGCGACGCTCGCCCTGTTCGTGCACGCCTACGCCACCGTGGAGGTCAGCGGCTGGGTGTTCGTCCCGGCGGCCTGGGCGCCCATGCTGGTGGTCGCCCTCATGCCGGTGGCCGTCTTCCTCGTCGTCGCCCGGCTGATGCGCCGGGCCGGCGCCCCGCAGGCGCCGCTCCCGCCCGCCGGCGTCTACCGGATCACCGGCCACCCCGGCAGCGTCGGCATCCTGCTGTGGGCGCTTCTCCACCTGCAGGCGACCGGCGACCTGCGCCGGGTCATCCTGTTCGCCACCATGGCGGCCATCGCCCTGTTCGCCATCGTCAAGAACGACTGGGTTCTGCGCCGCGCCGGCACGCCGCAGGCCGACGCCTTCCGCGCCCGGACCTCCGTCATCCCCTTCGCCGCCATCCTGGCGGGGCGGCAGCGCCTGGCGCCGGCCGAGATCGGCGCCCTGCCGGTGCTCGCCGCGCTGGCGACCTACGCCGCCATCCTGTTCGTCCATCCCTGGCTGTTCGGGGTGGATCCCCTGTACTGGCTGCCGTGAGACCCCCCGCCATGCCCTCCGAGACCGACTGGTTCGCCCAAGCCGAACGCCGCGGCGGCCCGCCCCTGGACGTCCGCCCCCTGCTCGCCGGCGGCCAGGACCCCTTCGCCGCCGTCATGGACGCCGCCGCCGCGGTGGGACCCGGCGACTTCCTGGTCCTCGACGCCCCCTTCGACCCGGCGCCGCTGCGCCGGGTGCTGGCCGGCAAGGGCTTCACCTCGCTGGGCCGCCAGGTGGCGGCCGGCCACTGGCGCATCTGCTTCCGCCGCGACGGCGGGGACGGCGGGGACGGCGCCGGCGCCGGGAACGCCGCGCCGGCGGCGCCCGCCGCCCGCCTGCCCGGCGAGAGCTGGCGCGAGGGGCAGGTCACCCACATCGACCTGCGCGGCCTCGCCCCGCCGGGCCCGCTGACCGCCGTGCTCGGGCTGATCGACGGCGGCGAGGCGGAGATCATCATGGTCCACCACGACCGCGACCCCGCCCTGCTCTACGCCGAGCTGGAACCGCGGGGCTGGGAATGCGTCGCCCGGCAGCGGCACGGCGACGAGATCCGCCTGATCCTGCGGCGGATCGGGAGCTGAGCACGCTTGCCCGGATCGGGCCCCCAGGCCCGGCCCGGGCACTGTGCGGACGTCCTGCGCGGGCGTCCCTGCTTGGGCGTCGTCGAGGACGGCCTACCCCCTGACCCCCATGCGGCGCAGGCAGCGGTCGACCCACTGGGCGGTCAGCTTCTCCTGCACCGCGTTCTGCCGCAGGCGCTGGTTCAGGTTGGCGAAGTCGACCCGGTCCAGCGCCTGGTCCTGGTCGGCGCAGGAGAACACCACGGATTCCGCCCCCGTCGCCGGGTCGGTGTGGCGCTGCAGGCACTGGGCGCAGATCTCCTTCATCATGCACTGCATGGGGGAGTTGATGGAGCCGATGGCGACGTGGCCCGGCTTGAGGTGCGCCGCGAGCGGGCCGTGCCGGGCCGCCGTCACCGCCGCCATCATGCGGTCGGAGCCGATGACGATCAGGCGGTCGACCTCGCCGAGCGGGATGCCGGGATCGCCGAGCCGCCCCTCGGCGTGGTCCACCATGGCCTGGACGATGGTGCCGACGACGCTGGCGTCGCCCGGCCGGCCGGGTTCGAAGCCCGGCGCCTCGTCGCAGCACCAGACCACCCGGTCGGCGGCGGCCTCGATCTCCGCCACCTTGTAGCGGTCGCGCCGGGCCTTGTAGCCGGCGAAGTAGAGGACGCGGCAGCCCTGGGCCCGGCACGCCCGGCCGATGGAGAACAGCACCGCGTTGCCGAGGCCGCCGCCCACCAGGCACACCGTCCCGCCCCGCGGGATCTCGGTGGGCGCCCCCGTCGGCCCCATGACGACCACGGGATCGCCCGGCTTCAGCACGGCGCACAGGTCGGACGAGCCGCCCATCTCCAGCACGATCATCGACAGCAGGCCGCGCTCGGGATCGGCGTGGGCGCCGGTCAGCGCCAGCCCCTCCATGGCCATCGCCGTGCCGTCCACCCGCCGCGCCAGGGTCTCGTAGTTCTGCAGGCGGTAGAACTGGCCGGGCCGGAAGCGCCGGGCGGCGGCCGGCGCCTCGACCACCACCTCGACGATGGTCGGGGTGAGGCGCTCGACCGCGTGGACGCGCGGGCGCAGGTCGCGGTTGAGGGCGGCCACCAGCCGCTCCGGCGCCACCGCGGTGGGGGAGCGGCGCCCCAGCACCCGCGTCACCACGGGATAGCCGCGCTTGGCCCCGCCCATCGCCTTGACCACGTTGCCGGAGAAGGACGGGTGCAGGTCGCCGAAGAAGGAGAGGAAGCGGCCGTCGGGCGCGCGCGCCATCAGCACGTGCGCCGCCGCCGGCTTGGCCAAGCGCTCCGGCGTCACCGGACGGCCGTCCTCGTCGATGGCGCGGAAGGTGCGGCCGTCGAGCACCGCCCAGCCCGGCTCCTCGCGGGCCAGCACGGTGTTCGGCTGGGTGCCGGCGGCGACCAGCACGGTGCGCGCCGGCAGCCGCACGGCGTTGCCGCCCGGGCCGGAGAGCCGGACGGCGCAGGCCGCCCCGTCGCCGTCGGTCTCGACCTCCAGCGGCGTCACCCCCTCGACGAAGCGGATGCCCTCGGCGAGGCCGTGCGCCACCTCCTCGTGGTTGAGGGTGTAGGCCGGCGAGTCGACGAGGCGGCGGCGGTAGGCGATGGTGACGCCGCCCCACGCCCGCAGCAGGGCGGCGTGGTCCGCCCCGGGGGCGCGCAGCGCCCGGGCATGGGCGAGGAACTCGTCGGCCAGCGCCGCCTCCTCGGCCGTCCAGCGGGCGCGCACCGCGGCCTCGCCGCGCTCGGCCGCCAGCGCCTCGTAGCGCTCCAGGACCTTCGCCACCTGCACGGGGTAATAGGCGAGCGCCTCGGTGGCGGTGTCGATCGCGGTCAGGCCGCCGCCGATCACCACCACCGGCAGCCGCACCTGCAGGTTGGCGAGGCTGTCCGCCTTGGCGGCACCGGTGAGCTGCAGCGCCATCAGGAAGTCCGAGGCCTGGCGCACGCCGCGGGCCAGCCCGTTGGCCATCGGCACCACGGTGGGCCGGCCGGCGCCCATGCACAGCGCCACGTGGTCGAAGCCGCGCGCGAACGCCTCGTCGACGCCGAGCGTGCCGCCGAAGCGCACGCCGCCGATCACCGTCATGCGGTCGCGCCGCTCCAGCAGCAGCCGCACGATCTTGAGGAAGTTCTTGTCCCAGCGCACGGTGATGCCGTACTCGGCGACCCCGCCGAAGCCGGCCATGATCCGGTCGTCGAGACGGTCGTGCAGGTCGCGGACGTCGTGGACGGGGCGGAACGGCACGCGGGCGCCCGACGGCAGCGTTCCCGAGAGGTCGGCGGGCAGCGGCTCGATCTTCAGCCCGTCGATGCCGACCACGGTGTGGCCGTCGTTCATCAGGTGATGGGCCAGGGTGAACCCGGCCGGCCCCAGCCCGACCACCAGCACCTTGCAGCCGCTGTCCGGCCGCGGCAGCGGCCGCGCCACGTCGAGCGGGTTCCAGCGGGTGAGCAGCCCGTAGATCTCGAAGCCCCAGGGCAGCGCCAGCACGTCCTTGAGGATTCGCGTCTCGGCCTGCGGGATGTCGACGGGCTGCTGCTTCTGGTAGATGCAGGCCTTCATGCAGTCGTTGCAGATGCGGTGGCCGGTGGCGGCCAGCATCGGGTTGTCGACGACGGCGACCGCCAGCGCCGCCACCGGCAGGCCGCCGGCCTTCAGCGCGTGCATCTCCGAGATCTTCTCGTCGAGCGGGCAGCCGTGCAGGGCGACGCCGAAGCCGTTGCGCGCGTAGGCGCCGGTCTTGCGGTCGACCAGCCCGTGGGAGCAGGAGTCCTTGCCCTGGTTGTGGCACCAGATGCAGTAGTTGGCCTGGTCGAGGCAGCCGGCGAGGCCGGTTCCCGGGTCGGTCAACGCGAACCCGGCGCGCCGGCGCCGCCGGCCGGGCGGCGCCACGAAGGCGGACAGCCCCGGCGCCACCTCCTCGCTCTCCAGTGCCACGAGGTGGAGCGGGTCGGTCCGCTGCGGCAGCTGGAACAGCAGCCCGGCGCCGTGGCGGGCGCGCCCGGCCTCGGCGTGCAGGGCCCAGGCGGCGTAGCGCAGGGCCGTGTCGAGGCGCTCGGCGTTGGCCGTCTCGTCCGCCATCCAGGCGAGCACGGCGCGGGCGAAGGCCGGCTCGCTCGGCGGCTCGCCCAGCCACGCCTCCAGGCGCGCCGCCAGCGCGGCCCCGTCCAGCGCGGCGGCCTCCTCCGGCGCCAGCGCCTTGGCGGCACGGCGCTGCACGAACAGCCGCTTGGCGGTGTAGAGCGGGGCCAGCGCGTCCTGGGCGGCGCGCAGCCCGTCCAGCGCGGCGCCGACGCCGAACAGGGCGGCGAGGAAGTCCTCCAGGTGCGGCGCGAGCGCCGCCAGCAGGTCGCCCAGCGCCTTGGCGTCGAGCGCCGTCGGCGCGGCGCGGGCCGCGGCGAGGCGCTCGGCCAGCCCCGGATCGTCCCGCCCGAGGCACTCCAGGAACCGCGCGTCGAGCCGCAGCAGGCCGTCGCGCCGGTAGAGATCGGCGAATTCCAGACCGAACCCGAGCACGAGATCCTTCATGGCCGCCCCGACCATCGTCCCATCCCTCACCCGACGACTGTAGCACCGCGACGGCGGCGGCCGGTGCGGGGATTTGACGCTGGGCCCGCGATCCCCCATGTTGCGGGGGTACCCCTCCCGTTCGCCCGGACCCCGCCGACCGTGACCGCCCTCGCCGAGACCGCTCCCGCCCGCGCCGTCCCCTCGCCGCGCCCCGTCGCCCTGTGGCTGCTCGCCTGCTGCGCCATGGTGTTCGCCATGGCGGTGATCGGCGCCATCACCCGCCTCACCGAGTCCGGCCTGTCGATGGTCGAGTGGAAGCCGCTGATCGGCATCCTGCCGCCGCTGTCGGAGGCGGAATGGAACCGCGTCTTCGGCCTCTACCAGGCGACGCCGGAATACCGCATCTACAACGCCTGGATGGACCTCGACGGGTTCAAGCGGATCTTCTTCTGGGAATGGTTCCACCGCCTGTGGGGCCAGCTCATCGGCTTCGTCTTCCTCATCGGCTTCGTGGTCTTCCAGGCGCTGGGGGCGGTGCCGCGCGACACCAGGCCGAAGCTGTGGGGCCTGTTCGCGCTGGGCGGGCTGCAGGGGGTGATCGGCTGGTACATGGTGATGAGCGGTCTGGTCGACCGTCCCGACGTCAGCCACTACCGGCTGGCGCTGCACCTGTCGGTGGCGATCCTCATCTACGCGCTGATGCTGCGGGTGGCGCTCGGCCTGCTCGACCCCGCCCCGCTGTCGGGGTGGCGCAACGACACGGCGCCTCTGCGCCGGCACGCCCGGATCGCCCTCGCCATGGTCGGCGTCACCATCGTCTGGGGGGCGTTCGTCGCCGGCATCGACGCCGGCCGCGCCTACAACACCTTCCCCACCATGGAGGGCGCCTGGATCCCGCCGGAGATCGCCAACCTGGAGCCGTGGTGGCTGAACCCGTTCGAGAACACCGCGGCGGTGCAGTTCATCCACCGCTGGCTCGCCCTGGCCACGGCGGCGGTGGTGCTGGCGCTGGCCGCGCGGGTGCGCGCCGCCGCCCTGCCCGGCCGCGCCGGCGGGGTCGCCGGCCTGCTCGGCCTGATGGTGCTGGCCCAGGTCGGCCTCGGCATCGCCACCCTGCTGAGCGTGGTGTGGATTCCCGTGGCGGCGGCGCACCAGGCCGGCGCCCTGCTGGTGGTCACCCTGCTGGTGTGGCTGCTGCACGAGCTGCAGCCGCTGGAAGCGCGCCGGGCACGGGCCCGCCGCGCCTAAAGAGTGGTGTCGGCCGCGGGGCGCCGCGCCCGTCAGCCGATCATCTCCTCCAGCGCGCTGCGCAGGGCGGTGGGCAGCACCGGCTTGTGCAGCAGCCGGTAGCCGCCGGCGGCGGCCTCGTCCTGGCGCTCCGGCGCGGTGTCGCCCGTCAGCACGATGGCCGGCACGCGGGCGCCGCAGTGGCTGCGCACCATCTCCACCGCTTCCCCGCCGGTGTGGCCGCCCGGCAGGAAATGGTCGGCGAGCACCAGCGCCGGCGTCGCGCCGAGGTCGCCGAGGCGGCCCTGCAGATCGCCCACCGACTGGGCGGTGAACACATCGTAGCCCCAGGTCTCCAGGATCATCCCGAGTCCTTCGACGATCGACGGGTCGTCGTCGACGACGACGATCAGGCCTCCGGTTTCCGGGTTGCCCATGATGTCCCCCAATCCGTAAGGGTTATCCGCCGCCGTACCATGAACGGGGCCGCTGCGGTCGGTGTGGAGGGTGCGCGAAAATGCGAAGACGGGAGTCCGCTTTAGCGGATGCGGAGTTGCCGGCTCAATCCGTCCTTACGGCATATGCGGCGGACGGCGGGGGCGCCGGGGCCCCCGCCGCGGGGCGTCACGCCCGCAAGGTGCCGCCGGTGGCCTTGGCGACCGCGGCGACGATCTTGCCGCCGACCTCCTCGATGTCCTTGTCGGTGAGGGTGCGGTCGACCGGCTGCAGGGTGACGGTGATGGCCACGGACTTGCGGCCGTCCTCCACGCCCGGCCCCTGGTAGACGTCGAACACGCCGACCTCGCGGACCAGCGCCTTGTCCGCCCCCTTGGCGGCGCGGACGATGCGGTCGGCCTCGACGCCGGCGTCGACCAGGAAGGCGAAGTCGCGCTCCAGCGGCTGGAAGGCCGAGAGCTGCAGGAGCGGCTTGGCGGTGCCGCCCTTCCTCTTGGGCAGCGGCACGGCGTCGAGGAGCACCTCGAAGCCGACCACCGGCCCCTTGACGCCGAGCGCGTCGAGCACCGCCGGGTGCAGCTCGCCGAAGCGGCCGAGCACCGTCGGCCCCAGGCGCAGCGTGCCGGAGCGGCCGGGATGGTACCAGTCCGGCGCGTCGGTGGTGACCTGCAGATTGCCGGCCGGCGCGCCGGCCGCCTCCAGCACCGCCAGCGCGTCGGCCTTGGCGTCGTAGACGTCGACGGCCCGGGTCGGCCCGCTCCAGTGGCGCGGCGCCGCGTTGCCGCTGCGGATGCCGGCGGCCACCGTGTCCTGGCCGGCGGGCGTGGCGTCGCGGTAGGCGGGGCCCACCTCGAACAGGGCGGCGTCGGCGAAGCCGCGGTCGGCGTTGCGCCCGGCCGCCTGGATCAGGTTGGGCAGGATGCTGGGCCGCATGACGTCGAGGTCGGCGCTGATGGGGTTGAGCAGGCGCAGGCCCGGGTCGCGCCCGCCGAACCGCTCGGCCACGGCCCCGGACAGGAACGACCAGGTCACCGCCTCGCTCATGCCGCGCGCCGCCAGGGTGCGCTTGGCCAGGCCGACGCGGCGCTGGGCCGGGGTCAGCGCCGGCTTGGGCACGACGCCGACCCGCTCCATCGGCGTCGCCGGGATGGCGTCGAAGCCGTGCACGCGCAGCACCTCCTCGACCAGGTCGGCCTCGCCGTGGATGTCCTGGCGCCAGGAGGGGATGGCGACCGACAGGGTGCCGTCCTCGGCCTCGCGCAGGCCGCAGCCCAGCGCCGCCAGGATGCGCGTCTGGGCGTCGCGCGGCAGATCGACGCCGCCCAGGTGCCGCACCCGCGACGGCCGGAAGCGCACCGCGCGCTGCCAGTCCGGTTCGGCCCCGGCGACGACCAGCTCGGACGGCTCGCCGCCGCAGAGCTCCAGGATCAGGCGGGTGGCGCGCTCCATGCCGGGGAACACGGCCGCGGGATCGACGCCGCGCTCGAAGCGGTAGCGGGCGTCGGACTCGACGCCGAGGCGCCGGCCGGTGGCGGCGATGCGCACCGGGTCGAACAGCGCCGCTTCCACGAAGACGTCGGTGGTCGTCTCGGTGCAGCCCGTGGATTCGCCGCCGACGATGCCGCCCAGCCCCAGCGGGCCCGTGTGGTCGGCGATGACGACCATCTCCGGATCGAGGGTGTAGTCCTTGTCGTTCAGGGCCCTGAACGCCTCGCCGGGGCGGCCCATGCGGACGAGGATCCCGCGATCCACCTTGGCGGCGTCGAAGACGTGCAGCGGACGGGCGGCGTCGAAGGTGAGATAGTTGGTGATGTCGACCAGCGCCGAGATGGGGCGCAGGCCGATGGCCGTCAGCTTGTCCTGCAGCCATTTCGGCGAGGGGCCGTTGCGCACGCCGCGGATGAGGCGGCCGACGAACAGCGGGCAGGCCTCGGGCACCTCGATGGCGACCGACAGCGGGCTGGGGAAGCGGCCCGGCACCGGGGTGGCGTCGAGCAGCCCCTCCTCCAGCGGCTTCAGCCGGCCGAGCCCGGCGGCGGCGAGGTCGCGGGCGATGCCGCGCACGCCGGCGCAGTCGGCGCGGTCGGGGGTCAGCGCCACGTCGATGACGGGGTCGCCGAGCCCGGCGTACTCGGCGAACGGCGCGCCGACGGGGGCGTCGGCCGGCAGGTCGACGATGCCCTCGTGGTCGTCGGAGAGCTGCAGCTCGCGCTCCGAGCACATCATGCCGTTGGACTCGACGCCGCGGATGACGCCCTTCTTCAGGGTCAGGTCGGCGCCGGGCACGTAGGTGCCCACGGGGGCGAACACCCCCTTCATGCCGGCGCGCGCGTTGGGCGCGCCGCACACCACCTGGACGGTCGCGGTCCCGGTGTCGACGGTGAGCACGCGCAGCTTGTCGGCGTCGGGATGCTTCTCGGCGCTGACGACGCGGGCGACGACGAAGGGGGCCAGCGCCCGCGCGCGGTCCTCGACCCCCTCGACCTCGAGGCCGAGCATGGTCAGCCGCTCGACGATCGTGTCGAGGGAGGCGTCGGTCTCCAGGTGGTCCTTCAGCCAGGACAGCGTGAACTTCATGGAACCGGCTCCTTCAGCGGGTCAGGCCTTGCGCGGGCGAGGGAACGTCGAGGGGCACGAAGCCGTAGTGCTTCAGCCACCGCAGGTCCGCTTCGAAGAAGGTGCGCAGGTCGGGGATGCCGTACTTCAGCATGGCGATGCGCTCGATCCCCATGCCGAAGGCGAAGCCCTGGTAGCGGCTGCTGTCGATGCCGCAGGCCTCCAGCACGTTGGGATGGACCATGCCGCAGCCGAGGATCTCCAGCCAGTCGCCGTAGTTGCCGAGCTTCAGTTCGCCGCCCTTGCGCGAGCAGCCGATGTCGACCTCGGCCGACGGCTCGGTGAAGGGGAAGAAGCTGGGGCGAAAGCGCAGCGGCAGGTCGTCGACGTCGAAGAAGGCGCGGCAGAAGTCGACCAGGCAGCCCTTGAGGTGGCCCATGTGGGTGGACTCGTCGATGACCAGCCCCTCCACCTGGTGGAACATGGGCGTGTGGGTCATGTCGTAGTCGGAGCGGTAGGTGCGGCCGGGCGCGATGATGCGGATCGGCGGCTTGGCGTTGAGCATGGTGCGCACCTGCACCGGGCTGGTGTGGGTGCGCAGCAGCATGCGCGCGCCGTCGGCGCGGTCGGGCAGGTAGAAGGTGTCGTGCATGTCCCGCGCCGGGTGGCCGGGCGGGAAGTTGAGGGCGGTGAAGTTGTGGAAGTCGTCCTCGATGTCCGGCCCCTCGGCCACCGCGAAGCCCATCTCGGCGAAGATGGCGACCAGCTCGTCGACGGTCTGGCTGATGGGATGGATGCGGCCCTGGGTCTCCGGGCGCACCGGCAGGGTGACGTCGACCCGCTCGGCCTCCAGCCGGGCGGCGAGGTGGGCGGCCTGGAGGCCGGCCTTGCGGGCGTCGATGGCGGCGGCGATCTCGTCCTTCAACGCGTTCAGCGCGGCACCGCGCGCGCGCCGCTCGTCGGGGGAGAGGCCGCCCAGTTCCTTCATCAGGCCGGTGACGCGGCCCTTCTTGCCCAGCGCGGCGACCCGGACCTCCTCCAGCGCGGCCAGATCGGGCGCCTCGTTCACCAGGGTCAGCAGTTCGTTCTTCAGGGCATCCGGCATGGTGTTCGTCGCTCCGCTGGCCGGGGTCGGCTCCCCGGCTGCCGATGGAAAGGGCCCGACGCGAAAAGGGAGCCGATCCGCGAGGACCGGCTCCCTTGGACTGTCAGGCGTGCGGACCCGGCCGTGGTGGCGCGGATCAGGCGGCCTTCGCGCTGAGAGCGGCCTGGGCGCGGTCGACCAGGGCCTTGAAGGCGTCCGGCTCGCGCGCGGCGATGTCGGCCAGCACCTTGCGGTCCATCTCGATGCCGGCGAGCTTGATGCCGTTGATGAAGCGCGAATAGGTCAGGCCGTGCTGGCGCACGCCGGCGTTGATGCGCTGGATCCACAGGCCGCGGAAGTCGCGCTTCCGGTTGCGGCGGTCGCGGTAGGCGTACTGCAGCGCCTTCTCGACCTTCTCGATGGCGATGCGGAAGCAGGTGGAGTTGCGGCCGCGGTAGCCCTTGGCCAGCTTCAGGATCTTGCGGTGACGGGCGTGGGTGGTGACGCCCCGCTTGACACGAGCCATGGTTCAGTTCTCCTCGAAATCAGGCGTTGCGCAGCCAGTTCTTCAGCACGATGCGACCATCCGGCTCCGCCAGGGTCATCATGCCGCGGGCCTGGCGCTTCATCTTCGAGGATTTCTGCTGCAGGCAGTGGCGCTTGTAGGCGGCGGCGGCGCGCACCTTGCCGGTCCCCGTCACCTTGAAGCGCTTCTTCGCGCCGCTCTTGGTCTTCAGCTTGGGCATTTTCGTCCTCACGTCAGGGGTCGATACGGGGCGGGTGGGCATGCCCCGGGCACACGGCCCGGCCTCGCCGCCCGTCGGAGCGTGGGGTTATACGCGCCCCCCGAGCCCAAGGCAAGCGGCCCGTTGGCCGGCCGCCCGCGCCGCGCGTATACGCCCCATGCCCCCGGAGACCGCCGCCATGCGCCCCGCCTACCGCAGGTCCTTGAAGCGCTCCGTCGCCTGCACCAGGGCGGCACGGATTCCGGGTTCCATGGCGGAGTGGCCGGCGTCGGGGACGATGCGGTAGTCGGCCTCGGGCCAGGCGCGGCGCAGCTCGTCGGCCGAGACGATGGGGCAGACCACGTCGTAGCGCCCCTGGACGATCACCGCCGGCAGATGGCGGATGCGGTGGACGTCGCGCAGCAGCCGGTCCTCGGGCGTGAAGCGGTTGGCGCGGAAATAGTGCGCCTCGATGCGCGCCAGCCCCAGCGCATGGTTGTCCTCGCCCGACGCGGCGATCAGGTCGGGCGACGGCAGCAGCGACGAGCAGGCGCCCTCGTACATGCTCCACGACCGCGCCGCCGCCATGCGCACGCCGCGGTCGGGGGAGTCGAGGCGGCGCCAGTAGGCCTCCAGCAGATCGCTGCGCTCGGCTTCCGGAATGAGGTTGGCGAACGACGACCACGCCTCCGGGAAGATCACGCGCATGTGATAGAGGAACCAGTCGATCTCGGCGCGGCGCATCAGGAAGATGCCGCGCAGGATCAGGCCGAGGCAGCGGTTGGGGTGGGCCTGGGCGTAGGCCAGCGCCAGGGTCGAGCCCCAGGAGCCGCCGAACAGCAGCCAGCGGTCGACGCCGAGATGGCGGCGCAGCGCCTCGATGTCGTCGATCAGCAGGTCGGTGGTGTTGCGCCGGACCTCGCCCAGCGGCGTCGACCGCCCGGCGCCGCGCTGGTCGAACACGACGATGCGGTAATGCTGCGGGTCGAAGAAGCGGCGGTGGGTGGGCGACGCCCCGGCCCCGGGGCCGCCGTGCAGGAACACCACCGGCACGCCGTGCCGGTTGCCGCACTGCTCCCAGTGGATCGTGTGCAGGTCGTCCACGGCGAGCCGGCCGGTCTCGAACGGCTCGATGGGCGGGAAGAGCTCGGTGCGCGGCATGCGGACGGTCCTGGTGGTGGGGCGGGAAGTGTAAGGGCGTCCGGCGCCCGCCGCCAAGCCTCGGCGCAACGTCTCCTTCACCGCGACATCATCGACATGTGAACACCGCTTGATCGGAAAGGAGATTACCCTGCCGCCATCGCAATCCGAAACGGGAGGGTTCGTCATGTCCCACATCGCCAAGCCGTCGGGCGTCGTCGTGGCCGCCGCCGCGGCCGCCCTGTTCGCCGCCGGCGCCGCCGTCTCGCTGGCCGGCTCGCCCGCCGCGGCCGCCGACGGCGTCAAGTGCGTCGGCGCCAATTCCTGCAAGGGCCACTCCGAGTGCAAGTCGGCCATGAACGAGTGCAAGGGCCTGAACTCCTGCAAGGGGCACGGCTGGATCACCACCAAGAGCGCCGCCGACTGCACCAAGGCCGGCGGCACCGTGCAGTCGAGCTGAGGCGATGACGCGGGCGCGGACGGAAGCGGCGGTGCGGGGCTTCGGCCTCGGCCTGCGGCCGGCCCATTACGAGGCCATCGCCGCGACGCGCCCGCGCGTCGACTGGTTCGAGGCGCTGACCGAGAACTATCTCGGCCCCGGCGGGTCGCCGCTGCGCTGGCTGGAGCGCATCCGCGCCGACTGGCCGGTGGTGCTGCACGGCGTCGCCCTCGACGTCGGCGGCGCCGATCCCCTGGACATGGCCTATCTGCGGGCGGTGCGCGCCCTCGCCGACCGCATCGCGCCGGCCTGGATCTCGGACCATCTCTGCTGGACCGCCGCCGGCGGCACGCCGCTGCACGACCTCTACCCGCTGCCCCACACCGAGGAGGCGGTGGCCCACGTCGCCGAGCGGGTGGCCCGGGTGCAGGACGCGCTGGGCCGCCGCATCCTGCTGGAGAACGTCTCCAGCTATCTCGACTGGCGGGCCTCGGCGATGCCGGAGTGGGCGTTCCTGGCGGCGGTGGCGGAGCGCGCCGACTGCCTGATCCTGCTGGACGTCAACAACGTCTTCGTCAGCGCCTGGAATCACGGCTTCGACCCGCAGGCCTATCTCGCCGGCGTGCCCGCCGCGCGGGTGGCGCAGATCCACCTCGCCGGCCACAGCGACGCCGGACCGCTGCGCATCGACACCCACGACCGGCCGGTCATCGACCCGGTCTGGGATCTCTACGCCGCCGCGGTGCGGCGCTTCGGCGCGGTGCCGACGATGATCGAACGCGACGACGCCATTCCCCCCCTGGAGGAGCTGGTGGCCGAGCTGGACCGCGCCCGGTCCGTCGCCGCCCGGGCCCTGGAGACCGCGGCGTGACCGGCCTGGCCGACGCGCAGGCGCGGCTCGGCGCTTGGCTCCTCGGGCGCGGGGACGCGCCCGCCGACCTGGTCGCGTCCGGCGCCGGCGCCGGCGCCGATGCCGCGTCGCGGCTGGCGGTCTACCGCGACGCCCACGGGCTGCGGCTCGTCGCCGCGCTGCGCGAGAACCACCCCGTCGTCCACACGGTGCTGGGCGACGCGGCGTTCGCCGAGCTGGGCCGCGCCTACGCCGCCGCCTGCCCGTCGCGCGATCCCTCCATCCGCTGGTTCGGCGACCGCCTCGCCGGCTTCCTCGCCGACCACCCGGCGTGGGCCGGCCATCCCTGGCTGGCCGAGCTGGCGGCCTTCGAATGGGCGCTCGGCGCCGCCTTCGACGGGCCGGACGCGGTGCCGGCGGATGCCGCGGCGGTGGCCGCGGTGCCGCCCGGGGCGTGGGCCGGGCTGCGCTTCGAGCCGCTGGCGACGGCGCGGCTGCTGACCCTGCGCTGGAGCGTCGTCGCGACCTGGCGGGCGGTGCAGGCCGGCGACGCCGCGCCGCCGCGCCCCCACCGCCTGGACGCGCCGGTGACGTGGGCGGTGTGGCGCCCGGCGGAGCGGACGCTCTACCGCTCCCTGGAGGAGGACGAGGGCGAGGCGCTGGCGGCGCTGGCCGCGGGCGCGCCCTTCGGCGCCCTGTGCGACCGGCTGGCCGAGCGCCACGGCCCCGAGGCGGCGGCCGGCCGGGCCGCCGGCCTGCTCGGGCGTTGGCTGGCCGAGGGGCTGATCGGCGCGGTGCGCCGCTGAGGACCGATCGGCGCGGTGCGCCGCTGAGGACCGATCGGCGCGGTGCGCCGCTGAGGACCGATCGGCGCGGTGCGCCGCTGGGGGCCGGTCGTCAGCGCGGCGCGACGTCGTCGGCGACGGCCAGGAAGGCCTCGACCACCTGCGGATCGAAGCGGACGCCGGCGGCGCGGCGGATCTCCTCGACCGCCCGGGCGTGCTCCAGCGCCGGACGGTGCGGCCGCGGCGAGGTCATGGCGTCGTAGGCGTCGGCCACCGCGGCGACCCGCGCGGCCAGCGGGATGGCGGTCCCCCGCAGGCCGTCGGGATAGCCGCTGCCGTCCCAGTTCTCGTGGTGGTGGCGCGCCACCGCGGCGCCGAGATGGAGCGGCGTGCGCGCCTCGCAGCGGCGGCCGGCGCGCTCCAGCATGGCGGCACCGGCCGCGGCGTGGGCCCGCATGGCCGCCCGCTCGGCATCGTCCAGCGGGCCGGCCTTGCCCAGCACCGCCGGGTCGACGGTGGCGTTGCCGACGTCGTGGAGCAGGCAGGCGAGGCCGATGTTCTCCAGGAACGGCTCGTCGACCCCCTCGGCCCCGGCGGCGGCCAGCCGCTCGGCGATCCGCTCGGCCACGAAGGCGATGCGCAGGGTGGGTTCGGCCGGGTCGTCGCCGACCGCCCGCCCTTCCGCCACGTCGGCCAGCAGCACCAGCGTCCCTTCCTGGGCGCGGCGGAGCTGGTCGTGCAGGTAGAGGTTGTCGAAGCCGACCGAGATCTTGGCGCAGAACAGCTCGATCAGGCTGCGGTCGAGCTCCGACAGCGGCCGGTCCGAGCGCAGGTAGACCACGTTCTCGCGGTCGTTGGGGGAGCGGATGTAGAGCGTGCAGTGGTCCGGTTCGTAGAAGTGCCGGCGCGCCTCCAGGCAGCGCAGGATGTCGGCCAGCACCGCCTGTTCGATGTGGTCGCCGGCGGGCTCGTTGATCAGCGGCTCGAAGCGGCCCGAGCCGGCCAGCACGTAGAGCCCGTCGCGGGTGCCGCCCAGCACCGGCCCGCGCTGCACGCACAGGATGGCGTCCGGCCCGACCCCGAGGATGGCGGAGAGCTGGGTCAGCACGCCGGCGGCGAACAGCTTCATCGAGCGCGCCTTGAACAGCGACGACGACGCCTCGATGATCTTCTCCAGCCCGCGGCGGTTGGTCTCGATCGCCATGATGTCTTCGTAGGAGCGCAGCGCCGCCACGGTGGTGGTGAAGAGCTGCTGCGCCGTGAGCTGGGTCTTGGCCTTGTAGTCGTTGATGTCGTAGTCGAGGATGACCGCCCGCTCCGGCGCCTGGCCCGGCTGGCCGGTGCGCAGGATGATGCGGACGTGGCGGTTCTTCAGGATCTCGCGGATGTGGTGGACGAGCTTCAGCCCGGCGTCGTCGGTCTCCATCACGACGTCGAGCAGGATGATGGCGATGTCCTCCTCGCGCCCCAGCAGGGCCCGCGCCTCGGCCGCCGAATAGGCCGACAGGAACTGCGCCGGCCGCCCCTTGTAGGAGAAGTCGGCGAGCACGAGCTTGGTGATCGAGTGGACCTCCGGCTCGTCGTCGACGATCAGCATCTTCCAGCGGGGCGAGACGGTGACGGGGGCACGTTCGCCGTGGCCGTCCTGATCGTCGAGGAACAGAAGATCGTCGTCGGCGTCGCTCATGGGAAAGGCTCTGTCGGAAAAACCGCTCGTCCGGCAGCAGGTTAGCACGCGGAAGCGGCGGCGGTGCGAAGAAAGTTTCGGCATCCCACGATCATGGGAGGCAACGCCCGGCTCAGAAGACGGCCAGCTCGGCCAGCGCGCAGTCGCGCCCGCGCCGGGCGAGCACGCTGCACACCCCGTCGATCTGACCGCGGTCGAAGGGACCGACCCCCATCTCGTAGACCGCGGTGCCGCCGCGGAACACCGGCCACACCATGGGCGGCCGGTCGCCCCACTGCGCGCCGGGCCCGGCGGTGAACTCGGTCCAGGCGCGCACGCCCTCGCCGTAGCTGACGTACTCGCCGAGCCGGGCGACGTAGACCGGCCCGATGCCGAGCGGCGGCACGCCCGGCAGCGGGTAGGAGGTGGCGATGCCGAGGAAGCCGTCGACGCCGGCGACCACCGGCGCGCGGCCCGGCAACGCCAGGGTGAGCCGGCCGTTGGTGACGTCGACCAGGCCCGCCACCTCGCCCTTGCGCACGGTGAGGTGGCGGCGCTTCTTGCCGTCCAGCAGCTCGGTGGCGCCGACGTTGCGGGTGGCGACCACGTAGCCCTGCGGCCCCCGCGGGCCGGCCGCCGCGGCCGCCGGGGCGGCCCCGCTCCACGCGTCGTGCGGCACGAGCGCGGCGGCCGCCGGCGCGCCGGCGCCCGGCCCGCCGGCGCCCGCCCCACCGGTCCCCGCCCCACCGGTCCCCGATTGCGGGCGCGGCGCATAGACCGGATCGAGCGCGTCCATGGGCACGTAGCCGATGGGGCGGCCGCCGATGGCCACCTGGGTCCAGCTGGTGCCGCGCGGCGTGCCCAGCGCGTTCAGCGCCTTGCCGCGCTGCAGGGTCAGCACGATGCGGGCGTTCTGGTCGGGGGCGGCGCGCACCTCGACGTCGCGGTTCAGCACCACCTCGCCTTCCAGCGGCGCGCCGACGGCGACCGGGCTCTGGGCCGGCGCCGCGGCGGCGGGCAGGAAGAGGGCGAGTGCCGCGGCGAGAAGGAGCCGTGCGGGGGTGAGCGGGTGCCGTGCCATGTCCGATGTCCTCGGGCCGGGGCCGCCATTGTGCCGCGGAAGCGCCGGCCCGGGCAACCCGCAGGGACGGCCGCAGGGACGGCCGCAGGGACGGCCGTCAGCGCGCCGGCGCGCCCAGCGCGGCGGCGATGGCGTCCTCCAGGCAGCGCACCGCCGCGGTCGCCGGCGCCGGGCCGCGCAGCAGGGCGATCTCCACCTCCGGCAGCCCGGGCAGCCCGTCGCCGGCGCCGACCACCCGCAGGCCGGGCGGGACCGTGCAGGCCTCCAGCGCGGTGACCGCCAGGCCCCCCAGCACCGCGCCGTGGATCGCCAGGACGCTGTCGCTGGCGAAGGCGACCCGCCAGGGCCGGCCCGCCCGCTCCAGCGCCGCCGTCGTCATGGCGCGGCACACGCAGCCCGGCGGGAACAGGGCGAGCGGCAGCGGCTCGGCCCGCTCGACCGCGGCGGCCGGCGGGGCGACCCAGACGAGCGGCTCGCGCCGCAGCGGCGTGCCGCCCGCCGCGCCGGGACGGCGGGTGACCAGCGCCAGGTCGTAGGCGCCGCGCTCCACCGCCGGCGCCAGGTCGGCGCTGTCGTCGCACACCACCTCGACCGCGACCTCGGGATGCGCCGCGGCGAGCGCTCCCAGCAACGGCGGCAGCAGCAGGGTGGCGTAGTCGTCGGGGGCGCCGACCCGCACCGGGCGCCCCGCCGTCCGGCGGCGGTGGCCGAACGCCGCCAGCGCCTCGTCGTTCAGGGCCAGCAGGCGCCGGGCGTAGGCGAGCAGCCGCTCGCCCTCGGGGGTCAGGCGCACGCCGCGGGGGTCGCGCTCGAAGACGCGGGCCCCCACCACCTCCTCCAGGCGCTTGACCTGCTGGCTGACGGCGGCCTGGGTGCGCAGCAGCTCGGCACCGGCGCGGGTGAAGCTGCGGGAATCGGCGACCGCCACGAAGGCGCGCAGCAGCTCGGTGTCGAGGTTGACGGGCATGGCGGCATTGAAGCAGAGCCCCCGCCCGCCGGCAAGCGCCGGCCGGGTCAGGCGCCGCCCCGGCGCCATCACGGACCGTGATCGCCGCCATAAGGCTTATTCGTTTCCACCCGCCGGCCGGCGGCCGCAGGCTCGCCACCGGGATGCCGGAGGAAGGGAGGGCGGCGATGTCGGTGTTCGCGGCGATGACGCGGGTGGTCGTGGTGGCGGCCCGGCTGCCCAATTCGCCCGAGGCGCTCATTGGGGCATGGAGTGAACGCGCGCAAACGGCTAGACTCGGCGGATCGACGCCACGGTCCCACGGAGGCCGCGCCATGAACGACGACGCCGACGCAACGCTGACCGCTCCGGGGGGCCGGCCGCCCGCCGCGGCCGGCGGCTGGCCGTTCGACGGCCGGCCGTTCCTCAAGATGGTCGGGGGACCGCTGCTCGGCCAGCGGGTGCGGCTGGACTTCGGCGAGACCACCATCGGCCGCGCCGAGGGGGCCGGCGTGGCGCTGCCCGACGCCAACGTGTCGCGCGAGCACGCCGCGCTGTTCTTCGACGGCCGCGCCTTCCGCATCGTCGACCGCGACAGCCGCAACGGCACCCTGGTCAACGGCCGCCCGGTGGAGGAACACACGCTGGCCTTCGGCGACCGCATCCTCATCGGCGCCTGCGAGATGGAGTTCACCTGCGAGGGCTTCGAGCTGGCCGCCAGCAGCCCCGACCAGGCGGAGCAGGCCTACCGCCGCACCCTCGACCGGCAGCCCGGCTTCGTCGCCGCCCTGTCGGCCCTGCGCACCGCCCTGGCGGTCCGGCCCGACCGCGGCGAGGAGGTGGCGGGCCTGGACCGGGATCTCGCGCGGCTGCGGGGGTAGGACGACCGGCCGCCGCGGCGCCCGCACGCGGCTTGCTCTTTTCCCGTCCCGGCCATAGCGTGCACCGCATCGCACCCCCTGCCCGGCCCGGTCATGGACGACATCGCCATCCCTCCGCCCCCGCCACGCCTCTGCGTCGAGCGCGACGTAGCCCAGCGCTATGTGAGCCGCATGTCCGCCATCTTCGGGCGGCCCGTCGGAACCCACGAACTCAAGCAGTCCACCCTCCTCCCCATCGATTTCCGCCGCCGCTACGTCGAGCACTACCTCAAGTCCACGTTCGGCCTGCGCGTGCAGACGGGCCCGTTCGCCGGCATGGAGTGCGTCGACGTGGTCGAGGGCTCCCTGCTGGCCCCGAAGATCCTCGGCACCTACGAGGAGGAGCTGCACCCGATCTTCTTCGCCAGCGACGCGTACCGGCGCTTCGTCGACGTCGGCTGCGCCGAAGGCTTCTACGCCGTCGGCGTGCGGCTGCGCGCGCCGTCCGTCGAGGTCCACGCCTTCGACACGAGCGCCGCCGCCCGCGAGGCGACCGCGGCGATGGCCCGCCTCAACGGCGTCGCCGATGCCGTCCGCATCGGCGGGCTGTGCTCCGGCGACACGCTGGCCGAGCTTTCCGTCCCGGGAACCCTGGTGCTGATCGACATCGAGGGGGCCGAGGTCGAGCTGCTGCAACAGACGCCGATGCAGCGGCTCGCGGCCAGCGACGTGATCGTCGAGACCCACCAGGTCGGCGAGGCGCTGACGACCGCGCGGGTGGTGGAGCGGCTCCGCCCGACCCACGACGTGACCGTCATCGCGCAGTCGGAGCGGCGCTGGTCGGCGTTCCCGGAGCTGGCGGTGCTGGGCCAGCTCGACCGGTTCCTGGCCCTGTGGGAGGGGCGCGGCGGCGGTCAGGTCTGGGTGTACGCCCGGTCGAGGCAGCGCGCGGCGGCCGGCTGACGGACGCCGCCGGCGCTGCCGGACCCCTCTACGCCGCCCGCACCCGGGCGATGAAGCCCTCCACCTCGGTCTTCAGGACCGAGCTCTCCCGCGACAGCTGGTCCGCCGCCGCCAGCACCTGCGTGGCCGCGGCACCGGCGTCGCGGGCGGCGGCGCTGACGCCGGCGATGTTGCCGGCCACCTCCTCGGTGCCGCGGGCGGCCTGCTGCACGTTGCGGCCGATCTCCCGGGTCGCGGCGTTCTGTTCCTCCACGGCGGCGGCGATGGCGCCGGCGATCTCGTTGATGCTGGTGACGGTGCGGCCGATGTCGCGGATCTCGTCCACGGCGCCGCTCGTCCGGCTCTGGATCTCCGCGATCTGGGCGGCGATGTCCTCGGTGGCGCGGGCGGTCTGGCTGGCCAGCGCCTTGACCTCGGTGGCGACGACGGCGAAGCCCTTGCCGGCCTCGCCGGCGCGCGCCGCCTCGATGGTGGCGTTCAAGGCCAGCAGGTTGGTCTGCGAGGCGATGTCCTGGATCAGGTCGACGACGTCGCCGATCCGCTGCGCCGCCGCGGCCAAGCCCTCGACCGTCGCGTTGGTGCGCTCCGCCGCCGCCAGGGCGTCGCTGGAGATGCGCGCGGAGTCGCTGACCTGCCGGCTGATCTCGGCGATCGAGCCGCCCAGCTCCTCCGAGGCGGCGGCGACGGTCTGGACGTTGGCCGAGGCCTGCTCGGTCGCGGCGGCCACCGCCGCGGACTGGCGCGTCGTCTGTTCGGCGACCGCCGACATGCTCCGGGCGTTGGCCTGGAGCTGGGTGGCGGCGGCCGAGACCGTCTCCACCACACCCTTGACGCTGCTCTCGAACTGGTCGGCCAGCTCCAGCATGGCGCGCCGGCGCTCGGCCCGGGCGCGCTTCTCCGCCGCCTCGGCCTCCGCCTCCATCTCGCGGTTGCGGATCAGGTTCGCCTTGAAGACCCGCGCCGCCTCGGCGATGGCGCCGACCTCGTCGCGCCGGTCGCTGCCGACCACGTCGGTCTCGAGATCGCCCGCGGCAAGGCGGCGCAGGCAGCCGACGATGGCGTCGAGCGGCCGCACCACGCCCTTCTGGGCGACGATCCAGCCGAGCAGCAGCCCCATGGCGATGCCGACGAGGGCGACGGCGACGAGAAGCGCGGTCTTGAGGTCGGCGAGATCGCCGGCCGACCGGGAAATCGCCTCCCCCTTGTCGTCGGTGTAGGCGACGAAGGCGCTGACGCTGTCGCGCAGGTCGCGCGCCTCGTCGCGGCTGTCCTCGACGGCGCGGACGACGGCGCTCTGGGCCTCGCTCAGGACGACCCCGGCGCGCAGGTGGCGGGCGGCGTCGATCGTCTGTTCGAGCGTCGCCGTGTAGCCGGCCAGACGCCCCTCGACGGCGTCGAGCAGCGCCGTCTGCTCCGGTCCGGCGAGGCGGCGCAGGTCGCCCAGCGTCTCGGCGATGCGCCGGCGCCGTTCGGCGATCGACGCCGACGCCTCCTCGAAGTGGGCGGGATCGGCGGCGATGGCGTACTCGTCACGGTTGAGTTCGACGACGAGCCGGTTGATCTGCGCGCCGAGGCGCACCTCCCGGGTGACTTGGTCGAGATGCTCGGTGGCGGCATCGAGTTGGCGGAAGCCGGCGATCGATATCCCGGTGATCACCACGCACACGCTCGACAACAGGCCGATGACGAACAGGATCTTGGTCGAGATGCGGTAACGTCCCAAGCCCATGGCGGGTCCCTTTGCCTATGATTTGCACGACGAACGAATTGGCTTCGTTTCCGGGTGTTCGACACGTTTTATATGGGCGCGGGGCAAGCGACGGATTTGCCGGATTTTGTATCTAGGAGAATTGGCGGAGCCTTCGGGGTCGCCCGCCCGACGCCTATGGCCTTCCGGATGGGGTAGGCCGAAAGAGAGGCCGCGGGGACGCGGTCGCCGGTGCGGCGCGAGCCGACGGGCGTTCGGTGTGGCCGCAGCGGCGCGTTCCGCGGTGCGCGGCGGCTTAAAGCGGGACCGCTCCAGGTGAAATCACCTGGAGCGTGAATCCCGCTCCAAACGCATTCGGCCGGATCGGCCGAAAGCGATCCTGCTCTAGGGAAGCGGGGTTTCCAGAGGAATGGGCCCGCCTTCGCCGCCCGCCGGCGGAACGGACGCCGCCGGCTCGCCGGCCGGCACCGGCTCGGGAGCCGGGATCTCCTGCACCTCGATCCGCGCGTCCGGCGCCGGTCGGGCCGGGGTCTCCGGCTCCGCCGGTTGGGCCAGGGTCTCCGGCTTCGCCGGTTCCGGGGAGGCCGGCCTCGCCTCCGGCTCCGGCGTGACCGAGTAGTCCGGCACCACACGGGCCTGGTTGCCGGTGATGACCAGCACCTTCTGGCCGATGGGGATCGGCGCCTCCTCCCTTTGCGTCACCGACAGCAGGTCGCCGTTGTCCTTGCGGACGATGTACTCCCAGCCGGTGGTGTCGCCGGTCACATGCTCGATCGACGTGCCGATCAGGCTGCCGATGGCGGTGCCGCCGACGGCCCCCAGGGCCGAATCGATGTTGAGGCCCTCGGCCTGCGAGCCGAGGATGCCGCCGGCGGCGCCGCCGGTGACCGCGCCGACGGTGCCGTTGGTGCTGATCTTGACCTCGCGGAAGCCGACCACCACCGCCCGTTCCACCTTGTTGGCCTGCTGGACGGCGTTGGCGGAATAGGTGCCGGGGGAATAGTCGCCGGCACATCCCGCGACGAGGACGGAGAGGACGGCGGACAGGACACACGAGACGGTGCGCGACACGGGGGAACGTTCCCTGGACTGCCTGGGCCTGTGATAGGCGATCCGGGCGCCGGAGTCATCCGCGAATTTGCGTCAAACCGTTGGCCCGCCGAACGATTCCCTACTCGTCACCCATCTTGAGGGCGGCGATGAAGGCGCTCTGCGGGATCTCCACCTGGCCGAACTGGCGCATCCGCTTCTTGCCCTCCTTCTGCTTCTCCAGGAGCTTGCGCTTGCGGGTGATGTCGCCGCCGTAGCACTTGGCGGTGACGTCCTTGCGCAGGGCCCCGATCGTCTCGCGGGCGATGACGCGGCCGCCGATGGCCGCCTGGATGGCGATCTTGAAGAGCTGGCGCGGGATGAGGTCCTTGAGGCGCTCGCAGAGCTGGCGGCCGCGGCGCTCCGACTGGCTGCGGTGGACGATCATGGCGAGCGCGTCGACCGGCTCGGCGTTCACCATGATGTTCATCTTGACGAGGTCGCCCTCCTCGTAGCCGTCCATCTGGTAGTCGAAACTGGCGTAGCCGCGGCTGATCGACTTCAACCGGTCGTAGAAGTCGAACACCACCTCGTTCAGCGGCAGGCGGTAGACCAGCATGGCCCGGCTGCCGGCGTAGGTCAGGTCGATCTGCACGCCGCGCCGCTCGGTGCAGAGCTGCAGGATCGAGCCGAGATACTCGTCGGGCACCATGATGGTGGCCTTGATCCACGGCTCCTCGATGCGGTCGATCTTGACCACGTCGGGCATGTCGGCGGGGTTGTGCAGGTCGTGCACCGAGCCGTCGGTCATGTGGAGCTTGTAGACCACCGAAGGCGCGGTGGTGATGAGGTCGAGGTCGAACTCGCGCTCCAGCCGCTCCTGGATGATCTCCAGGTGCAGCAGGCCGAGGAAGCCGCAGCGGAAGCCGAAGCCCAGCGCCGCCGAGGTCTCCGCCTCGTAGTGGAAGCTGGCGTCGTTCAGCTTCAACTTGCCCAGGCTGTCGCGCAGCCGCTCGAAATCGTTGGCGTCGACCGGGAACAGGCCGCACCACACCACCGGGATCGACGGCTTGAAGCCGGCCAGCGCGTCGGCCGCCGGCTTCTTGTCGTCGGTGATGGTGTCGCCGACCTTGGTCAGCGTGATGTCCTTGATGGCCGCCGTGATGAAGCCCATCTCGCCCGGCCCCAGCTCGCCGGTCAGCAGGGCCTTCGGCGTGAACTGGCCGACCCGGTCGACGTCGTGGCTGCTGCCGGTCGACATGAAGCGCACGCGCTGGCCGACCTTGAGGGTGCCGTCGACGACGCGCACCAGGATGACGACGCCGAGGTAGGGGTCGTACCAGGAATCGACCAGCAGCGCCTTCAGCGGCGCGTCCTTCTCGCCCTTGGGCGGCGGCAGGCGGGTGACGATCGCCTCCAGCACCGCCTCGACGTTGAGGCCGGTCTTGGCGGAGATCTCCACGGCGTCGGAGGCGTCGAGGCCGATGACGTCCTCGATCTGCTGCTTGACCCGGTCGGGCTCGGCGGCGGGCAGGTCGATCTTGTTGAGGACCGGCACGATCTCGTGGTTGGCGTCGATCGCCTGGTAGACGTTGGCGAGCGTCTGCGCCTCGACCCCCTGGCTGGCGTCGACCACCAGGATCGAGCCCTCGCACGCCGCCAGCGAGCGCGACACCTCGTAGGCGAAGTCGACGTGGCCCGGCGTGTCCATCAGGTTCAGGGTGTACTGCCGGCCGTCCTCGGCCTTGTAGAGCAGCCGGACGGTCTGCGCCTTGATGGTGATGCCGCGCTCGCGCTCGATGTCCATGCTGTCGAGCACCTGTTCGCGCATCTCGCGCGCGTCCAGCCCGCCGCACAGCTGGATCAGCCGGTCGGCCAGGGTCGATTTGCCGTGGTCGATGTGGGCGATGATGGAGAAGTTGCGGATGTGCGAGAGGTCGGTCATCGGGGCCCGGGATCCTGATTTGCCCGGAACATAGGGCGCACGGCAGCGGCGCGCAACGGCTGTCTGCGATCAGGGGGCGGCCGCGCCGGAGCCGCCGACCGCGCGGTTGCGGCCGCTCCTCTTGGCCGCGTAGAGGTATTCGTCGGCCAGCGCCAGCAGACGCCCCGGCGGCTCGTCGGCGAGCGGGATCAAGGTCGCGTGGCCCAGGCTGACCGTCACGTGCGGCACGACGGGCGATTGGGGATGGGGGATGGCCTGCCCCTCGACGGCGGCGCGCAGCGTCTCCGCCACGCGGGCGGCGCCGTCAGCGTCGGTCTCCGGCAGCAGGCAGACGAACTCCTCGCCACCGTAACGGGCCACCAGGTCGGCGGGGCGGTGCATCCGTTCGTCCAGCAGGCGGGCGACGGCGCGCAGGCAGGTGTCGCCGGCGTGATGCCCGCACAGGTCGTTGTAGGGCTTGAAGTGGTCGACGTCGATCATGATGGCCGACAGCGGCGACTGGCTGCGCCCGCAGCGCCGCCACTCGCGCAGCAGCACCTCGTCGAAGCGGCGGCGGTTGGCGATCCCGGTCAGCCCGTCGAGGAAGGACAGCTGGCGCAGCGTGTCGGCCTGCCGCTTCAGCAGGATGTGGTTGCGCACCCTGGCCTTCACGATGGGCGGGCTGATCGGCTTGGTGATGAAGTCGATCGCCCCGACCTCCAACCCGCGGGTCTCGTCCTCCACCTCGCCGCGGGCGGAGACGAAGATCACCGGGATGCCGCGGGTCGCCGGGTTCGCCTTGATGCGGCTGCACACCTCGTAGCCGTCCATGCCCGGCATCATGATGTCGAGCAGCACCAGATCGGGAAGCTGGGCCTGCACCAGGTCCAGCGCTCTGGCGCCGTCGGTGGCGAAATAGATCTCGTGCTCGTCCTTGAGGATGCGGCTCAGCACCTGGACGTTGCTCGGCACGTCGTCGACGACGAGGACCTTGGGGCGGGACGACGGCACGATCACGGTCACTCCTCCGCGGCCAGGGGCAGGTCGAGGTCGTCGGCGATGCGCCTGAGGGTCCCGCGGGCGCGCGCGAAGTCCAGCGCGTCGACGGCGTGGCCGACGGCGGCCACCAGCGCGGGGTCGGCCTGGCGGCCCAAGGCGTCGCGCAACGCCGGCCACTCCTCGGCGGCCGCGAAGTTGTTGTCGCCCAGCAGGCTCCACAGCCGTTCGGCGGCGGCGCCGAGGACCGCCCGGCGGGCCGGCGTCATCGGCTCCTCGGCGGCGCGGCCGGCCGGCGCGGCGTCGGGCGGTGCCAGCCGGCGGGCCGATTCCAGGAGCGCCGCCAGCTGGTCGCGCAGCACCGGCAGCGGCGCTTCGGCGGCGGCGCGGTCGCCGCGGCCGGCGGCGATCTGCACGGCGTCGGCGGCGGCGCTGAGGCGGCTGGCGCCGAGGCTGCCGGCCAGGCTCTTCAGGTCGTGCGCCGCGGCCTTCGCCGTCGCCAGGTCGCCGGCCGCCAGGGCGGCGACGATGACGTCGCCGACGTCGGCGTGGCCGGCGGCGAAGGCGGCCATCAGGTCGCGGTAGAGCACCGTGTCGCCCTGCACGCGATGCAGCGCGTCGGCCAGGTCGATGCCGGGAAGATCGGCCGGCAGGTCGCCGTATCCGTCGCGCCGGCCGCCGGCAGGCGGGGGCGCGGCGATTCCGATGTGGCGCGCCAGCGTGGCGACCAGACGGTCGGGATCGAGCGGCTTGGCGACATGGTCGTCCATGCCGGCCTCGCGGCAGCGGACGATGTCGGCCGGCAGCGCGCTGGCGGTGGCGGCGATGATGGGAAGCCGGGCGAAGCCGGGCAGGGTGCGCAGGAGGCGCGTCGTTTCGAACCCGTCCATCCCCGGCATCTGCACGTCCATCAGCACGGCGTCGAAGCGGGCGTCCCCGGATCGCGCCAGGGCCACCGCCTCGCCGCCGTCGCCGGCGGCGACGACGGCGGCGCCGTAGCGCTCCAGCGTCTCGCGGGCCACCTGCCGGCCGATCGGGTTGTCTTCGACCAGCAGCAGGCGGCGCCCGGTCAGAGGCCGGCTCTCGGACTCCGCCGGCGCGCGCGTCGCCGGCGCCGCCCCCGAGGAGCGGGCGTAGGCGGTGGTGACGCCGTCGAGCAGGGTGGAGGCGGTGACCGGCTTGACGATCACGCCGTCGAGATCCTGGTCGCCGGCGCTGGCCGCCAGGCGCTCGCGCCCGAACGCGGTGACCATGATGACCACCGGGGCCGACGCCGCATGGCTCTGCCGGATGCGGCGGCAGGCCTCCACCCCGTCCATGCCCGGCATCTGCCAGTCCATCAGGACGAGGTCGTAGGACTCACCGCACGCGGCGGCCCGCTCCAGCGTGGCGATCGCCGCCGTGGCGCCGGCGCAGGCGGTGGCGGACCAGCCCAGCCCGCTGACCAGGGACGACAGGCCTTCGCGCGCCGTCGGGTTGTCGTCGACGACCAGGACGCGCAGGCGACGGTGCAGCGGCAGCTCGGGCAGGTCCCGTGTTTCGGCCCCGGCCGCGCGGTCGAAGCGCACCATGAAGCGGAACTCGCTGCCGCGGCCGGGCTCGCTGGTCACCTCCATGGCGCCGCCCATCAGCCCCACCAGGCGCGTGCAGATGGCCAGCCCCAAACCGGTGCCGCCGTAGCGCCGCGTCGTCGAGCTGTCGCCCTGGGAGAACGCCTCGAACAGGTGCAGCTGCTGCTCCGCGGTGATGCCGATGCCGGTGTCGCGGACGGCGAAGAGCAAGGTGGCGTGGCCTTCGGCGACCTCCTGCGCGCGCACCGACACGACGACCTCACCCTGGTGGGTGAACTTGACCGCGTTGCCGGCGAGGTTGATCAGCACCTGCTGCAGACGCAGGGGATCGCCGATCAGGGTGCGCGGCACGTCCGGCGCCACCGAGAACAGCACCTCGATGTCCTTGTCGCGGGCCGACGCCGAAAGGATGGTCGCGAGGTTGTCGAGCAGCTCGTCGAGCCGGAACTCCACCCGCTCCAGCTCCATCTTGCCGGCCTCGACCTTGGAGAAGTCGAGGATGTCGTTGAGGATGCCGAGCAGCGACTGCGCCGACACGCGGATCTTCTGGGCGTAGTCGCGCTGGGACGCCGACAGCGGGGTCTGTTGCAGAAGATGGACCAGACCGAAGATGGCGTTCATCGGCGTGCGGATCTCGTGGCTCATGTTGGCCAGGAACTCGCTCTTCGCCCGGTTCGCCACCTCGGCGGTCCGCTTGGCCTCCTTGAGCGCCTTCTCCGTCGCCCGGAGGTCGCTGATCTCCATGATCACCGCGCCGACGTAAGGCACCGCGCCGTCCGCCACCACCGGGAACCAGCCGGTCAGCCAGTTCCGGTGCTCGCCGGGCCGCAGCGGCGTCTCGCCTTCGATCTCCTGGTTGGGCAGCGGCAGCCCGGTGGCGAAGACCCGATCGATGATCGGGCCGACGGCGGGCACGAGGGCCGGCAGCACCTCGCCGACGGGGCGTCCCAAGTGGGACGACGCGGGCAGGCCGTCGATCTCGGCCAGCGAATCGTTGACGCGCACGATCCGGTGGTCGGCGTCGAAGAAGGCGAAGCCGACCGGAGCGTTTTCCAGAAGGGCGTTGAGCTGGGCCAGCAGTTCGCTCTTTTCCCGGCTGGCGGCGGCCAGGGCCTGCTCGTTGCGGATCCGGCGGGTCACGTCGGCGACGTAGACGACGACGCCTTCCGGCGAGGGAAAGACGGTGCCCTCGTACCAGGCGTCGCGAAGCGCGTCATAGTCGGTGACCGACGCCGCCTCGCCCCGCTCCATGGCGGTGCGGTAGGCGTCCTCGAACACGGTGCCGGCGACCTCGGGGAAGACCTCCCAGAACGCCTGGCCGGCGAGGTCGCGGCCCTGCGCCAGCACGTCGCGGGCCCGCTGGTTCATGTAGATGAGGCGCCAGGAGCGGTCGAGGGCGAAGACCAGGTCGGACGTGCTCTCCAGCACTTGCGACAGGCGGGCCGAGGCCTCGCGCGCCGCCGCCTCCGCCGCCTCGGCGGCACGGCGCGCCTCGTCGACCTCGCGCTCGCGCGCCGCGAGGCGCTCGGCCATCCGGTTGAAGGCGGCGCCGACGGCGGCGATCTCCACCGGCGCGCCGTCGGTGTCGACGCGGGCCGCGGGGCCGATGCCGATCCGTTCCGCCGCGGCCACCAGCGCCTGGGTCCAGTTCAGCACCGAGGCGCGGGTGAAGCCCCATATCGCGGCGAATCCCAGGGCCGCCGTGACGGCGATCACGCCCAGGCCGAGCGCGAAGTCGCGCCGCGTCTCCAGCGCCAGCCCGCCCACCGGAACCCCGACGACGAAGGTGGTGCCGGTGCCGGCCAGGCGGCGGTAGCTCCAGATCCGCGCCGTACCGTCGGCGCCGACGGCCTCGAGAACGCCGTGGTCGTCGGCGAGCATGCGTTGGACGTGCGGATAGCCGGCGAGGCTGCGGCCGACCCACCGTTCCGGATCGGGCTGGCGCGCCAGGACGACCCCGTCGGCGTCGAGCACCGCCAGGCGGGTGCCGGTGTCGCCGGTCGGCTGGATCAGGTCCTCGTACCAGTCGAGGCTGATGCTGACGCCGATCACCCGCTCGACGGCACCGTCGTGCACCAGCGGCTGAACCGCCATCATGATCCGGTTGCCCGTGCGCCGGCCGACGATGTAGCCGCTCAGCACGAAATCGCCGGTGGCCACCGCGCGCCGGAAATAGTCTCGGTCGCCGAGATCGAGCCCGTTGCCGGGCCCCGTCGTGCCGCAGATCATCCGGCCGGACGGGTCGGCCACCCAGGCGCCGGTGGTCCACGGCTGGCGTTCCGGCAGGCGCCGCAGCAGCGCCACGCAGCCCGCGGTGTCGCCGGGACCGGCGCTGCGGATCTCCGGGACCAGCGACAGCACCGACAGCAGGGTGCGGGCGGACCCGATCAGCTCCTCCTGGCGGCGCACCCCCTGGTCGGCCAGGTCCGAGGCCATCGCCTTCGCGCCGCCGAGCCGGCGATCGGCCTCATGGTCGAGATAGAGGACGGCGCCGGCCAGCGGCACCAGGAGCGTTCCCAGCACGATGGCAAGGAGGCGCAGCCGCAGGCTCCTGGGCTGGAAACGGCGGAAGTGGCGCAGCGGCATAGACCTCGATCCGCCCGAACATCATACGGCAGTATGCATCCATACGCTGCACGGGAGCCCAGGTCCAAATGAATTTCCTGCGCCGACGTTGGAATTCGAGCGGCTACGCCGCCTGGCGCCGGCGTTCCGGCGCGATGGCCCGGTAGAGCTCCAAGTACTCCTCGGCCGGCTGCTGCCAGCCGAAGTCGCGGGTCATGGCGCGTTCGCGCAGGACCCGCCAGCGCCCCGGCCGCCGGTAGAGGGCGACCGCCCGGCGCAGCGCGAACAGCAGGTCCTGGGCCGAAGGCTGCGCGAAGGTGAAGCCGGTGGCGACGCCGTCGGCGACCGCCGCCGGGGTGGCGTCGATCACCGTGTCGGCCAGCCCGCCGGTGCGCCGGACCAGCGGCAGCGTGCCGTACTTCAGGGCATAGAGCTGGGTCAGGCCGCACGGCTCGGAGCGCGACGGCACCAGCAGCAGGTCGGCGCCGGCCTGGATGCGGTGCGACAGCACCTCGTCGTAGCCGATGCGCACGCCGATGCGGCCGGGGAACCACTCCGCGAGATAGCGGAAGCCGCGCTCGAACCAGGCGTCGCCGCTGCCCAGCACGACGAGCTGGCCGCCCAGCGCCACCCACTGGCCGGCGGTTTCCAGCACGAGGTCGAGGCCCTTGTGGTGGTTGAGGCGGCTGACCACGGCGGCCAGCGGGGCGTCGGCCCGGCGCTCCAGGCCGAAGGCGATCTGCAGCTCGGCCTTGCAGGCGGCCTTGCCGCCCCGGGCGAGACCGTCGGCGTCGTAGCGTTCGGCGATGTGCGGGTCGCGGGCGGGGTCCCAGACCCCGTAGTCGACCCCGTTGAGGATGCCGCTGAGGTCGTCCACCCGCGACGCCAGCAGCCCCTCCAGCCCCATGCCCTGCTCGGCGGTCTGGATCTCGTGGGCGTAGGTCGGGCTGACCGTGGTCAGGCGGTCGGCGTAGAAGCAGCCGGCCTTGAGATAGCCGATGCCGCCGTAGTACTCGACGCCGTTGACCGCGTAGGCGGCCGGCGGCAGGCCGACGGCGCCCAGCATCCACGGCGCGAACCGGCCCTGGTAGGCGATGTTGTGGATGGTCGTCACGGTGCCCGGCCGGAAGGGGCCGGCGAAGCGGTCCGGCCGCACGGCGAGATAGGCCGGCACCAGCCCGGCCTGCCAGTCGTGCCCGTGCAGCACGTCGGGACGCCACCACGGGTCGTAGGGCGTGGCCGAGGCGAAGCCGGCGGCGGCCCAGGCGAGCGCCGCGAAGCGCTCGGCGTTGTCGGGCCAGTCCTTGCCGTCGGGGCCGAGGTAGGGATTGCCCGGCCGGTTGAACAGCGCCGGCGCGTCCAGCGCGTAGGCGAGCGTGCCGTCGGGCATGGCGCCGATCACCAGACGGGCGCGCTCGGCGCCCGGCAGGTCGGTGACCAGCTCGCCGACGTCGTGCAGGTTGGCGAGCCCCTCCATCACCGCGGGGTACCCGGGCAGCAGCAGGCGGACGTCGACGCCCAGGCGGGTCAGCGCCGCCGGCAGGGCGGCGCTGACGTCGGCGAGTCCGCCGGTCTTGACCAGCGGGAAGACTTCCGAGGTGACGAAGAGGACGCGCATCAGGAGGACAGCCGTTCGATCATGTCGCGGGTGATGAGGCACACGCCGTTGTCGGTGCGCAGGAAGCGGGCGGCGTCGAGGGCCGGATCCTCGCCCACCACCAGCCCTTCGGGAATGGCGACGCCGTGGTCGACCACCACCTTGGTCAGGCGGGCACGCCGGCCGATGTCGCACTCCGGCAGCACCACGCACTCCGTCAACTCGCTGTAGGAGTTTACCCGGACCGACGAGAACAGCAAGGACTGCCGCACCGTGGCGCCGGAGATGATGCAGCCTCCCGACACCAAGCTGTCCACCGCCATGCCGCGGCGGTTGGCGTCGTCGAAGACGAACTTCGCCGGCGGCAGCTGCTCCTGGTAGGTGAAGATCGGCCAGTCGCGGTCGTACATGTTGAGCGCCGGCGTGACCCGGGTGAGGTCGATGTTGGCCTCCCAATAGGCGTCGATGGTGCCGACGTCGCGCCAGTAGGGTTCGCCCTCGGGCGTGTCCTGGATGCAGCTGACGGCGAAGTCGTGGGCCATCACCCGGGCCCGCGGCACCAGCCAGGGGATCAGGTCCTTGCCGAAGTCGCGCGACGACGCGGGGTCGGCGGCGTCGCGCTCGAGCTGGTCGTAGAGGAACTGGGCGTTGAAGACGTAGATGCCCATGCTGGCGAGCGCGCGGTCGGGCTTGCCGGGGACGGCCGGCGGGTCGGCCGGCTTCTCGACGAAGCCGATCACCCGCCCCTCCTCGTCCACGTGCATCACGCCGAAGCCGGTCGCCTGGTCGCGCGGCACCTCGACGCACGGCACCGTCACGTCGGCGCCGCGGGCGATGTGGTCGAGCAGCAGCGCCCCGTAGTCCATCTTGTAGACGTGGTCGCCGGCGAGGATCAGCACGTATTCCGGGTCGTGCCCGCGGATGATGTCAAGGTTCTGGTACACCGCGTCGGCGGTGCCCTGGTACCAGGCGGTCTCGCTGATGCGCTGCTGCGCCGGCAGCAGGTCGACGAACTCGTTCATCTCGCCGCGCAGATAGCCCCAACCGCGCTGCAGGTGGCGCAGCAGGCTGTGCGACTTGTACTGGGTCAGAACGCCGATGCGGCGGAAGCCGGAATTGATGCAGTTGGACAGCGCGAAGTCGATGATGCGGAACTTGCCGCCGAAATAGACCGCCGGCTTGGCGCGGCGGTCGGTGAGCTGCTTGAGCCGGCTGCCGCGGCCCCCCGCCAGGACCAGCGCGATGGCGCGCTTGGGCGCCAGACGCAGGTCCCGCTCGTCGAGCCTGTCTCCTCGGTGGTGCATCGCGTTTGGGTTCCTCGCCTATTCGTCGGCCGCCCGGGCGGACCGCTCTGGGATGGCTTGGCGCCGCGCCGCTGCGGCCCGATGGCGGGTCCTGCCGGGGCAAGCGCAGGCGAGACGGTGCCACAATTCGCGGCACCCGGCCAGAGCGGGCGCGGCATAGCGGGAACGGCCAGAGGGCATTCGGCCGCAGGCCATAGTCGGCCGGCGCGGCGGCCGAATCGTGCCTGCGCACCACGCGAATGCACAAAAAATCATCATTTCTCGTCGGAATGACGGAGCAAACCGGCATCGGATCGAGCAACGGCCGGCCAACTCCCGGCAATACCAAAGCAATCGGCGCCGCGCCCGGCCGCAAAACTGCACATTCCGTGGGCATTTTGCCGCAGGGACTCGGGCGGCGGGCGGTCGCTTCGGGCGCCGCACGCTCCGGCTGCCACCGGTTTCCTGCCCCTTTCGGACTGGCACGGAACTTGTAAGTCTTAGGGCGAACTGGCCCCGCCCGCCATTCGGCTTCGGCTCTTACGCGGGGGATGTGTCCGGGCCGGAGCGACTTTGGATATAAAGAGGAGCCTCGATGAGCCGTCTGTTCCTTCTCGCTGCGCCGGTCGCGGCGGTGACTCTGGGCTTGGCCGGCCTGCCTGGCGAAGCCCTTGCCCAGGAAGCGGCCGCGGAACCGACCTTGAGCCCGGGCGACACCGCCTGGATGCTGACGGCCACCGCGCTGGTCCTGTTCATGACGATCCCCGGGCTGGCCCTGTTCTACGGCGGCATGGTCCGCAAGATGAACGTGCTGGCGACGGTGATGCAGAGCTTCGCGATCTGCTGCCTGATGTCCATCCTGTGGGTGGTCGCCGGCTACAGCATCGCCTTCACCGAAGGCACGCCGTTCTTCGGCGGCCTCGAGAAGATGTTCCTCGCCGGCGTCGGCAAGGACAGCCTGTCGGGCGTCATCCCCGAGACGGTGTTCATCACCTTCCAGATGACCTTCGCGATCATCACCCCGGCGCTGATCGCCGGCGCCTTCGCCGACCGCATGAAGTTCTCGGCGATGCTGATCTTCATGGCGATCTGGTCGCTCGTCGTCTACGCGCCGATCACCCACTGGGTGTGGGGCCCGAACGGCTACCTGCTGAACGACGGCGTGCTCGACTACGCCGGCGGCACGGTGGTGCACATCAACGCCGGCGTGGCCGGCCTGGTGGCCGCCCTCATCATCGGCAAGCGCAAGGGTTACCCGACCGAGAACTTCGCCCCGCACAACCTGGTGCTGAGCCTGGTCGGCGCGGCCATGCTGTGGGTTGGCTGGTTCGGCTTCAACGCCGGTTCGGCGCTGGCCGCGGACGGCCGTGCGGGCATGGCCATGCTGGTCACGCAGATCGCCGCCGCCACCGCCGGCTTCTGCTGGATGCTCGCGGAATGGGCGGTCAAGGGCAAGCCCTCGGTCCTCGGCATCATCTCCGGCGCCGTCGCCGGCCTGGTCGCCATCACCCCGGCTTCCGGCTTCGTCGGCCCGATCGGCGCGCTGGTCATCGGCGCGGTCGCCGGCGTGGTCTGCTACTGGGGGGCCACCGGCCTGAAGCGCGCCATGGGCTACGACGACAGCCTGGACGCCTTCGGCGTGCACGGCATCGGCGGCATCATCGGCGCGGTGCTGACCGGCGTGTTCGCCCAGGAAGGCATCGGCGGCACCGCCGGCCTGCTCGAGGGCAACGCCTCCCAGGTGGTGACCCAGGTCTACGGCATCGCCGCCACCATCGTCTGGTCGGCCATCGCCTCGGCGGTGATCCTGAAGATCATCGACGTGGTCATCGGCCTGCGGGTGGACGAGGACGTGGAGCGCGACGGCCTCGACCTCGCCCTGCACGGCGAGACGGTCCACTAAGGGTTCTTTTCCGTCGACCCTCCCAACTGGCGCCGCCGGGGCTTCCCGGCGGCGTTTTCTTTTCGGCGCCGTCGACGCCGGCTGTTGAAGGGCGGCCCGATCGGGTTCAGCGTCGCAGGGGCTGCCCGAGCCCCGCCGCACCGCCCCTCACGAGAGCGCCGCCATGTCCGACCAGAAACAGGCCGACCAGAACCACGCCGGCCGTGCCACCGCCGCCGACCTCGAACGCCTGCACCATCTGCGCCGGCTGCGGCCGGCCCACCGGCGGGTGCACGAGGAGGCGCGTTCCGCCGGCGAACGGGTCGCCGACGCGGTGGCGGGCGGCGTCGGCTCCTGGCGCTTCATCGTCACGCAGTCGGCGGTGCTCGCGCTGTGGATCCTGGCCAACGCGCTGGCCTGGGCGGACCGCTGGGACCCCTACCCGTTCATCCTGCTGAACCTGGTGCTGTCCTTCCAGGCCGCCTACACGGCGCCGATCATCATGATGAGCCAGAACCGCCAGGCCGACATCGACCGCCGCAAGGCCGAGCAGGACTACGCCGTGAACCTCAAGGCCGAGCTGGAGATCGAGGCGCTGCATCGCAAGCTCGACCTGATGCGCGAGCAGGAGATCGCCCGCCTGACGAGGCTGGTCGAGGAGCTGACCGCCGAGCGCCGGGCCGACGGCCGTGCGGGCTCCGGACCCTGACGGCCGCCGCGGCGGGTCTCAGCGGCGCAGGTGCATCTTGCCGATGCCGTTGAGGGCGGCGAAGAGCTGGTCGAACTGCGCCTTGAAGGTGTCCCACGGCACCGCCCCGGCGGCCGCCTCGACGGCGGCGTGCAGGGCGCCGAGCGGCGTGCGCCCGTCGATGCGCGCCAGCATCGGCCCGGCCAGCCGCGGCAGCGCCAGCGACAGCCCGCCGCCGGGCAGGTCGGCCTTGAGGGTGGCGCCCGGGCGCAGGTCGCGGGCCAGCGCCGGCCCGTCGAGGTCGCGCAGCACCGGCACCGCCTGCGGGCCGTCGGCGGTCGCCACGGTGGTGCCGGCGCGCGCCCGCGGCACGAGATAGGCGATGTGCTTGGTCATGCTGCCGCACACCTGTTCGGCCCAGGCCGCCCGCTCCAGCCAGCCCAGGCCCTCCAGCCGCTTCAGCAGGCGCGGGTCCTTGACCCAGTGGGACGGTTCGTAGCGGGCCGGCTCGATCAGCGCGCACAGTGTCATGCCGGCGGACTCGGCCAGCCCGGCCAGCTCGGGCACCGTGTAGGGGCGGTCGCAGGAGTGCAGCAGCAGGTCGTAGAGGTTGGCGTCGGCCCCCTGGTGGTCGGTGATGAAGGGGTTGCGCTTCAGCCAGTTGGTGGCGGGCAGATGGGCGATCAGGCGGCGGGCCAGCGCCACCTGCTCGGCCGGCGCCAGGCCCGCGGTCATGCTCCGCAGGGCCGCCTGCAGCGGGTAGACGCCGGTCCGCCCGAGCGGCGCGTAGACCATGATCCCCATGCCGCCGTCCGGCGCCAGCGCCGCCGCCAGCGCGCGCAGCCCGGCCGGCGGGTCGTCGAGGTGGTGCAGCACGCCGCAGCAGTCGACGTAGTCGAAGGGTCCCAGCCCGCCGAGGTCGAGGAGCGAGCCGCGGCGGAAGTCGATGTTGGTCAGCCCGCGCGCCTCGGCCCGCGCCCGCGCCACCGCCATGGCGGCCTCGGACAGGTCGAGATAGGTGACGCGCCCGGCCTGGCCGGCGTCGGCCATCTGCTGGGCGATCATGATGGTGCCGTCGCCGGTGCCGCCGCCGGCCACCAGCACCCGCAGCGGCCGCGTCCGCTCGAGGCGGCCGGCGAAGACGTAGTGGACCACCTCGTCGAGATGGCTGGGCGAGCCGGCGACGAGGCGCTTGCGCTCGTCGGCCGGGTCGCGCGCCGGATAGGGATAGGCTTCGTACTGGTCGCGCAGGGCGTCGATGCTCATGGACTCGGTCGGGACGTCGGTTGCGGAAACGGCGGCGACGATAGCACCGCCGGGGCGGCGCTGTCGCGCGGCGGCTTCCCGACCGACCGACCGCCCCGGCCGGCGGCCTCAGCCTCCGCCCGCCAGGTCGGCCGTCCGCACCACGCCCGTCGCCACGCCGCGACGGTTGGTCAAGGGCTCCTCCAGCAGCGCCGGCGCCGCCTGCCACACCGCCTCGTCCAGGGCGGCGGTGGCGCGGATCAGCGCGGCCAGCGCGACGTCGCGGGCCCGCGCGGCGCCGTCCTCGATCTTCAGGGCGATGCCGACGCCCTGCTCCGGCAGCACCGCGCACCCCACCCCCTCGGCGCCGATCTTGGTGAGGACGCGGCCCCGGGCCGCCTGCATCATCCGCGTGTCGAAGGTGCCGCGGCCGCCGATCAGGTGGGGGTGGGCGGCCCAGGCGGCGCGGATGCGGGTCACCGCCTCGGCGCGGCGGTCGGGCAGGTCGGCCGGGTCGGCGATGCGCGCCATGGCGTAGGCGATCGCCCCCAGCGGGACGGCGACGGTGGGGATGGAGCAGCCGTCGATGCCCCACGCCGCCCCCGACAGGTCCTGCCCCGTCATCTGTTCGAGCACGCCGAGGATGCGCTGCTGCACCGGGTGGTCGTAGCGCACGTAGCCGCGCAGCGGCTCGCCCTTGTGGCGCGCCGTGGTCAGCATGCCCGCGTGCTTGCCGGAGCAGTTGTTGTGCAGCGCCGTCGGCGCGGCGCCGTCGCGCAGCAGCGCGTGCGCCGTCTCCTCGTCGTAGGGCAGGTGGGCGCCGCATTCGCAGTCGTCGACGGTGCAGCCGATGCGTTCCAGCCAGCGCGCCGCCAGCGCGGTGTGCACCGGCTCGCCGTTGTGCGAGGCGCAGGCCAGCGCCAGCTCCTCCTCGCCCAGCCCGAAGGCGTCGAAGGCGCCGCTCTCCAGCAGCGGGACCGCCTGCAGGGACTTGATGGCGGAGCGCGGGAACACCGGCGCCTCGACGTCCCCCCAGCGGGCCAGCACGCGCCCGCCGGCGTCGACGATGCAGGCGTGGCCGCGGTGGCGCGACTCCACCGTGCCGCCGCGGGTCACCTCGACGAGGATCGGCGCGCCGGCGGGTCCGGAGAGCGCCGCGTGCCCGGCGGCCCCGGCGTGGTCCCGCTCATGGTGCCCGTCGTGGTGAGGGTGGCCGCCGCAGCAGCCGTCGGTGTGATCGTGGGTCATGGCCGCAAGACTTGCCCCAGCCGGGGCTCCTGTGCAAGGTGCGCGCATGCGTGGATATTTCGCCATAGGGGTCGAGCGCGTCAGCAAGCCGGGCAACGTCGGCAACCTGGTCCGCTCCGCCCACGCCTTCGGGGCCTCCTTCTTCTTCGCCGTCGATCCCGAACCGGACCTGCGGGAGATGCGGTTCGTCGACACCTCGGGGGCCGACGTACACCTGCCGCTGTACGTGTACGACAGCGTGCCGTCGCTGATGCTGCCGAAGGACTGCACCCTGGTCGGCGTCGAGCTGACCGAGGACGCCGTCGAGTTGCCGAGCTTCCGCCACCCCCTGCGCGCGGCGTACGTGCTGGGGCCGGAGCGCGGCAGCCTGTCGCCGGAGCTTCAGGAACGCTGCGCCTTCACGGTGAAGATCCCGACCCGCTTCTGCGTCAACGTCGGCGTCGCCGGGGCGCTGGTGATGTACGACCGGATGATCTCGCTGGGCCGCTTCGCCGAGCGTCCGGTGCGTACGGGCGGCCCCACAGAGGCGGCGCCGACGCATGTCCACGGGCCGCAGAAGATCCGCAACCGCGCCGCCCGGCGCAAGGCCCTGCGCGGCGGCGCGGCGTAGGGGCGCGGCGCCGGCGCCGCCGTCACAGGCGCAGGAAGGGATTCAGCAGCCGCCCGAACGGCCCGGTCAGACGCAGGGAGCCCACCGTCACCGACAGGCACAGGCAGCCCTCGGCGTCGGCGCGCGGCCGGTGGTCGACGTTCTCGTCGCCGACCGCGACGTCGCCGCGCAGGAAATGGCCATAGTGGTCGGTGAAGCCGCCGTCCAGCACCATCGACAGCTCCATGCCGTCGTGGCTGTGCCGCGGCACGGCGGCGCCCGGAGCGATGCGGACGAGCTGGGCGCTGCCGCTGGCGAGGGGGATGTCGGCGACGCGGATGCCCGGCACCTTGGTCCGCCAGGCCAGCGACTCGACGCAGCCACCGAGGTAGGAGCGCAGCGGCTCCGGCAACAGCGGCCCGCCGGCGCGCCCGGCCGGCGGCAGGCGCACGATGTCGCCGACGGGGCGCAGCGGCGCCGGCCCGTCGTCGTCGAGCCGGGCCAGCGTGCGCTCCAGGCAGTCGGGCGACAGCGGCTCCGGCTCGATGCCGTCGAGCATGGCGCCGCCCACCGCCTCCAGATCGACCACCGCGGCGCGGCAGTTCGGGCACAGCGTCATGTGGGACGCCACGACCAGCGCCGGTCCCTCGCCCAGGCCGCCGCTGGCGTAGTCCAGCAGCAGCGCGTCGCCGGGATGGTGGGTCGGCAGGCTCATGACGGCTCCCTCAAGACCTTGCGCAGCCGCTCCAGGGCCAAGCGCAGTCGCGATTTCACGGTGCCCAGCGGGATGCCCCGCTCGACGGAGATGGCGCTGTGCGGCTTGTCCTCGAAATAGGCCAGGCGCAGCAGCTCCGCCTGTTCCGGCGGCAGGTCGTCGAGCGCGGCGCGCAGCCGGCCGGCGCTCTGCGCCGCCTCCAGGCGGCGATCGGCGGGCTCCGCCGGATCGGGGACCAGCGCGGGGTCCGCGGGGTCGACCTCCGGCCGCGACTCGCGGCGGCGCAGGTCGACGCGGCGGTTGCGGGCGACGGTGAAGATCCAGGTGGCCGCCGAGGCGCGCACCGGATCGAACAGCTCGGCGCGGCGCCACACCAGCAGCATGACGTCCTGCACCAGCTCCTCCGCCTGCTGGGGATCGCTGCCCTGGCGGCGCAGGTACGCCTTCAGCCGCGGCGCGACCTGCGTGAACAGGGCGGCGAAGGCGGCGCGGTCGCGCTCACGGCCGACGGCCAGCAGCAGATCGTCGAGCGAGGGGGTCGCCTCGGCCGCCGTGGAAGGAAGGTCCTGCATGGCCGCATTGAAGGCGAAGCCAGGCCGCCGCACAAGTCGCTCGTGGCGGGCGGTCCATGAAAAGAGGCAGGACCACGCGGCGGACGTGGTCTCGATGGCCGGGCAGCATCGCATCATGGGGGCTTTTACGACGAACACCGGGCAATGGATCACGGCCGCGGCATGAAAGTGCGGCACCGCCGCCACGGTATTGCCCGTTTTGGGTTCAATCCTCATCCGAATTGGGATAACGTCTCCCGCACCCGAAACCACTTCGCAGTTGCACAACGATGCCGCAAACCCGCACCGTTCGTGGCGCCGCCGTCTCCGCCGTTCTGGCGCTGGCCGCGGCCGTCCTGCCCCACGTGGCGTCGGCGGCCGAGCCCAAGTACCTGGGCAGCTTTCGCGACTGGAACGCCTTCTCGTTCGACGAAAACGGCCAGACCGTCTGCTACATGTCGAGCCAGCCGAAGAAGAAGGAGCCGGCGCGCGCCAGGCGCGGCGACATCTACGCGCTGGTCACCCATCGCCCCGCCGAGAACACCTACGACGTCGTGAGCATCATCGTCGGCTATCCGTTCAAGGCGAACAGCGAGGCGACGATCCAGATCGACGGCAAGGACTTCGCCCTGTTCACCGACGGCGAGACCGCCTGGGCCCGCGACAGCCAGACCGACCGCGCGATCGTCGAGGCGATGCGGGCGGGCCGCTCCATGGTCGTCAAGGGCCAGTCGTCGCGCGGCACCAACACCACCGACACCTACAGCCTGATGGGCGTGTCCGACGCCTACGAGGCGTTGGCCGGCGCCTGCAACGTGAAGCGCTGACGTCCGCGGCGCGGTCGTCGGTTTTTCACATCGCTGCCTTTTGACAGCGGCGGGGGCGCGGCCTAAGTATGTGGGCCATGAACGCGCTCCCCCTCGCTGCCCCCTCCGTCGTGCCCGCCCCGCCGCCGGCCGCCCCTCTGCCGGCCGCCGACACGGCCGGCCGCAAGAACCTCGTCGGTCTCTCCCGCCCGGAGCTGGAGGCCGAGATGGTCGCCTTCGGCCTGGAGAAGTTCCGCGCCCGCCAGCTCTGGCACTGGATCTATCACCGCGGCTCCACCGACTTCGCGGCGATGACCACGCTCGCCAAGCCGGTGCGCGACCGTCTCGCCGAGGCCTACGCGGTGCTGCGCCCGACGGTGGTGCGCGACCTGTCCTCGACGGACGGGACGCGCAAGTGGCTGCTGCGCATGCCCGACGGCCAGGAGGTGGAGAGCGTCCACATCCCCGAGGAGGACCGCGGCACGCTGTGCGTCTCCTCCCAGGTCGGCTGCACCCTGACCTGCCGCTTCTGCCACACCGGCACCCAGCGCCTGGTGCGCAACCTGACGGCGGCGGAGATCGTCGCCCAGGTGATGCTGGCCCGCGACGCGCTCGGCGAATGGCCGGCCCCGCCCGACGGGCGGATGATCTCGAACATCGTCATGATGGGCATGGGCGAGCCGCTGTTCAACTACGAGAACGTGGCCCAGGCCCTGAAGATCGTCATGGACGGCGACGGCATCGCCATCTCCAAGCGGCGCATCACCCTGTCGACGTCGGGGGTCGTCCCGGCGATGAAGCGCTGCGGCGAGGAGCTGAACGTCAACCTCGCGGTCAGCCTGCACGCGGTGACCGACGAGCTGCGCGACCTCATCATGCCGATCAACCGGAAATACCCGCTGGCCGAGCTGATGAAGGCCTGCCGCGAGTACCCCGGCCTGTCCAACGCGCGGCGCATCACCTTCGAGTACGTCATGCTGAAGGGCATCAACGACAGCCCGGCCGACGCCCGCGCCCTGGTCCGGCTGCTGGAGGGCGTTCCGGCGAAGATCAACCTGATCCCCTTCAATCCCTGGCCGGGCGCGCCCTACGAGCGCTCCACCGAGCGGGCGATCCAGGTGTTCGGCGACATCGTCAACGCCGCCGGCTACGCCAGCCCGGTGCGCACGCCGCGCGGCGAGGACATCATGGCCGCCTGCGGCCAGCTCAAGAGCGCCAGCCAGCGCCTGTCGGCCGCCGAGCGCGCGGCGATGGAGCGCGTGGTTGCCGAGAAGGACGCCGCTCTGTCATTGTGAGCGGCACAGAACGGATCCCGAAGGACCTCTCGCCGGCCAGCCCTCCCCCGCTCTCGGCGGACCGCCGGTCTGCGCGAGAGCGAAGCGGGGGGCCGGGAGGGGGACCTTATTCAGCCGCCTGTTCCGGAACCGCCTCAGCCCCCCTGCTTCAGCGCGTCGATGCGCTGGCGCAGGATATCGCGGTTGGGGTCCTTGGGGTCCATCGACGCCAGCAGGCGGTTCCACAGCTCCGACGCCTCGTCCTTGCGGCCGCTCATGGCGGCGTCGAGGCCGAGCAGCCACAGGGCGTCGGCGTTGTCCGGGGCGATCTGCAGCACCTGGCGCAGCACCGCGGCGGCCTCGGCCGGCATCCCGCCGTTCTCGCCCTGGGGCGCGCGGGCCAGCAGGGCGTCGGCGTAGGCCAGCAGCGCCTCGGCGTCGCCGGGGGCACGCTCGACCGCCTGCTTGCCGGCCTCGACCGCCTTGTCGTGCTCGCCCAGCACCGAGTAGGAGCGGGCCAGGCGCTTCCACCCCGCCACGTCCGAGGGGTCGTCGCGCAGCCGGTCGGCCAGCGACTGGACCATGCCGCGGATCTGCGGGTCGTCGACGGCGCCGTCGACGGTCTGCGGGGCGGCCGGCGGCGCCGGCTGCGGCACGGCGGCGTCCGCGTCGAGGCCGAGCCGTCCGGCGGCCTGGCGGATCTGCGCCTGGATGGCGGGCAGCCACGGCGCGTCGGCCGGCGTGTCCGCCGCCAGCGCCTGCCAGCGCTGCAGGGCGCCCGGCACGTCGCCGGCCTGGAAGCGGGCGAGCGCGAGATAGAAGCGGGCGCGCGGCTCCTTCGGATCGGCGGCGGCGACGGCGGCGAACGCCTCCTGCGCCGGCTCCGGCACGATGCCGCCGTTGGCGTTGGTCAGCGCCTCCGCCCAGGCCGCCTTGAGGTCGAGGTCGCCGGGCGCCAGCGCCGCGGCGCGGCCGAGCGCCTGCGCGGCGTCGGCGTAGCGGCCCATCTTGGCGTAGGTGCGGCCGAGCAGGTCCCAGCCCGCGCGGTCGTCGGGGTTGGCGGCGAGGTGCTCCTTCAGCTTGTCGATGGCCGCCAGCACCTGCGGCGGCGGGCCGCCCTGCTCCCGCTGAAGGTCGCGCGAGGCCAGCGGCATGGCCGGCACGTCGGGGTGCCCGAGCGGCAGATAGACCGCCAGCGCCCCCAGCGGGATCAGCACGGCGAGCAGGACGGCCAGGACCTTGGAGCGGGCCGGCACCGCCGCCGGCGCCGCCGGGGCTCCCTTGCCCTCCCCGGCGACGGCCAGCATGCGGCGGCCGATCTCGGCCTTCGCGGCGGCCGCCTGGGCATCGCTGATCAGGCCGCGCGCCCGTTCGCGCTCCAGCTCGGCGAGCTGGTCGCGGTAGACCTCCAGGTCGTAGGCGGCGCGGGGGCCGGCGACGGGGCGCGGCTTCAGGAGCGGCGGAACGATCAGCAGCACAACGCCGGCGGTCATGGCCGCGGCGACGATCCAGAACAGCATCAGGGCCCGTCCTTGAGAAGCGCGTCGAGGCGCCGGCGCTCGTCCTCGCTGAGCGGTGCCGTGTCGCCGCCGCCCGGCGCCTGACGGCGGCGCAGGTAGACGGCCACCGCCGCGGCGCCGACGGCGAGCAGCGCGAAGGGGCCGCCCCACAGCAGCAAGGTGGTGCCCTTGAACGGCGGCCGCAGCAGCACGTAGTCGCCGTAGCGGTCGGTGACGTAGTCCAGCACCTCGGCGTTGCTGTCGCCGGCGGTCAGGCGCTCGCGCACCACCACCCGGAGGTCGTGGGCCAGCGGCGCGTTGGAGTCGTCGATCGACTGGTTCTGGCAGACCAGGCAGCGCAGTTCCTTGGAGAGCTCCCGCGCCCGCGCCTCGAGGGCGGGATCGGCCAGCATCTCGTCGGGCTGGACGGCCAGCGCCAGCGGCGCCAGCCCCAGGAGGGCGGTGACCAGGAGGGCGGCGACCAGGAGCGCCGCGCCCGGCCGCCGGGAGGTGGCGCGCGCCCTCATCCCTTCCTCAGCGTCTCGACCAGGGGGAGGATGGTGGTCTCCACCGCCTCGGGCGTCAGGGGGCCGGTGTGCTTGTAGCGGATGCGCCCCTGGCGGTCGACGACGAAGGTCTCGGGCACGCCGTAGACGCCCCAGTCGATGGCCACCCGGCCCTCGAGGTCGGCGCCGACGCGGGCGTAGGGATCGCCGTTGCGGGCGAGCCAGGCCTGCGCGTCCTCGGTCTTGTCCTTGTAGTTGATGCCGTGCACCGGGATCTTCAGCTCCCGCGACAGGCGGGTGACGATGGGGTGCTCCTGCTTGCAGGGCACGCACCAGGAGGCGAAGACGTTGACCAGCGTCACGTCGCCCCGCAGGTCGCCGCTGGCGAGCCCGCCCGCCCCCTCCTTGTCGCGGCCGGGCAGGCCGGGAAGCTGGAAGGCCGGCACCGGCTTGTCGATCAGGACCGAGGGGATCTCCCGCGGGTCCCGCTTGAAGCCGACGAAGAAGGCGACGCCGATGCCGACGAGCAGCAGCAGCGGCAGGAGGAAGAGAAGGCGGCGCATGGTCGTTCGCTGATCCTCATTCGGCCGCGTGCGCGGCGGCGGTCGGCTTGGCCGCGCGGCGGCGCTCCGGCGCGCCGATGCGCAGGCGCCGGTCGCTCAGGGACACCAGGCCGCCGACCACCAGGCCGACGCAGCCCAGCCAGATCCACGGCACGAAGGGGTGGTGGTAGAGGCGCACCGTCCACTGCCCGGCCTCGTTGGGGTCGCCCAGCGCCACGTAGACGTCGGCCAGCCAGTTGGTGTGGATCGCCGCCTCGGTCGTCGTCATCTGCTGCGACGCGTAGAAGCGCCGTTCCGGCGTCAGCACGGCGACGACGTCGCCGCCGCGGCGCACGGTGAAGCGGCCGATGTCGGTGCGGTAGTTCTCGACCAGGCCCTGGTCGACGCCGTCGAAGGTCACGGCATAGCCGGCGATCTCGGCGCGGTCGCCCACCCGCATGGCCTGGATGTGCTCGCTCTGCCACGCCGAGGTGCCGACCATGCCGACGATGGCGATGCCGAGCGAGGCGTGGGCGATGGTGGTGCCCCAGGCGCCGCGCGGCAGGCCGGCGGCGCGGGCCAGGCTGTCCTTCAGCGGGATGCGGAACAGGCGGACGCGCTCGGCCATCTCGGCGAGCGCGCCGAAGAAGGCCCAGGCGGCCAGCCCCATGCCGACCAGCGCCATGACCGGGCCGCCATAGGCCCACACCGTGACCAGCACCACCGCCACGGTGGCGGCGGCCGCACTCCACAGCCGCTTCAGCGCGCCCGGCAGGTCGCCGCGCTTCCACGAGAGCAGCGGGCCCACCACCATGACCGCCACCACGGGGATCATCAGCGGCACGAAGGTCGCCTCGTAGAAGGGCGGGCCGACCGACACCTTGCCGAGCTCCAGGACGTCCAGGAACAGCGGGTAGAGCGTGCCGATGAACACCGTCGCGGTGGCCGTGGAGAGCAGCAGGTTGTTCAGCACCAGCGCCCCTTCGCGGCTGACCGGGGCGAACACGCCGCCGGCCTTCAGGGCAGGGGCCCGCCAGGCGTAGAGGGCCAGCGAGCCGCCGGTGGCGATCAGCAGCAGGAACAGGATGAAGACGCCGCGCTCCGGATCGACCGCGAAGGCGTGCACCGAGGTGAGGATGCCCGAGCGCACCAGGAAGGTGCCCATCAGCGACAGCGAGAAGGTGACGATCGCCAGCAGGATGGTCCAGGTCTTCAGCGCGTCGCGCTTCTCCACGACGATGGCGGAGTGCAGCAGCGCCGTGCCGGCCAGCCACGGCATGAAGGAGGCGTTCTCCACCGGGTCCCAGTACCACCAGCCGCCCCAGCCCAGCTCGTAGTAGGCCCACCAGGAGCCCATGGCGATGCCGAGCGTCAGCGACGACCAGGCCACCAGGGTCCACGGCCGCACCCAGCGCGCCCAGGCCGGGTCGACCCGCCCCTCGATCAGCGCCGCCGCGGCGAAGGAGAAGGCCATGGAGAAGCCGACGTAGCCGAGATAGAGGAAGGGCGGGTGGAAGGCGAGGCCGGGGTCCTGCAGCAGCGGGTTGAGGTCGTTGCCCTCCAGCGGCGCCGGGATGACGCGCACGAAGGGGTTCGAGGTGATGAGGATGAAGAGGTAGAAGCCGACGCCGATCATCGCCTGGACGGCGAGCACCCGCGCCTTCAGGGTCGGCGGCAGGTTGCTCCCGAACAGGGCGACCGCGGCGCCGAACAGCGCCAGCATGGCGACCCACAGGATCATCGACCCCTCGTGGTTGCCCCACACGCCCGACAGCTTGTAGAGCATCGGCTTCAGCGAGTGGCTGTTCTGGACCACGTTCTGCACGCTGAAGTCGGACACCACGTAGGCCCAGGTCAGCGCCAGATAGGCGACGGCGATCAGCAGCACCTGCGCCAGCGCCGCCGGCCGGGCCACCGCCATCCAGGCGGCGTTGCCGGTGGCGGCCCCCGCCAGCGGCAGGCTGGCCTGGACCAGCGCCACGAACAGCGCCAGCACCAGCGCGTAATGGCCAAGTTCGGGAATCACCGGACCGTCACTCCTTCGCCAGCGTCTTGGCGGTGTCCTTGAAATGCTCGGCGCGCTTCAGCGCGTCGGCCACTTCGGGCGGCATGTAGTTCTCGTCGTGCTTGGCCAGCACCTCGCGGGCGATGAACACGCCGTCGGGGCGCAGCTTGCCCTCGGCCACCACGCCCTGGCCCTCGCGGAACAGGTCGGGCAGCTGGCCGCGGTAGGTGACCAGCACGCCGGCGACGCCATCGGTCACCCGGAAGTCGGTGGTGACGCCGTCGGGCAGGCGCTTGACGCTGCCGTCCTCCACCAGCCCGCCGAGACGGAAGCTGCGGCCGTCCACCTCGGCGGCCTTGGCCTGCAGGTCGGACGGGCTGAAGAAGAAGACGAGGTTGTCCTCGAACGCGGTGAGCGCCAGCGCCGTGGCGGTGCCCAGCCCCAGCAGCGCGAGGCCCAGCATGTAGAGACGCCGTTTCTTCCTGGTCATCCTTCACCCATCTCCGCCGCCGTCCGGTGCACGGCGGCCTTGGTGGCGGCCTCGCGACGGGCGCGGCGGCGCGGCGGCCGGCTGCCCTCCAACGCTTTCAGCGTCGCCTCGCGCCCGCGCAGTCCCTTCAGCGAGGCGGCCAGAAGCCCGATCAGCACCAGCGCCGTCACTCCGTAGGACGGCCAGACGTAGGCGGCGTATCCGCCCATATCGAAGAATTCGGTCATGGCGCTCGACGGGCCGTTTCCTGGACTGTGCACAAACGAACAGCAACGGTGTGGCGGTTTCAAGGCATTTCGCTAATTTTGCACTGCAAAAAATCAGCGCCGTCAGCCCTGCGCCTCGCTCAGCCGCAGCGTCTGTATTTTGCGCGCCAGGATCTCCGACTTCAGGCGCAGCAGCACGACGCTGACGAAATAGGCGGTGAATCCCAGCGCCATCACCGCCAGCGGCACCAGCATGGCGGCGTCGATGGTCGGCCCGCCCATGCGGATCACGCTGGCCGGCTGGTGCAGGGTGTTCCACCAGTCGACGGAGAACTTGATGATCGGGACGTTGACCACCCCGACCAGCAGCAGCACGTTGCCCGCCTTGAGCCCCCGCTCGGGATCGTCGAAGGCGTTCACCAGCGCCATGTAGCCGAGGTAGAGGAAGAACAGGATCAGCATGCTGGTGAGGCGGGCGTCCCACACCCACCAGGTGCCCCACATGGGCGCCCCCCACAGCGAGCCGGTGATCAGGCAGACCGCGGTGAAGCCGGCGCCGACGGGGGCGGCCGCCTTGGCGAAGAGATCGGCCAGCGGATGCTTCCAGACCAGCGCCACCGCCGCCGCCGCCGCCATGTTCACATAGATGAACAGGGCCATCCAGGCGGCCGGCACGTGGACGTACATGATCCGCACCGTCTCCCCCTGCTGGTAGTCGGGGGGCGAATCGAACAGGCCGAGGTACAGACCCGCCGCCAGGAACACGACCGCCGTCCCCGCCGCCCAGGGCTGGATCGCGGAGGCGAGACGGAGGAAGCGGGCTGGATTGGCGAATCGATGCATGGTGCGCGCCGTCTTAAGCGGATCTTCCGGTCCATATAAGCTCAGACATGCCCGACGGCGAGGGGCTTTGCCTTGATCTCGGTCAGAAGTTCCGGCGCCCGTCCGCGGAACCCGGGCCCCGACGGCGTGCGTCATTGTGAAGCAGGCCGGAGGGCGGGGCCGGCCCGGGGCCGGCGCCGATGGTTCCGCCCGGCGGGCGGAACCATCGGCGCCGGGCGGCTTACTCCAGCCCCTCGAACAGGGCGGTCGACAGGTAGCGTTCGGCGAAGGACGGCAGGATGGCGACGATCAGCTTGCCGGCGTTCTCCGGCCGGCCGCCGACCTCCAGGGCCGCCGCCAGCGCCGCACCCGACGAGATGCCGACCGGCAGCCCCTCCAGACGGGCCACCTTGCGCGCCGTCTCGAAGGCCCGCTGGTTGGAGATGCGCACCACCTCATCGATCAGCCCGGTGTCCAGGATGTCCGGCACGAAGCCGGCGCCGATCCCCTGGATCTTGTGCGGGCCGGGCATGCCGCCGGACAGGACCGGGCTGTCCTCGGGCTCCACCGCGACCGCCTGGAAGCCGGGCTTGCGCTCCTTCAGCACGCTGGCGACGCCGGTCAGGGTGCCGCCGGTGCCGACGCCGGAGATCAGGATGTCGACCTTGCCGTCGGTGTCGCGCCAGATCTCCTCGGCGGTCGTGCGGCGGTGGATCTCGGGGTTGGCGGGGTTCTTGAACTGCTGCGGCATGAAGGCGTCGGGCAGCGACGCCAGCAGCTCCTCCGCCTTGCGGATGGCGCCCTTCATGCCCTCGGCGGCCGGCGTCAGCTCCAGCTCGGCGCCCAGCAGCTTCAGCATCTTGCGGCGCTCGATCGACATGCTCTCGGGCATGGTCAGGATCAGCCGGTAGCCCCTGGCGGCGGCGACGAAGGCCAGCGCGATGCCGGTGTTGCCCGAGGTCGGCTCGACCAGGGTCGTCTTGCCCGGGGTGATGCGGCCGTCGCGCTCGGCCGCCTCGATCATGGCGCTGCCGATGCGGTCCTTGACGCTGGCCAGCGGGTTGAAGAACTCGCACTTGCCGACGACGTCGGCGGCCACCCCGGCGTCCTCGGCGAGGCGGCGGACGCGCACCAGCGGCGTCGCCCCGATGGTGTCGAGGATGCTGTCGTAGACCTTGCCGCGGAACTCGGAACCTTTGGAGTCTGGGCCGGCCATGATTCTCCCCCTATCGTTCGTGAAATGCCCGTGTTTCACACCTTGGCAGCGAGAGTACTCCGCGGCCGCCGGGTTTCAAATGCTAAAGTCGATGCGGTCCTCGGTCTCGCTCTCCACCCCGGCGGTGCGGGCGCGCATGCAGAGGTCCTCGATGGTGACGGAATCGAGGCGGCGCATGCAGTCGTCCTGCAGCTCGGCCCACAGGGGCCGCACCACCTTGTGGCCGAGGATGGAGCCGGCGGGATCCTCGATGGGGTCGCTGGCGGTCTCCATGGCGCGGACGATGCGGACGATCTCGCCCACCGTGATGCGCCGGCGCTCGCGGGCCAAGCGGTAGCCGCCGCGCGGGCCGCGCACCCCGGCCAGCACGCCGTCGCGCACGAGCTGCTGCAGCACCTGCTCCAGGTAGCGCTTGGGAATGCCCTGGCGGCGGGTGATCTCGCCGGACTGCACCGGCTCGGTGCCGGCGTTGTAGGCGATGTCGAGCACCGCCTCGATGGCGAACATCAGCTTCTTGGAAATGCGCAACATCACGGGGCGTCCTGGCTGAACTGTCCGGTCGAGCCGAAGCCGCCGGTCCCGCGCGCGCTGTCGGGAAGGGCGGCCGTCTCGTCCCAGGCGATCCGGTCGTAGCGGGCGACCACCAGCTGGGCGATGCGCTGGCCGCGCTCCACCACGAACGGCCGGTCGCCGTGGTTGATCAGGATGACCCCGACCTCGCCGCGGTAGTCGGCGTCGATGGTGCCGGGGCTGTTGAGCACGGTCACCCCGTGCTTGAGCGCCAGGCCGGAGCGCGGGCGCACCTGCGCCTCGTGGCCGTCCGGCAGGGCGACGGCGATGCCCGTCGGCACCAGGGCGCGGCCGCCCGGCGGGAGCTCCAGCGGCGCCGCCACCGCGGCGAGCAGGTCGAGGCCGGCGGCGTGGGCGGTGGCGTAGGCGGGCAGGTCCAGGCCGTCGGCGTGCGGCAGACGCACGACGGGAACGTGGACGCGGGGGCTGGTCACGGAACCTCTCTCTCCAGCTGCGCGGCGATGGCGGCGGCGAGGCGCGCGGCGACCGCGTCCTTGCCCATGGTCGGCCAGTGCTCCACGGCGTCGCCGCGGATCAGGTGGACGGTGTTCTCGGCGCCGCCGAAGGTGCCGGTGTCGGGCGACACGTCGTTGGCGACGATCCAGTCGCACCCCTTGCGCGCCCGCTTGGCCAGCGCGTGCTCGACCACGTCCTGCGTCTCCGCCGCGAAGCCGACCACCAGGCGGGGGCGCTGCGCCGCCGCCTGCCCGGCCAGGGTGGCGAGGATGTCCGGGTTCTCGGCGAGCTCCAGGCGCGGCGGGCCGCCGGCGTCCTTCTTCAGCTTCTGACCCGCCGCGTCCTTCACCCGCCAGTCGGCGACGGCGGCGGCGCACACGGCGATGTCGGCGGGCAGCGCGCCGAGGCAGGCCTCCAGCATCTGGCGCGCCGTCTCGACGGCGACGACGGTGCAGCCCGCCGGGTCGGGCTCGCGCGTCGGGCCGCTCACCAAGGTGACCCGGGCGCCCAGCGCGGCGAGCGCCGCGGCGATGGCGTGCCCCTGCTTGCCCGAGGAGCGGTTGGCGATGTAGCGCACGGGGTCGATCGGCTCGTGGGTCGGCCCCGAGGTGACGAGGGCGTGCCGGCCGGCGAGCGGCGGCGCCGCGCCGGAGCCGGCCGGCGCTCCGGCGAAGTGGGCGGCGACCGCCTCGACGATCTCCATCGGCTCGGCCATGCGGCCCGGGCCGTGCTCGTTGCAGGCCATCGGCCCGACGTTGGGGCCGACGCGGCGCACGCCGCGCCGCTCCAGCAGCGCCATGTTGGCCTGGGTGGCCGGGTGCAGCCACATCCGCACGTTCATCGCCGGGACCACCAGCACCGGCTTGTCGGTCGCCAGCAGCACCGTGGCGGCGAGGTCGTCGGCCATCCCCGCGGCCATGCGGGCGAGCAGGTCGGCGGTGGCCGGCGCCACCACCACCAGGTCGGCCTCGCGCGACAGGCGGATGTGCCCCATCTGCGACTCGTCGGTGAGCGACCACAGGTCCTGGTACACCGTGTCCTCGGTCAGCGCCTGCACCGACAGCGGCGTGACGAACTGCGCGCCGCCGCGGGTCAGGACGGCGCGCACCGCGGCGCCGCGCTCGCGCAGGCGGCGGATGAGGTCGAGGCACTTGTACGCCGCGATGCCGCCGGCGATCACAAGCAGGATGCGCCGTCCCTGCAACGACGACGGCACCGCCGGGGCCTGGGGACCGCTCACAACCGCACCTCGACCTTGGATTTACGAATCGGTTTGTAGAATTCAGATATTCCATCACGGCGATTTGGACAAGCGCCGATCGCGTGCCGGCGGACTGGCAAACCCGCCAGCGCGAAACGATCTTACAGGCAGACGGGCATATTCCGACCGGTGCCGGACATCCTGAACCCCCCGGCTTAGTGATTCCTTCACCAGTCCCATGCCCTATTCGACATAAGGATGGGATTTGGCCCTTTTGCCGACGACCCGCCCCATTCCCGCCGGGATGCCATGGACACCACCGCCACCGTTCTGCTCGTCGAAGACACCCCGTCGCTGGCGCGCGTCTATGCCGAGTATCTGAAGAAGGACGACTATCGCGTCGTCGCCGTGGAGACCGGTGCCGCGGCCCTGGAGGCGCTGGCCGACGGCAAGCCGCGCATCGTGCTGCTCGACCTCCAGCTCCCCGACATGCACGGGATGGAGGTGCTGAAGCGCGTCGAGGCGCAAGGGCTGCCGTGCGCCGTCGTCATCATCACCGCGCACGGCTCGGTCAACGTCGCCGTCGAGGCGATGCGGCACGGCGCCTACGATTTCCTGGTCAAGCCCTTCTCCGCCGACCGGCTGACCATCACCGTGCGCAACGCCATGGAGCGGCTGCGCCTGTCGCAGATCGTCGACACCTGGCAGGCCGACCTGGCGCGCGCGCGCTTCCACGGCTTCATCGGCTCCTCCCTGTCGATGCAGGCGGTCTACCGCATCATCGACAGCGCCGCCTCGTCCAAGGCGACGGTGTTCATCACCGGCGAGTCCGGCACCGGCAAGGAGGTCTGCGCCGAGGCGATCCATCGCCAGAGCCCGCGGCGCGACCGGCCCTTCGTCGCCATCAACTGCGGCGCCATCCCGAAGGACCTGATGGAGAGCGAGATCTTCGGCCACGTGAAGGGGTCCTTCACGGGCGCCGTCTCCGACCGCGAGGGGGCGGCGGCGCGGGCCGACGGCGGCACGCTGTTCCTGGACGAGATCTGCGAGCTGGAAGCCAACCTGCAGACCAAGCTGCTGCGCTTCATCCAGACCGGCACCTACATGCCGGTGGGCGGCACCCGGCTGGAGAAGGTCGACCTGCGCATCATCTGCGCCACCAACCGCGACCCGCTGCACGAGGTCGAGGAGGGGCGCTTCCGCGAGGACCTCTACTACCGCCTCCACGTCATCCCCATCCACCTGCCGCCCCTGCGCGAGCGCGAGGACGACGTGGTGGCGATCGCCCGCCATCTGCTGCTGGAGTACGCCCAGGAGGAGGGCAAGGGGTTCGTGCGGTTCGCGCCCGAGGCCGAGGCCGTCTTCCGCACCTACCACTGGCCGGGCAACGTGCGCCAGGTGCAGAACGTGGTGCGCAACATCGTCGTGCTGCACGACGGCGACACCGTCCTGCCGACCATGCTGCCGCCGCCGCTCGCTCCCGGGCTCGCCGTGGCGGCCGCCCCGCCGGCGGCCGCCCCGGCCGCGGCGGCGCCGCCGCGGCCGATCAAGCCGCTGTGGGAGGTCGAGAAGGAGGCCATCGAGGAGGCCATCGCCACCTGCGACGGCAACATCCCGCGCGCCGCGGCGCTTCTGGAAATCAGCGCCTCGACCATCTACCGCAAGCGGCTGGCCTGGCAGGCCGAAGGAAAGATGTGACGCCGCAAGCGAAGGCCGTTCCGCCTGCGCATCCTCCGACGCCGGACCTTGGCGGCGGGCGGGGCTCACGCCTTCGCCGGGACCGCGTATTTCTTTGCGGCGGCCCTCCGCCGTTGGGCATAGGCCGGCGATCCCTCTTGCCGCCCGGGGACGCGCACGTTTAGCCTCGGATGCGCGTCATCGTTGGTGCCGCACGGCCGACGGCACCCGGCCGCGGCCGCGCGCCAGCCGATGCGCTCGGGGCCGATCGCGTTTCAGGCCGTTCGGCCGCCACCCGGCCGCGTTTCCGGCGAGCGCCTGCGCCCGGCCGTGCCCGCCCACCGACCACGGAGCAAGGAGTTCGCTCAATGGCCACCGGCACCGTCAAATGGTTCAACACCACCAAGGGCTATGGCTTCATCGAGCCGGAAGGCGGCATCAAGGATGTGTTCGTGCACATCACCGCGGTGCAGCGGTCGGGGCTGCGCGGCCTTCTGCAGGGCCAGCGCGTGCAGTACGAGGTCGCGCGCGGCAACAACGGCAAGGATGCCGCCGTCAACATCCTGGTGATGGAGTAGCTCCGGCCGCCGCCCGGTCGTCCGCGGGGTCGAGCAGGCCGCGCGTCCGGTAGGCCTCTTCGGCGGCGCGCGCCAGCACGGCGACGTCGCGGCGCATGGCGGCCATGGCGTCGCCGTCGCCCTCGCGGCACGCCTGCTCCAGGTCGCGCGCCCGTTGCGCCAGCCGGCGGGCTCCGAAGGTCCCCGCCGTGCTCTTGAGGGTGTGCGCCTCCCGCTGCAGGGTGGCGGCGTCGAGTTCGGCGCCGGCGATCCGCCGCACACGGTCGCGGGTCTCCTGGACGAACTGGCGGACCAGATCGGCCACCAGATCCGCATCGAGATCCTCGGCGAGCTGCGCCAGCACGCCGGCATCCAAATCAGGGTTTGCCAAATCAGGGTTTGCCAAATCAGGGCCTGCCGCCTCTGGGCCGGCCGGAGTGAGGCCGGCCGGAGCGGAATCCTCCGGCGGGGGGGTGGCCGGTTCGCGGATCGGTGCGGTCATGGCGGGATCCTCGCGGTCGGCCGTCGCGGACCCGGCGGGCCGCGCGGCGGCGGTGGGAGCGGCCGGTTCCGGGGCGCGGAGCCAGCGGGCCACCGTCTGCAGCAGGTGCAGGCGGTCGACGGGCTTGGCGATGTGGTCGTTCATCCCGGCGGCCAGGCAGCGCTCGCGGTCGCCTTCCATGGCGTCGGCGGTCATGGCGACGATGGGCAGCGCGCCGGCGGGCGGCGGCAGGGCGCGCAACGCCCGCGCCGCCTCGAGGCCGTCCATTTCCGGCATGGCGATGTCCATCAGGACGAGATCGTAGGGCAAGGTGCGCGCCGCCTCCACCGCCTCCAGGCCGTTGGCGGCGACGTCGACCTGATGGCCGGCGGCCTTGAGGATGGCGACGGCGACCATCTGGTTGGTCGGGCTGTCCTCGGCCAGCAGGATGCGACCGCCGCCGGCGCCGACCGCCGGCCCGGCGGGCGCGGCCGGCCGCGGCGCCGGCTCGTCGCCGGCGCCGAGCGCGGCCAGCAGGCGGCCCTGGCGCACCGGCTTCACGACCACCGCCGCAAGGTCGCGGCCGCGGCCTTCGACGGCATGGCCGACCAGCGTCATCAGCACGAGGCGCCCGACGCCGGCGCGGTGCAGCGCCGGGACGAGGGCCTCCAGGTCGGCGTCGCCGGCCGGCAGCGCGTTGGCGTCGATGAGCGCGGTGTCGAAGCCGGCGTCCGGGGCGGCGGCGCAGCTCCGCTCCTGGGCCGCCGCGAGGTCGGCGGTTTCCGCCACCTCGGCGCCCCAGGAGCGGAGCTGGGTGGCCAGGGTGCGGCGGCTGACCGGCTGCGCGTCGATCAGCAGGAGGCGCCTGCCGTCCAGGGGCATCGCCCCTTCGGCGGCGCCGGGCACGCGCTCGAAGGGAACGACGAACCAGAAGCGGCTGCCGCCGCCGGGCCGGCTGTCGAAGCCGATGCTGCCGCCCATCGCCTCCACCAGCCGCTTGGAGATCGCCAGGCCGAGCCCGGTGCCGCCGTAGCGGCGCGACAGCATCGGGTCGACCTGGGTGAACTCGGTGAACAGGGTCGGCCTTGCGTCCTCGGGAATGCCGATGCCCGTGTCGGTCACCTCAAAACGCAGGGCGACGGAGGATTCGTCGCCGTGGCCGTCCGCCGCCGAGACGCAGACCGCGACGCCCCCCCTCTCGGTGAACTTCACGGCGTTGCCGGCGAGGTTCAGCAGGACCTGACGGAGCCGGCCGGCATCGCCGCGCACCGCCGCCGGCAGCCCGCCGGGCACGCAGGCGACCAGGGCGATGCCCTTGGCGGCGGCGCGGGCCGCCAGCAGGCCGACGGCGCTCTCCACCACGTCCACCGGCGAGAAGCGGTTGGCCTCGAGGACGAGCTTGCCGGCCTCCATCTTCGACAGGTCGAGGATGTCGTTGAGGATGGTCAGCAGCGCCTCGCCGGATTCCCGCGCCGTCTGGGCGTAGAGCCGCTGCTCCTCGCCGAGCGGCCCGTCCAGCAGCAGCCCGATGGTGCCGAGGACGCCGTTCAGCGGCGTGCGCAGCTCGTGGCTGATCATGCGCAGGAAGTCGGACTTGGCCTGGCTGGCCCGCTCCGCCTGCTCCTTGGCGAAGCGGAGCTGCGCCTCGGCGGTGCGGTGGACGGTGATGTCGTGGGCCGAGACGATGGTGACGGGACGGCCGTGATGGGTCGTCTGGCGCGTCTCGCCCTCGACGATGCGGCGTTCGCCGTCGACGCGGCGGCAGGTGACCTCGAAGCGGTCGTCCCGGCGTTCGGCCAGGCGCCGGCGCACCAGGTCGTGGTCCTCCGGCACCACCAGCGCCAGCACCGGCAGGCCGATCAGCCCTTCCAGCGGCCGCCCGGTCAGGGCCACGGCGGCCCGGTTGGCGTCCAGCACGATGCCGTTCTCATGCACCAGGATGGCGTCGGTGGCGGCATCGGACAGCTTGCGGAAGCGCTCCTCGCTCTCGCGCAGCTCGTCCTCGCGCCGCTTCAGTTCGGTGATGTCGGTGTGGATGCCGACGAAGCCACCGTCGGCGGTGCGCCGCTCGTTGACCTTGACCCAGCGGCCGTTGCCCAGGCGCAGTTCCAGCGGGCGGGACGGCATGCGGTGGTGGCGCAGCCGCTCGGCGATCCAGTCCTCGTGGTCGGCCGGGTCGCAGTCGGCATACTGCCCCCGCTCGGCGCCGGCCCGCAGCAGGTCGCGGAAGACGACGCCCGGCGCGACCGGCCCGCTCAGCGCGTAGAAGGCCCGGAACGGCTCGTTGCAGACGACCAGCCGGTCGTCGCCGTCGAACAGCGCGAACCCCTCGTTGATCGTGCCGATGGCCTCGGCGAGCCGGTGCTCGGCCAGGGTGACGCTGGCCTGGGCCTTGCCGATCACCGCCGCCTCGCGGCGGAACACCAGCAGCAGCAGCAGAAGCGCCGTCAGGGAGCCGGTCACCGCCCACAGGGCTTCCCAGCGCGACTCGTCCAGCGCGTCGAACAGGGCATGCCCCATGCTGGCCAAGACCAGCAGCGCCGCAATCAGCTTCATCGGCAGCTCGCGTGTGCGAACAAAGGCAGAGGACATGGGCGGCGCGACCCTGGCATCCCGGAACTCGGGCGATCCTATCCGAACCGCCGCGACCACGGACAGGAAAGTTCCTCGGGGCAACGAATTGCGATGCACCGTGGCTTAACGGGCCCGTCCCGCGCCGCTATCATGGCGCCATGATCGTGCTGTTCACGGATTTCGGCCTGGCCGGCCCCTACACGGGGCAGGTCAAGGCGGTTCTGGCCGGGCTCGCGCCGGGCGTCCCGGTGATCGACCTGATGGCCGACGCGCCGGCCTGCGATCCCCGCCGCGCCGCCTATCTGCTGGCCGCCTACGCCCCGGAATTCCCCGCCGGGTCGGTCTTCGTCTGCGTCGTCGATCCCGGGGTCGGCGGCGAGCGGCGGCCTCTGGTCGTCGACGCCGACGGGCGGCGCTACGTCGGGCCCGACAACGGCCTGTTCGAACTGGTCCGCCGCCGCGCCGGCGACGTCCGCGTCCGGCGCATCGACTGGCGGCCGGCGCGCCTGTCGGCCAGCTTCCATGGCCGCGACCTGTTCGCCCCGGTGGCGGCCCGGCTGGCGCTCGGCCAGACGGTGGCCGGCGCTCCCCTCGCCCCGGCGGCGATCGCCCGGCCGGACTGGCCGGACGACCTCGCGGAGATCGTCTACGTCGACGTCTACGGCAACGCCATGACCGGCCTGCGCGCCGCCGCCCTGCCGCCGCAGGCGGTTCTCGAGGCCGGCGGGCGGGCGGTGCGCCGCGGCCGCACCTTCGCCGACGTCGGCCCGGGCGAGGCGCTGTGGTACGAGAACTCCAGCGGGCTGGCCGAGATCGCCGTCAACCGCGGGCGGGCCGACCGCGATCTCGGCCTGGCCGTCGGCAGCGCGGTCACGGTCGCGGCCCAAGCCGGTTTGCCCGGATCGGGCCACACCTCGGCCGGCCCGGGCGCACCAGCCTAGCCGGCCTCGGCCAGGCAGCGGTCGAGCTGCTCCAGGTCGACCGGCCGCGGCAGGACGGGCAGGGCGCCGTCGCACGCCGGTTCGGCCCGGCCGCCGGTGAGGATGATCCGCGTGTGCGGGCAGACGATGCGGGCCACCGCCGCCACCCGGTCGCCGTCGTAGGGCGCCATGCTCCGGCACAGCAGCGCCAGCGCCGGCTCCTGTTCGCCGATCAGCGCCAGCGCGCGGTCGCCGTCCGCGGCCTCGGCGACGGCGTAGCCGCGTTCGGTCAGGTGGCGCACCAGGAGGGCGCGCTGCGCGGGGTCGTCGTCGGCGACCACCGCCCGCAACGCGCCGGATTCGGCGCCGCCGACCGGCAGGTCGATGCTGAACACGGCCGCAACCCTCCGTTCGTCCGTCCGCCGACGCTGCATAGCACAGCGCCGGCCGGTACGGGGCGGGGCGGTCGCGGGTGCGACAAATCGCGCTTCAGCGGATCTTCACCACCACCTTGCGGTCGAGCAGTTCCAGCATCGGCCGGTCGCTCGGGTGGTTGCCGTAGCCCCAGGTCTCGCCGAAGGGACCGTGCGCGGCGAGCCAGGCGCGCACCCGCGTCGCCTTGTCGGCGCGCACGCAGTTGCCGGTGCTGAGCTTGCCGGTGAGGCACCCGTCGGCCACCTCCATGCCGGTCGCCAGCAGGTCGTCGACGGCGACGCCGCGCAGCAGGACGGGCATGTAGACGTCCAGCGCCCCGGTCGCCACGACGACCCGGCGTCCGGCCCGGCGGTGCGCCTCCAGCGCCTCGACGGAGGGCTGGTACCAGCGCAGGCGGCGGGCCAGCCGCTCGGCGGCGGCGGCGGCGTCGGCCAGCGGCAGGCCGCGCAGCGTCCGCTTCAGCAGGATCGCCTTGACCGAGCCGGGGAAGTCGCAGCCCGGGCCGCGGCCCCGCAGATGGCGGTGGCAGGCGGAGCGGATGGCGTCGGCCAGCGCCAGATGGGTGCGGCGGCGGCCGATCACCTCGCCGACGAACATCAGCAGGCTGTCGCCATGGATCAGGGTGCCGTCGAAGTCGAAGAAGGCGACGCCGCCCGGCGTCGCGGTCGCCGACGGGAGCGGTGCGCAAGGGGCGGAGGAAAGGTGCGTCGCCATGGCGGTGGTGTAGCAGAATCCGCGGGCGGCGGCAGGTGAAAAAGGCGGGACCGCCACTCTCAGTGGCGCACGCCGGGCTGCGGCAGCGGGGCCCCGCCCTCCTCGGCGTCCTCATCGTCGACGAGGTCGCGCAGCGCCTCGTCCAGCCCCTGGCGCAGGGCCACGATCTGCTCGAACACGGCGGCGGTGTGCTGTTCCAGCCGCCGCACCCGTTCCTCCAGTCCGTCGAGGCGGCGGACGAGGTCGTCTCGGTGTGCGTTGTCCATCATTCGGGTCCCGTCGCGATCGAAGCCGTCGCTTTTAAAGCTGGACCCGACATCCGCCGCCGCCCAGGGCCGCAGGCGGCGCACCCCGCAAGAGCCCGGACGAATCCCGTTGGCTACTCCGCGACGCCCGTCCGTACGGCGGCTCCGGCGGCGTCGGCCCGGCGGTCCCTCAGTCCGCCCCTCCTTCGCCGCTGCGCGCCAGCGGCACGGCGTAGAGCTCCAGCCGGTGGCCGACCAGCCGGTAGCCCAGCTCGCGGGCGATGGCCTCCTTCAGGCGCTCCAGCTCGTCGTTGGTGAACTCCACCACCTCGCCCGACTCGAGGTTGATGAGGTGATCGTGGTGTTCGTCCTTCTTCTCCTCGTAACGGGCACGTCCGTCGCCGAAATCGAGTCGCTCGATGACCTGGGCGTCCTCGAACAGGCGCATGGTGCGGTAGACGGTGGCGATGGAGATCCGCGGATCGAGCGCGACGGCGCGGCGGTGCACCTCCTCGACGTCCGGATGATCGGTCGATTCCGACAGCACGCGCGAGATCACGCGGCGCTGGTCGGTCATCTTCAATCCCTTGTGGGCGCAGATATCTTCGATGCGCGAGGACATAGCTCTGTGATCCCAACCCTTCCTGGCCCTATTCTTATGCCGCCCGGAGGCGTATCGGGGCAAGGCCGAGTCCCCAGGTAAAGATAGAGCGGACGGAACCATTCTCAAACATCCGCGTTGCGTCGCCGCCGCCCGCATGGGGTGGCCGCCCCCATCCCGCAGCCGAGAGCCAAGACGATGACCGTCCTCTCCGTCCGCCACACCACCACCTACCGCTACAGCCAGCCGGTCCGGTTCGGCGATCATCGGCTGATGTTCCGCCCCCGCGACAGCCACGACCTGCGCCTCCTGGAAACCCTGCTGGTGATGAGCCCGCCGGCCGAGGTGCGGTGGATGCACGACGTGTTCGGCAACTCCATCGCCATCGCCCGCTTCACCGAGGAGGCGGCGGAGCTGCGAATCGAAAGCCGCATCCGCCTGGAGCCCTTCACCCCCGAGGTGCCCGACTTCCCGGTGGAGGAGTACGCCCGCACCTACCCCTTCAGCTACTCGGCCGAAGAGGTACCGGATCTCGGCCGCACCATGGAGCGCCACTACCCCGACCCCGAGCACCTCGTCGACGCCTGGGCCAAGGAGTTCCTGCAGGCCGAGGACGGCGTGCCGGAGACGCTCGACCTGCTGACCCGGATGACCGGCGCCATCAAGGAGACTTTCACCTACGCGGCCCGCGACGAGGAAGGCACGCAGGACCCCGTGACCACGCTCACCAGCCGCAGCGGCAGCTGCCGCGACTTCGCGCTGCTGATGATGGAGGGCGTGCGCAGCCTGGGCTTCGCCGCGCGCTTCGTCTCCGGCTACCTCTACGACCCGGCGCGCGACGACGGCAGCGCGATGGTCGGCGGCGGGGCGACGCACGCCTGGGTGCAGGTCTACCTGCCCGGCGCCGGATGGGTCGAGTTCGATCCCACCAACGGCATCGTCGGCGGCCAGAACCTGATCCGCGTGGCGGTGACCCGCGACCCCACCCAGGCGGTGCCGCTGTCGGGCTCCTGGATCGGCCCGTCGAACAGCTATCTCGGCATGACCGTCGACGTGCAGGTCGCGGCGGAGGAGTAGCCGCTGGAGCGGGATCACTCCAGGTGGAATTGTCTGGAGTGATCCCGCTCTAAATTCAAATGTTCAGAGCAAGATTCACGCTTTTGGCCGGACCGGCCAAAAGCGATCTTGCTCTAGCCGCCGCAACAGCGAATCCGTCACAATCCGGTGCTACTGTCCCGTCATGACCGGCCGGTTCCGATCCCCAGGCACGACGCGGGACTCAGCGGTGGACGTTCTCGATTCCCCGAGTGCCGGCACGGCCGGCGGCGCGAGCGCGGCGGCGCCCTTCGACGAGGACGCCGCCTTCACCGCCGCCCGCCTGGCCCGGCCGGAAGCGCCGGTCGCCCCCGAGACGCCGGGCCAAGCCGTGTTCGAGCGCTTCGTGGCGTCGCCCTCTCTGCACGCCATCGCCGTGGTCGAGGACGGGCGCGTGGTCGGGCTGGTCGACCGGGCGGAGCTGCTCACGACCTTCGCCAAGCCGCTGATGCGCGACCTCTACGCCCGCCGGCCAGTGCGCCTGCTGATGGATGCGGAGCCGCTGGCGGTGGAGGCGGCGTTGACCCTGGGCGAGGTCGGCCAGCGGATCGCCGCCAAGCCCGAGGCGCTGGCCGCCGGCTTCGTCGTCACCGAGGGCGGGCGCTACCGCGGCGTCGCCTCGGCCATGGACCTGATGGCGTCGTCGGTGGAGCAGGCCGACCTGCGGGCCCGCCAGGTCGAGGAGGCGCGCGCCGCCGCGGAAGCGGCCAACCGCGCCAAGACCGCCTTCCTCGCCAACATGAGCCACGAGATCCGCACGCCGCTCAACGCCATCATGGGCTTCGCCGAGATCCTGCAGCAGGAGATGGCGGGGCCGCTCGGCAACGACCTCTACCGCGAGTACGCCGGCGACATCGTCGAGAGCGGCCGCCACCTGATGGAGCTGATCAACGACCTGCTCGACCTGTCGAAGGCGGAGGCCGACAAGCTGGATCTGCAGGAGGGGCCGGTCGACGCCGCCCGCGTCGCCCACGGCTGCGTCCGCCTGGTGAACGAGCGCGCGGCGCGGGCACGGGTGCATCTCGAGGTCACCGTGCCGCGCGACCTCGCCCCGCTCCACGCCGACGAGCGCAAGCTGCGGCAGATGCTGCTGAACCTGCTGTCCAACGCGGTGAAGTTCACGCCCGTGGGCGGCACGGTGATGCTGGCCGGCGGCCTGGGCGGCGACGGCGGCGTGCGCCTGTCGGTCCGCGACACCGGGGTCGGCATGACGGCGGACGAGCTGGCCAAGGCGATGGAGCCGTGGGGACAGGTGAACAGCGCCCTCAACCGCCGCCACGTCGGCACCGGCCTCGGCCTGCCGCTGACGCGGCGCCTGATCGAGCTGCACGGCGGCGCGCTGGAGACCGACAGCGTCCCCGGCCGCGGCACCACCATGACGCTGGTCTTCCCGCCGTGGCGGACGGGGAACGCGGATTCGGGAGGGCGATGAACCGGGCGGCGTGGCCGCATCGGCCACGCCGCAGCGGCCGCCCTACTCCTTCAGGTCCTCCCACAGCTCCTTCACCTTGGCGAAGAAGCCTTCGGACTGGGGATGGCTGCCCTCGTTGCCGGCCTTCTCGAACTCGCGCAGCAGCTCGGTCTGGCGCTTGGTCAGGTTGACCGGCGTCTCCACCACCGCCTGGATGTACATGTCGCCGCGGTGCGGGCTGCGCAGCACCGACATGCCCTTGCCCTTGAGGCGGAACTGGTGGCCGGTCTGGGTGCCGGAGGGCACCGAGATCTTGGCCCGCGTCCCGTCGATGGTCGGCACATCGACGGTGCCGCCCAGGGTCGCCGTCACCATGGGGATGGGCACCCGGCAGTGGATGTTGGCGCCGTCGCGCTGGAACAGCGGGTGCGGCGCCACGGCCAGGAAGATGTAGAGGTCGCCCGGCGGGGCGCCGCGCAGGCCCGCCTCGCCCTCGCCGGCGAGGCGGATGCGCGTGCCGTCCTCGACGCCCGCCGGGATGTTGACCTGGAGCGTCTTCTCCTTGCGCTGCCGGCCGGCGCCGCCGCAGCCCTTGCAGGCGTCCTTGATGATGCGGCCCTGGCCGTGGCAGGCCGGGCAGGTGCGCTCGATGGTGAAGAAGCCCTGCTGGGCGCGCACCTTGCCGTGGCCGGCGCAGGTCGGGCAGGTGATCGGCTGGGTGCCGGCCGCGGCGCCCGAGCCGTTGCAGGAGTCGCACACCACCGAGGTGGGGACGCGCACGGTGGACTGGGAGCCCTTGAAGGCCTCCTCCAGCGTGATCTCGAGGTTGAAGCGCAGGTCCTGGCCGCGGCCCGAGGCGCCGCCGCCGCCGCCGCGCCGGCCGCCCATGAACTCCCCGAACATCTCGTCGAAGATGTCGGCGAAGCCGCCGCCGCCGAAGTCGAAGCCGCCGAAGCCGCCGCCGGCGCCGCCGCCCGGCCCGCGGCCGCCGTCGAAGGCGGCATGGCCGAAGCGGTCGTAGGCGGCGCGCTTCTGCTCGTCCTTCAGGACGTCGTAGGCCTCGTTGATGTCCTTGAACTTATGCTCGGCCTCCGCGTTCCCCGGATTGCGGTCGGGGTGGTGCTGCATCGCCAGCTTGCGGTAGGCCTTCTTGATCTCGTCCGGGCTGGCGGTCTTGGCCACGCCGAGCAGTTCGTAATAATCCTGTTTCGCCATGGGGCTTCGAACGCCTCGCCTCTGTCAACGGCCGATGGGGGCGGCCCCGCCGGCCGCTCCCCGTCCGCCCGCGCGGCAGGCGCGGGCGGACGGGGTGTAGCACGGACCCGGTCGGGCCGGCGTGACGTTACGCCGACTTCTTCTTGTCGTCGTCGACCTCTTCGAAGTCGGCGTCGACCACGCCCGGCTCGGCTTGGCCGCCGGCACCGCCGCCGGCCGCCTCGCCGCCGCCGGCGGCGGCCGCCTGGCCCTCGCCGGCCTTGTACATCGCCTCGCCGAGGCGCATGGAGGCCTGGGCCAGGGCGTCGGTCTTGGCCTTGACGGCCGCCGGGTCGTCGCCCTCCATGGCGGTCTTCAGCTCGGCCACCGCCTTCTCCGCCGCCTCGCGGTCGGCGGCCGGGATCTTGTCGCCGCCTTCCTTGATGGTCCGCTCGGTGGTGTGGATCAGGGCGTCGGCGTGGTTGCGGGCGTCGACCATCTCGCGCCGCTTCTTGTCCTCCTCGGCGTGCGCCTCGGCGTCCTTCACCATCTTCTGGATGTCGGCGTCGGACAGACCGCCGGAGGCCTGGATGCGGATCTGCTGCTCCTTGCCGGTGGCCTTGTCCTTGGCGCCGACGTTGACGATGCCGTTGGCGTCGATGTCGAAGGTCACCTCGATCTGCGGCACGCCGCGCGGCGCCGACGGGATGCCGACCAGATCGAACTGGCCGAGCAGCTTGTTGTCGGCCGCCATCTCGCGCTCGCCCTGGAAGACGCGGATGGTGACGGCGGTCTGGCTGTCCTCGGCGGTCGAGAACACCTGGCTCTTCTTGGTCGGGATCGTCGTGTTGCGGTCGATCAGCCGGGTGAACACGCCGCCCAAGGTCTCGATGCCGAGGCTGAGCGGGGTCACGTCGAGCAGCAGGACGTCCTTCACCTCGCCCTTCAGCACGCCGCCCTGGATGGCGGCGCCGATGGCGACCACCTCGTCCGGGTTGACGCCGCGGTGCGGCTCACGGCCGAAGAACTGCTTCACCGCGTCGAAGACCTTGGGCATGCGGGTCATGCCGCCGACCAGGATCACCTCGTCGACCTCGCTGGCCTTCAGGCCGGCGTCCTTGAGCGCCGCCTGGCAGGGGCCCATGGTGCGCTGGATCAGGTCGTCGACCAGCGCCTCGAGCTTGGCGCGGGTCAGCTTGATGTTGAGGTGCTTCGGGCCGGACTGGTCGGCGGTGATGAAGGGCAGGTTGACTTCCGTCTGCATCGACGAGCTGAGCTCGATCTTCGCCTTCTCCGCCGCCTCCTTCAGGCGCTGCAGGGCGAGACGGTCCTTGCGCAGGTCGATGCCCTGCTCCTTCTTGAACTCGTCGGCCAGGTACTCGATGACGCGGGCGTCGAAGTCCTCGCCGCCGAGGAAGGTGTCGCCGTTGGTCGACTTCACCTCGAACACGCCGTCGCCGATCTCCAGGATGGAGACGTCGAAGGTGCCGCCGCCCAGGTCGTACACGGCGATGGTGCCGCTGCCCTTCTTCTCCAGGCCGTAGGCCAGCGCGGCGGCCGTCGGCTCGTTGATGATGCGCAGCACCTCGAGCCCGGCGATCTTGCCGGCGTCCTTGGTGGCCTGGCGCTGGGCGTCGTTGAAGTAGGCCGGCACGGTGATGACCGCCTGGGTCACCTTCTCGCCGAGATAGCTCTCGGCCGTCTCCTTCATCTTGCCGAGGATGAAGGCGCTGATCTGGCTCGGGCTGTACTTCTTGTCGAACGACTCCACCCAGGCGTCGCCGTTGTCGCCGGCGATGATCTTGTAGGGAACGAGCCCCTTGTCCTTCTCGGTCAGCGGATCGTTGTAGCGGCGGCCGATCAGGCGCTTGATCGCGAAGAACGTGTTCTCGGGGTTGGTGACCGCCTGGCGCTTGGCCGGCTGGCCGACCAGCCGCTCGCCGTTCTGGGCGAAGGCGACCATCGACGGCGTGGTGCGCGCTCCCTCGGCGTTCTCGATCACCTTGGCGCTGCTGCCCTCCATGACGGCGACGCAGGAGTTGGTGGTGCCGAGGTCGATGCCAATGACTTTGCTCATGTCTAACCTCTGGTTTCCGGCAGATCCGGGGCGGCCCTTCCGACCGGCACCGCCCGGGTCCCCATGGGGTTCGTTGGGTGGGGTTCGATGGAACGGTTCGGGTGAACTGTGACGGCTCGCGGGAGATATAGGCAGGTCGGGTAGCGCGTGCAACGCCCCGTCGCCGCGCCGCGCCGCATGCCGGGCGCGCGCCGCCTCCGCCGCGGACGTCCCACGGCGCTTGCCGGACGCCGGGGTTCGCCTTGCAGGAGAGGCGAGAGCACACGAAGAGATGCGCGGTATATATCCGGGTATTCACACACGCGTATGATGGCGCGGCGTCTCGCCACAGTAGCGGCGATCAAAAATCGGAATTCTCATCCCCCCTTAACTTTTCGTTAACAGTGCTCGATGTTGCTCTGCCGCATCAGTGACTTATGATCGCCGGTCTTTACTGCTGTCGGCAAGAATCTCGTGGTGAAAAGAGCTCCGCAGCATGGTATATGCTTCGATGCATCCGGTGGCGGGCCTTGGCCCGGACTGGCGCGGCGGGACCGACGGGAACCGATCGACGAGCAACCTCTTCATGACGAGCAACCGCTTCATAGGGTGACCACGATGAAGGAAGATCGGCGCGGCGTGGCGCTTGCCATCAAGTCCTGCCTGGACAGCCTGAAGGACGACGCCGCCAAGAGCGAGCTGGACGACCTGGCGCGCTTCATCGGCCTGGCCGCCCTGGCGGCGGAGGAGGCGGCGCTCGGCGACGCCAAGGCGCCGCCGTTCGAGCGCTACTTCGCCGGCGGGGTCGGCCACTGCTGAGGCGGCCCCACACGACGCCCTACACGGCGTCGGCCAGCAGGTCCGCCGCCCGGACCGCCGCGTCCAGCGCCGCCAGGGTGTCGACGTAGGGTGCCCGCCCGTCGCACGCCGCCGGCAAGGCGAAGCTGAACATCGCCACCCGGACGCTTCCCTCCCGTTCGGCCCCGACCAGCCAGAGATAGTGGGTCTCGGCCCGGCCGTCCTCCTCGGCCACCAGCACCGCCATGGCCAGGGTGGCGCCGTCGGCGCGCCGCTCCACCGTGCGGTCGCCGACGCGGGCGTCGTCGGGCCGCACGAAGCGCATCGTCATCTCGTGCAGCAGGGCCGCCGCCGTGCCGCCGGCCCGCGGCGCGCGCTCGTCCACCAGCACCCGCAGCTCGCCGGCGTCCGCCGCCGGCCGGAACACGGCGACGTCGTGCCCTTCCGCCCGCTCCGTCAGGGCGATCCAGTCCGGCGGGATGCGGAAGCGCACCCGCCCTTCCCATTCGACGCTGCGCCAGCTCCGGTCCGTCTCCATATCATGCCTTTCCCTGTCCTGGTCCGTTCCGGTCCGGCCGATGATCGTCTCCGCCAGCTACCGCACCGACATCCCGGCCTTCTACGGCCGCTGGTTCCTCAACCGCCTCGCCGCCGGCTACGCGCGGGTCGCCAACCCCTACGGCGGCCCGCCGGCCCGGGTCGACCTCACCCCGGCGGCGGTCGACGGCTTCGTGTTCTGGACGCGCAACCTCGCCCCCTTCCGTCCCGCCCTCGACGCGGTGGAGGGGCTCGGCCTGCCCTACGTGGTGCAGCACAGCATCACCGCCCTGCCCCGCCCGCTGGAACGTTCGGTCGTCGCCTGGGAGACCGCCGTGGCGCAGGTCCACGCCCTGCGCCGGCGCCACGGCCGGCGGGCGGCGGTCTGGCGCTACGACCCCGTGGTCACGACGACGCTGACCCCGCCGGACTGGCACCGGGCCACCTTCGCCCGGCTGGCGGGGGCGCTCGCCGGGACGTGCGACGAGGTCGTCGTGTCGTTCCTGCAACCCTACCGCAAGACCGCGCGCAACCTCGACCGCGCCGCCGGCGAGCACGGCTTTTCCTGGCGCGATCCCGACGCGACGGAGAAGCGCGCGCTGCTGGCCGACCTCGCCGGGCTGGCGGCCGAGCACGGCATGGCGCTGACCCTGTGCAGCCAGCCCGACCTGCTCGCCGGACCCGGGCCCGCCGCTGTCGGGCCCGCCGGTGTCGGGCCGGCGCGCTGCATCGACGCCGCGCGGCTGGCCGACGTCGCCGGCCGCCCCGTCGCCGCCCCGACGCGGGGCAACCGCCCCGGCTGCCTGTGCGCCCGGAGCCGCGACCTCGGCGACTACGACACCTGCCCGCACGGCTGCGTCTACTGCTACGCGGTGGCCGACCGCGACCGCGCCGGCGCCCGCTTCCGGGCGCACGACCCGGCCGGGGACTTCCTGTTCCCGCCGCGCCGGGCGGCGGGATGACGGGCGGCCCTCAGGCCGCCCCGGTCACGCCGCCCCGGTTACGCCTTGGTGTCGACGCGCTGGCCGCCGGTCTCCTCGGCGCCGGCCTTGGCGACGCCGACCATGGCCTCGCGCAGCAGACGGCCGTGGATGGTGTAGCCGGCCTGCAGCACCTGGACGATGGTGCCGGCGGGCTTGCCGGTGTTCTCGATCTCGAACATCACCTGGTGGAAGTTCGGGTCGAAGACCTCGCCCTGGGGGTCCAGCTTCTTGATGCCGGCGCGCTCGAAGGCGGCCAGCAGCTGGCGCTCGGTCGCCTCGACGCCGGTCGCCAGGCTCTTCAGCATCTCGTCGTGCTCGCGCCCTTCGGGCGGCACCGCGTCGAGGGCGCGGCGCAGGTTGTCGGCGACGCTCACCAGCTCCTTGGCGAAGCTGGAGACGGCGTACTTGGAGGCGTCCTCGCGCTCGCGCTGGGCGCGGCGGCGGGTGTTCTCGGTCTCGGCCATGGCGCGCAGGAGCTGGTCCTTGAGGCCGGCGACCTCGGCTTCCAGCTTGGCCACGCGGTCTTCGGCCTTGTCCGCGGCGGGAGCGGCGCCGGCCTCGGCGGACGGCGCCGCCGCCTCGCCGCCGACGGCGTCGGCGGGCTGGCCGTTGATGGCGGTGTCGGCGTCGGTGGGCTTCTTGTCGGGGTCGCTCATGATGTCTCTCAAGGTCAGGTTTCGCTCTGTGCGGTCGGCGGGGGCGGCGGTGGAGGCGGGGGCGGGGTCAGCCGACGAGGCGGCCGATCACCTTGGCCGTGTAGTCCACCAGCGGGATGATGCGGGCGTAGTTGATGCGGGTCGGGCCGATCACGCCGATGGCGCCGATCACCCGCTCGCGGCTGTTCTGGAAGGGGGCGATGATGAGCGAGCAGCCGGAATGGCCGAACAGCACGTTCTCCGCGCCGATGAAGATCTGCACGCCGTCGCCCTTGCCGGTGGCGTCCAGCAGGCGGAGCATCGCCTCCTTGGTCTCCAGCGCCTCGAACAGGGCGCGCACCCGCTCCAGGTCGGACAGCGCGGTGACGTCCTGCAGCAGCTTGGACTGGCCGCGGACGATGAGCTGGCCGTCGCCGCGGCTGCCGCCCCAGGTGGCGAGGCCGGCCTCGACGACGCGGCGCGACAGCTCGTCCAGCTCGGTGCGCTGGCTCTCGATCTCGGTGCGGACCTCCTGGCGCGCCTCCTCGATGGTGCGCCCGACCAGCTTGGCCGTGAGATAGTTCGAGGCCATCCGCAGGGTCGAGCCCGGCAGCCCCAGGGGCACCTCGACGACCCGGTTCTCCACCAGCCCGTCCTCGTTCACCAGCACCACCAGGGCGCGGCCGGGACCGAGCGAGACGAACTCGATGTGCTTGAGCGGCCGGTCGGTCTTCGGCGCCAGCACCAGCCCGGCGCAGCGCGACAGGCCGGACAGCATGGAGGACGCCTCGGCCAGCGCCTCGGGCAGGGAGCGGCCGGCGGCGTGGCACTTGGCCTCGATCGCCTCGCGCTCCTCGTCCGGCAGGGAGCCGATCTCCAGCAGCCCGTCGACGAACAGGCGCAGCCCGGCGTCGGTGGGGATGCGGCCGGCCGAGGCGTGCGGCGCGTAGAGCAGCCCCTGCTCCTCGAGGTCGGCCATGACGTTGCGGATGGTCGCCGGCGACAGGCTCATGCCGAGCCGCCGCGAGATCGTGCGCGAGCCCACCGGCTCGCCCGACTCCACGTAGGCGTCGACGATGAGCCGGAAGATGTCGCGCGATCGCTGGTTCAACTCGCTGATCATGGGTGCCTGCCGGTCCACGGGGGCGCCGCCGGCCCGCCGAAAGGCGGCGGACCGTCGCGCGCGGTGAAATTTAGGCAGAAGCCGTTGGTGAATCAATGAGCCCGGGGCGGCCGGCGGCGCGCCCCGCCCGATGCGCCACTGGACGCCGCCCCCCGCGAGCGGCTAGCGTGCCGGCCCGTCAACAACCCCTCTGGACCGACTCCGATGCGCCCCTCCGGCCGTGCCCCCGACCAGCTCCGCGCCGTCTCCCTGGAGCCCGGCTTCGCCAAGTACGCCGAAGGCTCCTGCCTCGTCCGCTTCGGCGACACCCACGTGCTGTGCACCGCCAGCGTCGACGACGGCGTGCCGCGCTTCCTGAAGAACACCGGGCTCGGCTGGGTGACGGCGGAGTACGGCATGCTGCCGCGCTCCACCCACAGCCGCACCGACCGCGAGGCGGCGCGCGGCAAGCAGAGCGGCCGCACCCAGGAGATCCAGCGCCTGATCGGCCGGGCCCTGCGCGCCGTCACCGACCGCGCCGCCATGGGCGAGGTGCAGATCAAGATCGACTGCGACGTCCTGCAGGCCGACGGCGGCACCCGCACCGCCGCCATCACCGGCAGCTACGTCGCCCTGCACCTCGCCTTCCAGCACCTGATGGAGATCGGCGCGGTCAAGCGCATGCCGCTGACCGACAGCGTCGCCGCCGTCTCCTGCGGCCTGTTCAAGGGAGCGCCGGTGCTCGACCTCGACTACGCCGAGGACTCCAACGCCCAGGCCGACGCCAACTTCGTGCTGACCGGCAACGGCGGCATCGTCGAGATCCAGGGCACGGCCGAGGAGAAGCCCTTCAGCGACGCCGAGTTCCAGGCGCTGATGACGCTCGCCCGCCAGGGCGTGGCCGAGCTGACGGCGCTGCAGAAGGCGGCGCTCGGCGGTTGATCCGTGGGAGGCGGCCCGACCGGCCGCCTCGATCGGCACCACCGAACAGGCGACACACCGAACAGGAGTGAGCGTGCCATGCCCGACACCGCCCCGCGCCGTTTCTCCGGCGACACGCTGGTCATCGCCAGCCACAACCCCGGCAAGGTCCGCGAGATCGCCGCGCTGCTGGGGCCGTACGTGAAGCACTTCCCCTCCTGCGTCGAGGTCGGCCTGCCCGAGCCGGAGGAGACCGGCGACAGCTTCGTCGCCAACGCCGTGCTGAAGGCCCGCGCCGCCGCCGCGGCCGGCCACGTCGCGCTGGCCGACGACAGCGGGCTGGCGGTCCACGCGCTGGGCGGCGCGCCCGGCATCTATTCGGCCCGCTGGGCCGGCCCGGCCAAGGACTTCCGCGCCGCCATGGAGCGGGTGGAGGGCGAGCTCGCGGGCACGGCCGACCGCTCCGCCCACTTCGTCTGCGCCCTGGCGCTGGCCTGGCCGGACGGCCACGTCGAGACGGTCGAGGGGCGGGTCGACGGCGCCCTGGTGTGGCCGCCGCGCGGCGACCGCGGCTTCGGCTACGATCCGGTCTTCAAACCGACCGGGCTCGACATCACCTTCGGCGAGATGGACCCGGCGGAGAAGCACCGCATCAGCCACCGGGCCGACGCCTTCCGCCAGCTTGTGGAGCGATGCTTCCGATGACCCCCGATCCCGGCTTCGGGATCTACGTCCATTGGCCCTTCTGCCTCTCGAAGTGCCCGTACTGCGACTTCAACAGCCACGTCCGCGAGCGGGTCGACCATCAGGCCTGGCGCGGCGCGCTGCTGCGCGAGCTCGACCATTACGCCGGCGCCACCGCCGGCCGCCGGGTCACCTCGGTGTTCTTCGGCGGCGGCACGCCGTCGCTGATGGAGCCGGCCACCGCGCAGGCCGTGCTCGACCGCATCGCCGCCCGCTGGCCGCTGGCCGAGGGGCTGGAGGTCACCCTGGAGGCCAACCCCACCTCGGTCGAGGCCGGGCGCTTCCGCGCCTTCCGCGCGGCCGGGGTGAACCGGGTGTCGCTGGGCATCCAGGCGCTGGACGACACGGCGCTGCAGGCGCTGGGCCGCCGCCACAGCGCCGCCGAGGCGCTCGGGGCGATCGCCCTGGCGGCGCGCACCTTCGACCGCTTCTCCTTCGACCTGATCTACGCCCGGCCCGGCCAGGGGGTCGCCGCCTGGGAGGCGGAGCTGGGCCGCGCCCTCGACTTCGCCGTCGGGCACCTGTCGCTCTACCAGCTCACCATCGAGGAGGGGACGGCCTTCCATCCCCTGCACGCCCGCGGCGAGCTGGTGCTGCCCGACGAGGAGGTCGCCGGCGACCTCTACGAGGCGACGCAGGCGCGCCTGGCCGCCGCCGGCCTGCCCGCCTACGAGATCTCCAACCACGCCCGCCCCGGCGAGGAGTGCCGGCACAACCTGACCTACTGGCGCTACGGCGACTATGTCGGCGTCGGTCCCGGCGCCCATGGCCGCCTCACCCTGGACGGCGGAAAGGTCGCCACGCGGGCCCACCGCGCCCCCGAGGTGTGGCTCGACCGGGTCGCCCGCCACGGCCACGGCGCCCATGCGCCGGAGCCGGTGGCCGTCGCCGACCGCGGCGCCGAGCTGCTGATGATGGGCCTGCGCCTCGCCGAAGGCGTCGCCCGGGCACGGCTGGTCGAGGAGACCGGGCGCGACCTGCCAGGGCTGGTCGACGCGGCCGCCCTCGACCGGCTGGTGGAAGCCGGCTTCCTGGACCTCGACGCGACCACCCTGCGCGCCACCGCCGCCGGCCGCCAGCGGCTCAACGCCGTCCTGGGAGCGCTGCTTGGGTAGGACGCGACGTCGTCGCCTCGGTCCCCCACCCAACCCCCTCCCCCACTGCGCGGGGGCGGGCTTTCTCCTCCCCCCGCGCAGTGGGGGGAGGCCGGGAGGGGGGACTGGGCGCGCGCGCCAACAGACGCGGCGGGCCGGAGGTCACTGCCCCAGCGCCTCGAAGCTGCGCGGGGCGGGATCGAGGACGCGGGCGCCGGTCGGGGTGATCTCCAGCACCGCCAGGCCGCGCTCGACGATGCCGGTGGGGTGCAGGCGGAACAGGCCGTCGACGCCGCCGAAGCCGTTGGCGTCGGTGAGGGTGGAGCGCGAGAAGGGCTGCGAGGCGCCCATCCGCGTCAGCACCGCCGCCAGCGCCGTGGCGTCGTAGGACAGGGTCGCCAGCCGCGGCGGCTCCTTGCCGTAGGCCTGGCGGAAGCGCGCCTCGAAGTCGCGGCGCTGGTCCGGTTCGGGGGCGGCGAACCAGGCGCCGACCATGGCCGGCTCGCCGCCCATGCCGGGTTCGTCCCACAGGCCGGTGCCGAGGAACTGCAGCGGCTGGGCGGCGACGCCGGCGCCGCGCAGGGCGGCGGCGAGATCCTTGACCCGCTGGCCGCCCTCGGCGAGCAGCACCGCCTGCGGCTGGGCGGGCGACTGGGCGACCTGGCGGGCGAGGATGGAGAAGTCGTTGAGCCCCGGCGCGTAGCGCTCGGCCTGGACCACCTGGGCGCCGGTGCGGCCGGCCGCCGCCTGCAGGGCGCTCACCACGGCGTCGCCGTAGGCGTCGCTGGGCGCCAGCACGGCGACGCGGGTGACCCCGCGCGAGCGCGCGAAGCCGACCACCCGCGCCACCTGGTCGGCCGGCACCAGCCCCATGACGTAGGTGCCGGGGCCGCCCTGGGTCCAGTCGGTGGTGAAGGCGACGACCTCGACGCCGGCGTTGAGGGCGATCGGCCGGACCGCCGCCACCTCCTGCGCGAACAGCGGCCCGAGGATCAGCCGCGCCCCTTCCGACACGGCGGAACGGGCGGCCTCGGCGGCCCCCTGCGGCGTGCCCTTGGTGTCGCGCGGCAGCAGCTCGAAGCGGTCGCCGGCGCGCTCGAACAGGGCGAGCTGGGCGGCCTCCAGCATCGGCTGGCCGATGCTGGCGCTGGGGCCCGACAGCGGCAGCAGCAGCGCCACCTTCACCGGCTGGGCCACCGGCGCCGCCGCCGGCGCCGGCTGCGGCGCTTGTGCGGCCGGCGGCCGCCCCGTTACAGTCGGGGCGCAAGCGGCGAGCGCCAGCGCCGCCGTCACGAACAGGACGCGGACGCACGTCAAGCCGCGCGAACGAGAGAGAGGTGTCGCCAGTCGTGCCACCGAAAGTCTCCACTCCAGGTCGGGCGCCCAGCGCCGCCCACGGTCCGGCTGAAGGTAGCGACGGCGGAGCCACAAGTAAACTCGCGGCCGGCCTTTATCTCGTCGCCACCCCCATCGGCAACGCCGCCGACATCACCCTGCGCGCGCTGGACACCCTGCGCCGCGCCGGCGCCGTGGCCTGCGAGGACACCCGGGTGACGGGCAGGCTGATGCAGATCCACGGCGTCACCACGCCGCTCGTCTCCTACCACGAACACAACGCCGCCCGCATGCGTCCGCTGCTGATCGAGCGCATGCAGGCCGGCGAGGCGCTGGCGCTGGTCTCCGACGCCGGCACGCCGCTGGTCTCCGACCCCGGGTACAAGCTGGTGCGCGCCTGCGTCGAGGCCGGGGTGGCGGTGACCGCCCTGCCCGGCCCGTCGGCGCCCTTGACGGCGCTGGTGCTGTCGGGCCTGCCGAGCGACCGGTTCCTGTTCGCCGGCTTCCTCGCCAGCAAGAGCGCCGGGCGGCGCGCCGCCCTGGGCGAGCTGCGGACGGTTCCGGCGACGCTGGTGTTCTTCGAATCGCCGAACCGGCTGGCGGCGTCGCTGGCCGACATGGCGGAGCTGCTGGGTGCGCGGCCGGCGGCGGTGGCGCGCGAGCTGACCAAGCTCTACGAGGAGGTGCGCCGCGGCCCCCTGCCCGAGCTGGCCGCCCATTACGCCGCCGCCGGCCCGCCGCGCGGCGAGGTGGTGGTGGTGGTCGGTCCGCCGGACGCCGACGCCGCGCCGGAGGAGGCGGACGTCGACGCCGCCCTGGCCGAGGCGCTGGGCCGGCTGTCGGTGCGCGACGCCGCCGCCGAGGTGGCGGTGCGCACCGGCCGGCCGCGGCGCGCCGTCTACGCCCGGGCCCTGGAACTGGCGCGGGGAAGCGGGTCGTGAGCCCGATCGGCACGGAGGAGCGGCGGCGCACCGAGGCCTACGGCCGCTTCGCCGAGGCCCTGTGCCGCCTGAGCCTGCGCCTGAAGGGCTACCGCATCCTCGCCGAGCGGCTGCGCACGCCGCTCGGCGAGATCGACATCGTCGCCCGGCGCGGCGACACGCTGGCGGTGGTCGAGGTCAAGGCGCGCGCCGACTGGGCCGCCGCCAGCGAGGCGGTCAGCGCCCGCCAGCGCGGCCGTCTGGCGCGGGCGGCGCACGCCTACCTGGCCACCCACCCGCAGTACGCCGGCTTGACCTTGCGCTTCGACGTGATGCTCGTTACCCCTTGGTCCTGGCCGCGCCACCTGCGCGATGCCTGGAGGGTGACCTAGCCCGCCGAGATGGACGGCCGGCACCAGCCGCATACATGGTTTTGCACGATGCGGGCCCGGCGACGGGACCCGCAGGAGAAGGACACCGTGACCAGCCGCGCCGACGCCCGCGAGACCCTGCGCCGCATAGGCTCCCAGCCCGACGAGGCGATCGACCTCGCCGAGGCGGCACTGGCGCTGGGCGCGCTGGAGCGTCCGCAGGTGCCGCTGGAGCGTTACCGCCGTCACGTCGCGGCCCTCGCCCGCGACATGGCCGACCGCTTCGATCCCGCCACCGACGGACTGGAGAGCCGCATCGCCGCGCTGCACGCCGTGCTGGTGGAGCGGCACGGCTACGTCGGCGACACCGAGACCTACGACGACCTGCAGAACGCCAACCTGCTGCGCGTCATCGACCGCCGGCGCGGCCTGCCGGTGGCGCTCGGCATCCTCTACCTGCACGCCGGGCGGGCCCAGGGCTGGCCGATGGTCGGCCTGAACTTCCCCGGCCATTTCCTGGTGCGCCTGGATTGCGAGGGGGACCGGGCGATCCTCGACCCCTTCAACGACGGCCGGGTGCGCAGCGTGGTCGAGCTGCGCGAGCTGCTGAAGGCCAGCGCCGGCAACGCCGCCGAGCTGGAGCCCGGCCACTACGCCGCCGTCGGCAACCGCGACATCCTGCTGCGCCTGCAGAACAACCGCAAGCTCCGCCACCTCTCGGCCAACGAGGTGCCGCAGGCGCTGGAGGTGCTGGACTCCATGCGCCTGTTCGCCCCCGACGAGCCGGCGCTGTGGCGCGAGACGGGCCTGCTGGAGGCGCACCAGGGCAACCTGGAGGCCGCCATCGGCGCGCTCGAGACCTTCCTCGGTCTGGCCGACGACGACCGCCAGCTCCATCAGGCGGCGATGCTGATCCAGCAGCTCAAGCACCGCCTGGATTGAACCGAACAGGCCCCCACCGGAGACATTCCGCCATGAGTCTCGCCGTCGCCTTCCAGATGGATCCCATCGAGTCCATCAACATCGACACCGATTCCAGCTTCATGATGGCGCTGGAGGCGCAGCGGCGCGGCCACCGCCTCTTCCACTACCACCCGCGCGACCTGTCGCTGACCGGCAACCGGCTGACCGCCCGGGTGCGGGCGATGACGGTGGAGCGCAAGCGCGGCGCCCACTACACGCTCGGCGAGCCGCGGGTGGCCGAGCTCACCGAGATGGACGTGGTGCTGATGCGCCAGGACCCGCCCTTCGACATGGCCTACATCACCGCCACCCACATGCTGGAGCACATCCAGCCCAAGGTGCTGGTGCTGAACGACCCCAAGTCGGTGCGCAACGCCCCGGAGAAGCTGTTCGTCACCCACTTCCCCGACCTGATGCCGCCGACCCTGATCACCAGCGACAAGCAGGCGATCCTCGACTTCCGCGCCGAGCACAGGGACATCATCGTCAAGCCGCTGTTCGGCAACGGCGGCGCCGGCGTCTTCCACCTCAAGCCCGACGACGAGAACCTGGGCTCGCTGCTGGAGCTGTTCACCCAGCTCTACCGCGAGCCGGTGATCGTCCAGAAGTACCTGCCGGAGATCCGCCAGGGCGACAAGCGCATCATCCTGGTCGACGGCGAGCCGGTCGGGGCGGTCAGCCGGATGCCCCAGGAGGGCGAGGCGCGGGCCAACTTCCACGCCGGCGGCTCGGCGCGCAAGACCGAGCTGACGGCGCGCGAGCGCGAGATCTGCGCCGCCATCGGCCCGACCCTGCGCGAGCAGGGTCTGGTCTTCGTCGGCATCGACGTCATCGGCGACTTCATGACCGAGATCAACGTCACCTCCCCCACCGGCATCCAGGAGATCAACCGGCTGGACGGCGTCCAGCTGGAGGTGCTGCTGTGGGACGCCATCGAGCGGCGCCGCGGCTGACCGCAACCTCCGCCCGTCTCTCCGGTTGAGGGTGGCGATGCCCGAAACCGGAGGGGACGCGATGAAGCAGCCGCACACCGAACAGGACGTGAAGCACGACGAGGGCCAGCAGAACACCGGCAACCACCGCAAGCCGGACTCGCCGGCCTCCCACGGCGCCGACCGCTTCGGCGGCACCCGCGCGGGGGCGGAGAACGTGGAGCCGACCCGGGGCGACAAGGGCAAGTAGGTCCTCCCGTCGCCGCCCCGGCGCCCCGCTCAGGCGTCGAAGTAGCCCGTCTCCTCGACGTCGGCGAGCAGCCCGGTCTGCGTCGGCTGCCAGCCGAGACGCGCCCGGGTCCGCTCGCTCGCCGCCGCGAGGTCGGCACCCACGAAGTGCGCGAACCAGCCGAAGTGAGCGGCCGCGTCCTCCGCGGACGTGGCGACGGCCGGCACGCCGAGGCGGCGGCCGATCAGGACGGCGATCTCCTTGAACGGCACGCCCTCCTCGGCGACGGCGTGGTAGGGCCCTCCGGCCGCGCCGTCCTCGAGGGCCAGCCGGAAGGCGCGGGCGGCGTCGAACCGGTGCACCGCGGCCCAGCGGTTGAGGCCGTCGCCGACATAGGCCGACACGCCCTTGTCCCGGGCGATGCCGATGAGGATCGGAACGAAGCCGTGGTCGCCGCGGCCGTGGACGGAGGGCGGCAGGCGGACGACCGCGGCGCGCACGCCACGGTCCGCCAGTTCGGCGGCGGCCGCCTCCGACATGCGGGGATAGGTGCCCGAGGGGGCCGGAGGCGCGTCCGCTTCGGTCGCGGCGCGACCCGCCGTCAGGCCGGCCACCCCGGAGGTGACGAGGAGGGGACGGTCGGAACCGGCGAGCGCGGCGCCGAGCGTTTCGATGGCGCGGCGGTCCAGCGCGCAGCTTTCGGCGAACCGCGAGAAGTCGTGGTTGAAGGCGGTGTGGATCACGCCGTCCGCGGCGGCCGCACCGTGGCGCAGGCTGTCGAGATCCTCCAGCGAGCCGCGCAGGACCTCCGCGCCGGTCGCCGCCAGCTCCGCCGCTCCGGCCTCGGAGCGGACGAGACCGAGCACCGTGTGGCCGGCGGCGATCAGATCCCGGACGACGGCGGAGCCGACGAAGCCGGTGGCGCCGGTGACGAAGACACGCATGGGAAACTCTCCGAAAGTGGTCGGAGGCCACTGTCCGCGCGCGCCGTATCCTGGTAAAGTAGTGACCTTATCGGGGTATAACGGCTAACAGGATGAAGGCGCAGGGGGCGGACGACAACCGGCTGGGACGCTATCTGAGGGACCGCCGCAGCAAGCTCGACCCGGCGGCCTTCGGCCTGTCCGGCAGCCGCAGGCGCACCCCCGGCCTGCGCCGGGAAGAGGTGGCCCAGCGCGCCAACATCAGCCCGACCTGGTACACCTGGCTCGAACAGGGGCGCGGCGGCGCCCCGTCGGCCGACGTGCTCGACCGCATCGCCCGCGCCCTGATGCTGACGGACGTCGAGCGCGAGCACCTCTTCCTCCTCGGCCTGGGCCGGCCGCCGGGGATGCGTTTCCAGGCGGCCGAGGGCGTCACGCCGCGGCTGCAACGGGTGCTCGACGCACTGGACGCCAGCCCGGCCATCGTCAAGACCGTCACATGGGACGTCGTCGCCTGGAACCGCGCGGCGGCCGCGGTGCTGACCGACTACGGGGCGCTCCCGCCCGAGCGACGCAACATCCTGCGCCTCGTCTTCTGCGACCCCCGCGTCCGCGCCGCCCAGTTCGACTGGGAGAGCGTCGCCCGCTTCGTGGTCGGGGCGTTCCGGGCCGACGCGGCGCGCGCCGGCGCCGAGGCGGCGGCGGGCGCCCTCGTCGACGAGCTCTGCCGACTCAGCCCGGAGTTCGCGGCGATGTGGCGCGACCACGACGTCCGCAGCTACGGCGAGGGGGTCAAGCGCCTGCGGCACCCGATCCTCGGGCCGATCGCGTTCGAGTACTCGGCCTTCGCCGTCGACGGCCGGCCCGACCTCGGCATGGTCGTCTACAACCCGGCGACGCCGGCCGACGCCGACCGCATCCGGGCGCTGATCGGATCGCGCCCCGCGCCGCCCGTCGCCGCCGTCGCGGACGGAGGCTGAGCGGCCGACCTGCACCGCCGCGCGCGGTTCCCGGCCCTCCGCGGCGCTGCCGGCCACGCAAGACCGCCCGGCGGCACGCCCACCCCCTCCGATGGGGGAGCGGGCCACCCGGAAGACCTGCGCCTCTCCTTGCGCGGCCTGGAGTGCCGGCGCACGATGCCCGCAATGATACGTTGCGGCCCGGCCGCAGGGCCGCTCCGCGCACGCCGGGGGAGCGCCGAGCAGGGCGACCGGCGGGCCCCGCCCGCGCGGCGAAAGGCGGCGGAACGGGCGGCGGACAGGGCGGACAGAAGGATCCCACCATCATGGCCGACGAGGCCCCGCTGATCCTGGTCGTCGAGGACGACGACAGCAGCCGTTTCGCCCTGGTCCGCCGGTTGCGGTGCGAGGGTTGGGTGCGGGCGACCGGCGCGGCCGACGGGCCCGGGGCGCTGGCCGTCCTCCAGGCGCGGGACGTCGACCTCGTGCTGCTCGACGTCGTCATGCCGGACATGAGCGGCATCGAGGTGCTGGCGCGCATCAAGGCGGACACGCGCTGGCGCGACATCCCGGTCGTCATGATCTCCGGGGTGACGGAGCCCGACCGCGTGGCGCACTGCATCGAGCTGGGAGCCGACGACTGCCTGCCCAAGCCGTTCAACCCCGTGCTGCTGCGCGCCCGGATCGCCGCGTGCCTGGAGAAGAAGCGTCTGCGCGACCGCGAGGCGCTGCACCACGAGCGCGTCGAGGCGGAGCAACGGCGCGCCGACGAGCTGCTGCGGGCCATCCTGCCGGCCCGGGTGGCCGCCGAGCTGAAGGAGCGGACGGTGGTTCCGCCGCGCCGCCACGACGGGGTCGCGGTCCTGTTCTGCGACATCGCCGGGTTCACCGGCTATTGCGACCGCAATCCGCCGGAGCGGGTGGTGAGCGATCTCCAGCGCGTGGTCCATGCCTACGAGGTGGTCATGGCGGTGCACGGGATGGAGAAGATCAAGACCATCGGCGACGCTGTCATGGCCACCGCCGGGCTGCTGAGCCCGACGCCGGACCCGGTGCTGACGGCGGTGCGCTGCGGCTTCGACCTGATCGCCGCGACCAAGCGCTGCATGCCGCACTGGCAGGCGCGCGTCGGCATCCACGCCGGGTCGGTGGTGGCCGGAGTCATCGGCCGCCGGCAGTTCCTCTACGATCTCTGGGGGGACACCGTGAACATCGCCGCCCGCATCACCGCCTGGGCGCCGCCCGACTCCGTGGTGGTGAGCGGCGACGCCTGGCGCGGCGTGACGGCCCGCTGTCCCGTCCGCACGTGCGGCCGGGTCGAGCTGAAGGGCAAGGGGCTCATGGAACTGGTCGAGCCCCTCGCCCCGCCCGCCGCCGCCCGCCCCGTTCGCGGCGACCGCCGGCCGGAGCTCACGGCGCCGTCTTGCGGCCGGCCATGTGGGTGAGATAGGCGACCACCAGGTCGATCTCCCGGTCGCTCAGCATCTCCGGCGTGAAGTCCGGCATCTGCCGGCCGGGCCAGGTGCGCAGCGACGAGCCGGCGCGGATCAGCCGGTGCAGCATGCCCGGCTGCAGGTACTCGGTGGGGTTCATCGGACGGTTGAGGTCGGGGCCCATGGTGGCCGCGCCGGCCCCGTTGAGGGTGTGGCAGCTCATGCACTGGACGACGAACAGCGCCTGCCCCGCCCGCGCGGGATCGTCGGCCGGCAGCGACTCCGCCACCGCCAGCTCCGGCCAGCGGGCGGCCGGCGCCTCGGCGTCGGTGATGCGGGCGAGCTGGTAGGGCCAGTGCTCGCTGCGCACGCCGGACGCCGCGGGACGCAGCCAGACCACGTAGAACGGGCCGGCCGAGACGTCCTTGCCCGGCAGCGGCGGCCACGGGGCGTCGGCCGGCTCCACCGCCACGTAGGGCACGGCTCCCGCGCCGCCGTCGGTGAACACCAGGTCGACCGGCAGCAGGGCGACGAAGCCGTCGCTCGCCACCCCCTCCAGGACGCGGCCCGGCGCCAGGCGGTGGCGCGGCAGCAGGTGGGCCAGCGGCACCGCGCGGTAGGTCATCGCCCGGCCGTAGGCGATGTCCTGCACCGTCACGTCGGTGGCGTCGGCCCGCTCCAGCAGGGCCGCCCGGGTGAAGGTCCGCTCGTCGCCGCCGACCGCCACGGTCAGCGCCGGTTCCGCGGCCCACCCGCCGGCCGGCAGCGTCAGGACCAGCAGCAGCGCCGTCATCACGGCACGGATCATTCGTCTCCTCCCTCTTCGAAGTCCTCCCCGGCGGCGGGATCGCCGGGCCCGGGTACGGCGGGCCCGGGTACGGCGGCCCCGCCGGCGGAGGGCGGCGGGGCCGCCGCATTCGCGCCGTCCAGCCGTTCGACCTGCTCCGGGTGCGTGAGGGCGATCATGGGGCCGTTCCAGTCGCCGATCCAGCCCCGCACGCGCACCGCCGCGCCTTGCAGCGCCAGCGGGTCCATGCCGGCCTCGGCGAAGAGCCGCAGCGCCGGCCCGTCGATGCGCGCGGTGACGTCGCTCCGCCAGTCCGCGCCGAAGTTCAGATAGACCTGACCGCGCATCTTGGCGGCCCGGACGACCCGCCCTTCCACCACCTGCACGGTGTGGCGGTCGCGGCGCAGCGCCTCCGGCTCGGCCGGCCGCACGGCGAAGGCGGCCGTCCCCCACAGACCGCGCCCGGCCTGCCGCGCCGCCGCCTCGACGGCCAGCATGGCGGCCGCGCGGTCGCGGGCGTCGGGCCGCGTCATCACCCGGGCGAGGCCGCGGCGCAGCATCTCCCCCTGCAGCCACAGCCCGTCGTCCCGTTCGGCCTGGGCGAGCAGGCGGCCATGGCGGTCCTCCGGCGGGTGGTCGGGCAGGCGCAGGGTCCGGCCGGCGGCGAGTTCGCCGAGCGCGGTCGCGGCGGCGGCGGCCAGCGGCCAGGGACGGTCGGCCTCCAGCCCCGGCGGCGGCTTCGGCGCCTCGATGCCGGCGAGCCGCAGCCGGCGCCCGTCCTCCAGCGCCAGGGTGTCGCCGTCGACGACGGCGGCGACGCGCGCCTCCGCGGCGGCGGCGGACGCCGCGGCGAACAGCAGCGCCAGGACGAGGAGGACGCGCATCGGTGACCTTGGCAGGGCGGCCGGCTGCCCTCACGTTCACGATGCACGGAGATCCGCACAAGCGAAAAAGGAAGCCGCCGCCATGCGCGTCGGCACCCGGGCGAGCGGGTGAAGATCGTGTCCGGATGATCCGTATTCCCAGCGCTATGACAATCCGGCGCACCGGCCGCGGCGCCGTTGCCCCGCGGCCGGTGCGTGGCTAGGGTGCTGCGATGACCGACACCGTCCCCGTGCCCGCCTCCCCGCAGCCCGGCAAGCGCCGCCGGCTGCACCTGCCGATCGCCGCGGTGCTGGTGGCCGGGTTCGGCTCGCTGATGCTGCTGGCGGTGGCCAGCGTGCTGGTGCTGGGGCTGGTCAGCGCCGGGCGCAACACCTTCAGCCTGCTGAACGACAAGGCGGATCTGGCGCTGTCCGGCGTCGAGGTGCGGGTGCGCCACCAGCTCGACCCCGCCGCCGACCTGGCCAAGTACGTGGCCGGGCTGATCGAGTCCGGCGACCTCGACCCGGCGGACCGGGCGGCGCTGACGGCCACGCTCCGCGGCTCGCTCGCCGCCGTGCCGCACGTCACCGGCGTCGGCTTCATCGGCGCCGACCGCACCGGACTGCGGGTCGGCCGGCTCGACGGCAAGCTCCAGGTCATGCCCATCGACCTGAACACCGCCGACGCCGTGCCGCCGGAGGCGCTGGACGGCGCCGACCGCACCGGCCCGGAATGGGCCGATCCGGCGTGGAGCGCCAGCGCCGGCACCACCTTCATCTCGCTGTTCCACCCCGTGCGCCGGGCCGGCGCCTACGTCGGCCAGGTGGCGGTGGCGGTGTCGCTGGGCGACCTCTCGCGCTTCCTGTCCAACCTCTACGTCGAGCGCGGGGTCAACGCCTTCGTCCTCTACGACGACACGCACGTGCTGGCCCACCCCTCGCTGGCCGCGCTGAAGTTCGACTTCGGCGGCAAGGCGGGGCCACCGCTGCCGCGCATCGACCAGGTGGAGGACCCCGCCCTCGCCGCCCTGTGGACCGAGGGCCGCCAGGCCGAGAGCCTCAAGAAGCGGACCGAGATGCGCTTCGTTCCGACCGGCGGCATCGACACCCTGTTCCTGATGCGCAAGATGGCCGGCTACGGCAAGCAGGAATGGACGGTCGGCATCGCCATGCGGGCCGAGGAGGCCGAGGCCGAGGTGCAGCGGCTCTACACCACGGCGCTGGCGGGGCTCGGCATCCTGCTGGTGTCCGTCGGCGTGGCGCTGCTGGTGGGGCGGCGGATCAGCCGGCAGATCGGCCGGCTGGCCGAGGCGGCCGACCGGGTGCGCGCCTTCGATTTCCGGTCGGTGGCGGAACTGCCCGACTCCAGCCTGCGCGAGCTGAGCCGCGCCGCCACCGCCTTCAACGCCATGGTGGCCGGCCTGCGGTGGTTCGAGACCTACGTGCCGAAGGCGCTGGTGCTGCGGCTGATGCACCGGCAGGGCGGCGCCGCCGGCCTCAGCTCCGAGGAGCGCGAGGTGACGGTGATGTTCACCGACATCCGCGGCTTCTCCGCCCTGGCCGAGGATCTCGGCGCCGCCGACACCGCCGCCCTTCTGAACGAGCATTTCACCCAGCTCGCCGACTGCATCGAGGCCGAGGGCGGCACCGTCGACAAGTTCATCGGCGACGCCATCATGGCCTTCTGGGGCGCGCCGGAGGAGCAGGCCGACCACGCCGCGCGGGCCCTGCGCGCCGCCCACGCCATCGCCGACGCCGTGCACGCCGACAACCGCCGCCGCGCGGCGTCCGGGCTGGCGCCGGTGCGGGTGCGCATCGGCCTGCACTCCGGCCCGGTGGTGGTGGGCAACATCGGCTCGGCCAGCCGCATCAACTACACCATCGTCGGCGACACGGTGAACGTCGCCGCGCGCGTCGAGGAGCTCGCCGCCCGCCTCCAGGGCGAGGCGGAGATGATCGTGCTGGCCAGCGCCGCCACCGCCGCCCGCGGCGACGGCGTCGCCCCCATGGCCTGCCTGGGCAAGCACCGCCTGCGCGGCCGCAGCGGCTCCACCGAGGTGTGGCGGATGATGCCGAACGGCAGCGAGGCCCTGGCCGAAGGCCTGGCGGACGAGGCCAAGCTGGCGCGGTCCTGAGCCGGGGCCCATTTCACGTGAAACGGCGCCCGCCGGCAGCCGGCGCGCCCGCGCCCGGCGGAGGGACGGGAGCGGTCGTCATCGCCGCTGCCCGAGGCCGGCGAGCCATTCCCGGATCATCCGGGCGGAGGCGCCGGCGAGCGTGCGGCCATGCCGCCCGGCATCGACGCGCAGAGCCGCCACGTCGATGCCGGCGGCGGCGAGCTCGTGGGCGTGGCCGACCAGCCAGCGCTCGAACCCGGCACCGACGTCCACCTCCGGGTGGAACTGCAGACCGAGAACGTCGCTGCCCAGCGAGAACGCCTGCTGCGCCACGGCGGCCGTCGAGGCGAGATGCGTGGCGCCTTCCGGCAGGGCATAGGTGTCGCCGTGCCAGTGCAGAACCGCGCAGCCGTCCAGATGGCGGAGCGGGCCCCGCTTTCCCTCGTCGGTCAAGGACAGGGGCGAGAAGCCGATTTCCTTGACCCCGGAGGGGACGACCTTGGCACCGAGCGCCGCGGCGATCAGCTGCGCCCCGAGGCAGATGCCGAGGGTCGGCCGGCCTTCGGCGAGCCGGCCCGCGATGAAGGCCCGCTCGCGGTCGAGGAACGGATAGGCGGCGCCGTCGTAGACGCCGACCGGACCGCCCAGGACGATCAGCAGATCCGGCTCCCGCGGGTCGAACGCGAGGAAGTCGGCATCGCCGACGTCGTCGTACCGGACGGCGTAGCCGTTCTCCTCCAGCGGCGCCGCGAAGCTTCCGAGATCCTCGAAGTGAACATGCCGCAGGGCGACTGCGCTCTTGCCCATAACCCGGTCCTCATGCTGTGCCGAAATCCCACCGGGATCGCCCCATCGGCGATCCGGCCGGTCGATCGGCGGTCTTCCCTCCGGTCACCAGCGGCCCGTCGACGACGGCACGGGGCCCGCCGCCCCGTCCCTGTTCGCACGGCGCGCCGCGGCCGGCAGACCGGGGGGATCTCCGGTCACCCGAGGGCGACGAAGCGGTAGGCGCCGCCGCGCCGCTCGGCGATGCCGAAGCCCGGCGCGGTCCAATGGTAGCCGAGCAGCTTCAGCTTCTCCGCCGCCGCCCGCTCGATGAGGGTGGCGCGGCTGCGGATCGCCAGCTCCTGGTCGGTGTCGAAGCCGAAGCGCCAGCGTGGATGCTCGAACGACACCACGACGTTGGTGATCGCGTCGCCGGTGACGACGAGGCCGTCGTCGCCCGCCAGCTCCAGCGCGATGTGGCCCGGGGTGTGCCCCGGCGTGCCGAGCGCCCGGATGCCGGCGACGATCTCGTCTCCCGGGCGCACCAGCCGCAGCCGGTCGCGGACGGCGCCGAGGTCGCGTTGGGCGCCGAGGGCGAAGCCGTGCAACGCCGCCGGCATGGCGGTGCGGAAATCCGGGTTCATCCAGAACGCCCACTCCGCCTCCGCCACCACGTAGGCGGCGTTCGGAAAGCTCAGCGCCCCGCCCGGCAGCAGCACGCCGCCGGCGTGGTCGGGATGGGCGTGGGTCAGCACCACCATGGTGACCGCCGCCGGATCCACCCCGGCGGCCAGCAAATTGTCGCGCAACCGTCCGGCGGAGGGCTGGAACTTGTCGCCCGAGCCGGTGTCGACCAGGATCAGTTCGTCGCCGGCGCGGATCAGCGGGATGTTGACGCCGACCGGGGCGGCGCCGTCCCGGCCGCCCAGGCGGGCCAGGATGTCGGCCAGTTCGGCCGGCGAGGCGTCGGGCGCGATGACATTGCCGGGCAGCGTGATGAAGCCGTCGCTGAACACCTCGATGCCGAACGCGCCGTGGCTGAATCGGCGGGGCGCGGCGGCGACGGCGCGCGTCGACATGGGCGGAGCCGCGGCCAACGCCGCCGCGCCGGCCAGCACCCGCCGGCGGTCGATGGCAATGGGCATGGAGAACCTCCTCCGGTTCGGCGGCGCGGAGGGAGGAGCGCGCCCCCCTCCGCCCATCCGGGTCACGCCTTGAGAAAGTCCAGCAGGTCGGCGTTGAGCTGGTCCTTGTGGGTGTCGGTGAGCCCGTGCGGCGCGCCCGGGTAGACCTTGAGGATCGAGCCCTCGACCAGCTTGGCCGAGGCGCGGCCGGCGGCGTCGATCGGCACCACCTGGTCGTCGTCGCCGTGGATGATCAGGGTCGGCACGTCGAACGCCTTCAGATCCTCGGTGAAGTCGGTCTCCGAGAACGCCTTGATGCTATCGTAGGTGTTCTTGTGGCCACCCATCATGCCCTGCATCCAGAAGCTGTCGATCATGCCCTGCGACGGCGTGGCGCCGGGCCGGTTGAAACCGAAGAACGGCCCCGCGGCGATGTCCTTGTAGAGCTGCGAGCGATCCTTCAGGCTGCCGGCGCGGATGCCGTCGAACACCTCGACCGGCAGGCCGCCGGGGTTGGCGTCCGTCCTGACCATCAGCGGAGGCACCGCGCCGACCAGGACGGCCTTGGCGACGCGCCCGGTGCCGTGGCGGCCGATGTAGCGGGTGATCTCGCCGCCGCCGGTCGAAAAGCCGACCAGGACCACGTCCCTCAGGTCGAGCGCCTCGATGAGCTGGGCGAGGTCGTCGGCGTAGTGGTCCATGTCGTTGCCGGTCCAGGGCTGGCTCGACCGCCCGTGGCCGCGGCGGTCATGGGCGACGGCCCGGAAGCCGTTGGCCGCGACGTGGAACATCTGGGCTTCCCAGCTGTCCGACGTCAGCGGCCAGCCATGGCTGAAGACCACCGGCTGACCGGAGCCCCAGTCCTTGTAATAGATCTCGACGCCGTCCTTGGTGGTGATCGTGCTCACGGTCTCTTCATCCTTTGGCGGCGGCCGAGGCGGCCTCGGCCTGGGTGGGAACGGTGACCGGGCCGGCGACGGCCAGTCCGGCGGCGAGGCCGGCGCTGCCGGCGAGCAGGTCACGGGGCGGGGTGCCGGTGCGCGACTCGGTCATGGCGCGGGCTCCGTGATCAGGCGGCCGGGATGGTGACGCGGCAGCCGAGATCGTTGGCGGCATACGTGCAGGCGCCGACGCCCATGTGACCCATGGCGCCGCAGGTCGCGATCGCGTCCACGCCGTGCCCGTCGAGGGTACGCTTGAGGTCGGTTTCGCGGAAGGCGCCGAGCGGCGCCCGGAGATCTTCGCCACGTTCCACCATCTCACCGCCGCCATCACCACCGTCCGCTTCGTCCGGCGCCACCCGCGCTGTCAATCCCGGGTCTTGCCGGGCGCTCTCCTGTCCGCCCGCGACGGCGCTGTCCGCTTTTTGGCACAGCACGAGCGCTTGCGGATGCTTAGCCTTCCACGAGGGAAGACGAAGGGAGGATGGGACATGCTGCGGCTTGGAACACGGGTAAGGCTGAATGGTCAGGATGCCCTGATTGTCGCTCGCACGCTCGTCGGCACTCCTTCATACGACGTTCGCCTTACTGATGGCCGCATCGTCAAGTACGCGGCCGAATCGGACCTCGATGTCCCGGGGATCGCCGGTTCCCAGGAAGGCCCGGCCCATGCCGGCGTGGGCGGCCAACCGTGATCCGCCTTCCGATCATCGGGGCGTGACCCCGGGGCACAGGACCCTCAGTCGAGCCCTGCGGCCCGCTGGATCACGCCGTCGACCATCACGTGACGCCAGCCGCGCGAGCACACCTCGATCCGCGCATCGACGCCGTAGACCCGCCGCAGCAGGTCCGTGGACAGGACGTCGCCGGTCGGTCCACAGGCCGCCAGGGTGCCCCCGGCGATGACCATGGTCGTGTCGGCGTACCGCAGGACGTCGTTCAGGTCGTGCAACGCGGCGAAGACAAGGATGCCGCGGTCGCGGGCCAGGGTGCGGATCAGCTCCAGCACCTCGATGCGGCGTCCGAGATCGAGGGCCGATGTCGGCTCGTCCAGCAGCAGCACGGCCGGCTCGCGCACCAGAGCCTGGGCGATGCCGACGAGTTGGCGCTGGCCGCCGCTCAGGTGACCGAGCGGCCGGTCGGCGAGCGGCAGGATGCCGAGCGCGGCGAGCGACGTGTCGACGGCGTGCAGGTCGCCCTCGGCGACCGCCCAGGCGGAGCCCTGCTTGCGCGCGAGCAGCACCACCTCGTACACCGACAGGACCGCCGTCCCTGCCGTGTCCTGCGGCATGTAGCAGATGGCGGCGGGGCCGCGGCTCGTCCCCTCCAGCCGCACCGTGCCGGGGCCCGGCAGCAACCCGGCCATGCGCTTGAACAGCGTCGACTTGCCGGCGGCGTTGGGGCCGATGACGGCGACCACGTCTCCCGCGGCGGCCGGCGGCGTGGTGATGTCGGCCAGCACCTGGCGCCGGCCATGCCGGGCACCGACGCCCTCCAGGCGGAGCGTCACCATGGCGTCCTCCTGGTCAGGACGAGGGAGACGAACACCGGGATGCCGACCAGCGCCGTCACGATGCCGATGGGCAGGATGGCGCCGGGGATCAGCGCCTTGCTCGCGACCGAGCTGGCCGACAGCAGCAACGCTCCGGCGAGCGCCGATCCCGGCAGGAAGAAGCGCTGGTCCTCGCCGATCAGCAGGCGGGCGATGTGCGGACCGACCAGGCCGACGAAGCCGATGGTGCCGACGAAGGCCACCGGGATGGCGGCCAGCAGGCTGACGAGCAGGAGCGTCTCGAGGCGCAGGCGTGCGACCTTGATGCCGAAGCTCGCCGCCTTTTCGTCGCCCAGGCGCATGGCCGTCAGCGTCCAGGCGCGGCGGACGAAGAGGGGCAGCACGGCCAGCAGGCAAGCGGCGGTGACGGCGACCTTCGTCCAGGTCGCCTTGGTCAGGCTGCCCATCGTCCAGAACACCACCGCCGCCAGCGCCTCGGCCGAGGCCAGATACTGCACCAGGGCCAGCAGGGCGTTGAAGCTGAACACCATGGCGATGCCCAGGAGCACGATGGTCTGCGCGTCGACTCCCCGGCGCATGCCGAGCGCGTGGATCAGCAGGGCGGCGAGCATGGCCATGGCGAAGGCGTTGACGGGCACCATGACGCTCACCGCGGCGGGAACCAGGGCCAGCCCGAAGGCGAGCGCCAGCGCCGCCCCGAAGCCGGCGGCGGCGGACACGCCCAGCGTGAAGGGGCTGGCCAGCGGATTGTTGAGGATGGTCTGCATCTGCGCGCCGGCCACCGAGAGCGAGGCCCCCACCACCACCGCCATGACGGCGACCGGCATGCGGATGTCCCACACCACCACGGCCGTCCGCGGCGGCGCACCCGCCGGGTCGACCAGGGCGGCCAGCACGTCGCCCAGGGAGAGACGCGCGGGCCCGAGCGCCAGGTCGAGACAGACCGACAGCCCGAGCGCCACGGCCAGGCCCAACAGCAGCCAGAGCCGCCGGCCGACGCGCGCACGGTAGCGGGCGCGGGCATCCGCCGGACCGGCGACGGTGCCAGCGGGGCTCACGGCCGGGGCTCCAGCGACCCGAAGTAGCCGGGCCGGTAGGGGATGGGCAGGAAGCGCTCGTGCAGCTCGCGGAACGTCGCCTCGGGGTCCAGGTCGGCGAACAGATCCGGATGGAACCATTTGGCCATCTGCTGCACGGCGACGAACTGGTAGGGGCTGTTGTAGAACTGGTGCCAGACCGCGTGGAAGCGGCGGTGTCGTTGCGCCGTGGTGCCGCTGTAGGCGGGATGATCGAGATAGGCGGCCAGCTTGCGGCGGATCGCCGGACCGTCGCCGCCCGGGCCGACCGGGATCCAGGCGCCACCCGGGACATAGGCGTCCCACCGGGCGCTGGTGACCACCACGTGGGCCGGGTCGGAGACGATGACCTGCTCCGGGTTGACCTGCCCGAAGGTGCCGGGAATGAACGGTTCGGCGACGTTGCGTCCGCCGGCGAGCGTCACCATGGCGCCGAAGTTCGCCGCGCCGAAGGAATGGCAGCACTCGTCGTAGAACCCGCCGGCGCGCTCCACGAACACCGCCGGGCGTTCCGGCCGCGCCGCCGCCAACCGCGCGCTCACCCGCTCCAGCTGGGTACGGCGGAAGCGGATCAGCTCCTCGGCCCGGCGCTCACGGCCCAGCAGCGTGCCGAACAGGCGGATCGACGGCTCGGTGTTGGTCTCCGGGGCGTGGCGGAAGTCGACGTAGACCACGGGGATGCCCAGGGCCGCCAAGGTCCCGACATAGTCGGTCTCCTCGGTCGCCCGGCGCGTCTCCAGGTTGAGGACCACCACGTCGGGTTTCTGGCTGACGGTGGTTTCGATGTCGATCAGGCTCTGTTCCAGGCCGGAGAAGGCGGGGATGCCCGCGAAGGCCGGGAACCGCGTGCGGTACGCCTCCCAGCTCGCGGGGTCCGCCTCGATCAGGTCGTTGCGCCAGCCGACGATGCGGCCCGCCGGGTCCTCGCGGTCGAGGGCGGCGATGATGTAAAGCTGACGCCCCTCGCCGAGCACCATCCGCCGCACCGGCGCCTCCACCGTGACGGTGCGGCCGGCGACGTCCCGCACCGTCACCGCCGCGGCCGGGGCGGCCGGCAAGAACGGGGCGGCGAGGAGCGCCCACAGCACGATTCGGATCATTCCTGGTCTCCTGGGAGCGACGGGCGCACGACGGCCGGCCGGATCGCCAGGCGGGTCGCGATGATCAGCGCGACACCGGCGGCGTAGAGGGCGGCGACCACCGCGTAGACATGGTCGAGGCCGAGCGAGCCGGCGGCCCAGCCGCCGACGGCGATGCCGGCCACGGACGAGAGCTGCGCCGTCCCCTGCGCCAGGCCGAGCAGCCGTCCCTGACGGTGGTCCCCGGCCCCGCGCGAGAGGACGGCGAGGAGCACCGGTGTGGTGGCGGCGAGCAGTCCGCCCCAGACGAAGTGGAGGGCGGCGAACAGCGCGACGGAACCGGTGGTGCCCAGCACGCCCGCCACCGCCACGCAGCCGGCGACCACCGGCCAGAGCCGCTCCAGCACCTCGGCCGGAGGGCGGCCTTGGAAGTGGTCGGCCCAGCGCCCCGCCGCCGCGACGAAGCCCAGGGCGAGCAGCCCGTAGCACAGGCCGACGACCCAGTTCTCCACGGCGAAGGTGGCGACGACGTAGGGTGCGAACGTCGCCTGGGTGACCATCCGGGCGGCCAGCAGGACGCCGACGATGGCGAGGATGGCGGCGACGGGAACGGCCGGCGGCGACGCGGCGGCTCCCGCGGCCGGACGCCGTCCGCCGGCGACCGGGGGCCGGCCGCTCGCCTCCGGCAGCATCAGCGCCACCGCCGCCAGGCAGCCGGCGCAGAGCACGGCCGCCGTCACGTTGATCCAGGCGAACGGAGCATGGTCGAGGATGACGCCGCCGGCGACCGCCCCGGCCAGCGACCCGACGTTGGTCGCCGCCTGCAGCATGGCGAACAGCCGTGCCCGCCGTTCCGGGCTGACGACGCCGACGCCGTAGGCCTGCGCCGGCGCGATGTAGCCGGCGCAGGCCCCTTGCAGGAAGCGCAGCAGCAGAATGGCCCAGACGTCGTTCGCCCAGGCCAGCGCGAGTTGGGTCGCCGCGAGACCGGCCAGGGCGCGCAGCATCATCAGGCGGTGGCCGAACCGGTCGCCGAGGCGTCCCCAGGCGGTGCTGGTCACAAGCACGCCCAGCATCGGCCCGACATAGACGGCCACGCCGGCGACCGCGGGGGGCGCGCCCGACGGGTCCACGGTGCGCAGGTGGAGCGGCCAGAAGGGCCCGCTCATCTCCATGGCGCCCATGGAGATGAACTGGACCACGAGGAGGATCGCGACGGGTCGGCGCGCGGCGACGGCGGGCGAAGTCATCGGCGTTCGGCGGACGAGGGCGGCAGCGTCGCTCAGAATTCCGCGCTCACCGACAGGAGCGCCGTGCGCGGCGCACCGAGCGTGATCATGCCCCAGCTGTTGACGCTCGCCCAGTAGTCCTCACCCAGGACGTTCTGCACGGTCGCCCGAACCGTCACCGGGGTCCGGGCGATCTCGGTGCGGTAGCGCGCGCCGATGTCGAGGGTCGTCCAGGCCGGGATCGACTGGGTGTTGGCGGTATCGACGTACTGGCGGCCGGTGTGGGTGACGGTGCCGACCAGCGTCAACCCAGGCGCGAAGGGGGTGTCCCACTCGGCCGTGAGGTTGGCCTGGACCTCGGCCACGCCGACCGGGGTGTTGCCGCGGGTGGCGGCGCTGCCGGTCTCGGTGAGATCCGCGTCGAGCAGCATGACGCCGCCCAGCAGACGGACGCCCGGCGTCACCTCGCCGAACACCGTCAGCTCCAGGCCGCGGTTGCGCTGCTCGCCGTCGCTGGTGTAGACGCCGCCCGCCAGTTGGCCCGAGGGCTTGGTGATCTGGAAGGCGCCGAAGGTGGCGCCGAAGGTGCCGAAGTCCAGCTTGATGCCCGCCTCGACCTGCTTGGCGACATAGGGGGCCATCGCCTCGCCGGCGTTGACGGCGGTGGTCGGAGCGATGTCGCCCTTGCTCAGCCCCTCGATGTAGTTGGCGTAGAGCGAGACGCGGTCCCACGGCTTGACCACCACCCCGACCATCGGCGTCACGGCATCGTCGTCGTAGGTCGAGGTCACGGCGCCGTCGGCGCCGAAATTGGTGGATTCGATCGTCTGGTATCGCACGCCCAGCGTCAGGTCGACCCGGTCGTTCCAGAACGACAGGGTGTCGGCCAGCGCCACGCCGCGCAGTTCGGTCTCCGAGATCTTCGGACGCGACGCCGGCTCGGCGACGGCGGTCGGGGCGACGATGACCGGCGTGTAGAGGTTGGACCGGATCGGGACGGTCGAATAGACGGCGCCGCGCCGGAAGGTATCCTCGTAGTGCGTGGCCTGCAGGGTGACGCGATGGCCGACGCCGGCGGTGTCGAACGTTCCGCGCACGCCGGTGTCGGCGGTGAGGCGGCTGGTCTTGAACCGCATCGCCGACACGCTGTCCTGGGTGTCGCCGGCGGTGTTCTGGATCTGCGGATAGCCGAACAGGCGGTCCACCTCCGTGGTGCCGCCGCCGACGTCGCCGAACAGGGTGACCGCATCGGTCAGGTCGTACTCGGCTCGGAACAGGACGGAGCGGTCGGTGGCTTCCGACCACTCCCACGGCTGGGTGATGTTGTGCCGCCCGTCGGGTGCGCCGGGTACGGGAACGCCGGCACGGATGAGCAGCTCGCGCGTCGGGGCGTTCATGTCCTCGCGCTGATAGACCAGATCGAGGCTGGCCCGCAGCCGGTCGCCGGCGTAGTCCAGCGCGGCGGCACCGAAGCCGGCGGTGCGCGTCTGATGGTCGAGGGCGGTGTCGCCGTCGTGGTACCCGGCGTTGAGACGGACGCCGAACGCCCCGTTCTCGCCGAAGCGCCGGCCGACGTCGGCGCTGCCGCCCGCCTGTTCCCCCGGCCCGTAGTCGGCGGTGACCCGGGTCACGTCCTCGGCACCGGCCCGCTTCGGCACGATGTTGATGACGCCGCCGACCCCGCTGTTGGGGGCCATGCCGTTGAGCAGCGCCGTCGGCCCCTTCAGCACCTCGATCCGCTCCGCGAAACCGGCCAGGGCGCGGTAGTTGGGGGCGACGCCGTAGACACCGTTGAACGCCATCTCGCCCGAATTTCCGTTGTTCATCGCGAAGCCGCGGATGGAGTAGGAATCGAGCATGCCGTTGCCGCTGCTTTGCGCCCGCACCGACGGATCGTTGCGGATGACGTCGGCGACGGTCTGGGCCTGCTGGTCCTCGATGCGCTCGCGGGTGTAGCTGGTGATGCTGACCGGCGCGTCCATCGCGTCGATGTTGCCGAGGAGGCCGACCTGCCCGCCCCGCGCCACCTGGCCGCCGGCGTAGGCCGGCAACAGCGCGCCGGCGGGCGCCGTCTCTTCGACGCGGACCGGGTCGAGCACGGTGATCCCGGCGGCGGACGGCGCCACCAGCACCGCGGCGTTCTCCTCGGTGAGGCGGTAGGTGATGCCGGTGCCCTGGAGCAGGCGGTCCAGCGCCTCGGTCACGGTCATGGTGCCCTGGACGACGCGCTCCCCGTCGAGGACCGGCAGCTCGGCCGTGTAGGCGATGCGCCAGCCGGTCTTCAGACCGATCGCGGCGATGCCGTCGGCGAGCGAGCGGGTGCGGATGTCGAAGGTGTGACGCGCGTCCCCCGCCTGGACCTGCTGTGCCGCTGCCGGCGTGACGGCCGTCACGACGCACGGACTGACGCCGGCCATCAGGGCCGCGGTGATCGCCGGATGAATCGAACGCCTGAACGGAACCGACGGCATCTCGTCTTGCCCCCTCGCATGTGCCTTGGACCGGCAGGTTTCCCCTGCTCAGCCCGATCAGACGCACGGCGCGGGCGAGTCCTCACATGGGCGGCGGAAAATTCCTTAGAGCAAGATCGCTTTTGGCCGATCCGGCCAAAAGCGATCTTCCTCTAAACATTTGAATTTAGAGTGTGAATCCCACTCTAGTGGACGAGGGTCAGCCAGGGCGACAGGGCGACCACGGTCGAGCCGGCGGCGGCCGCCGCCGTCTCCAGGGACCCCTTCGGATCGGTGAGCGGGAAGGTGCCCGAGACGCGGCGTTCGGCAGCGGCGCCGAGCACGAGGATGCGGCCGGCGACGTGGCGTTCCAGGACGGCCGCCAGATCGGCCAGCGTGATGCCGCGGACGCTCAGGCGGCCGGCGGTCCACGCCAGCGCCGGGGCGACGGAGGCGGGCGCCGACCGGCGGACGGTGCCCGCGGCGACCTCGGCCTGTTCCCCGACCTGCAGGAGGATGCCCTCGTCGGTGGCCGTGCGCACGCGCACCGTCCCCTCCGCGACGCTGACCACCGTGCGGTCGGGAAGCAGGTCGACGCCGAAGCGGGTGCCGACGACCTGCACCCGGGCGTCGCCGGCGGTGACCACGAAGGCGTCACCGTCGCGGTGCCGGACGTCGAAGACGGCCTGCCCGCGCAGCAGTGCGACGGAGCGGTGGCCATCGGCGAAATCGGTGGCGAGCGCGGTGTCGGCCCCGAGATGCAGAAGGGAGCCGTCGGGCAGCGTGGTCACGGTGACGATCCGCCGGTCCGAGACGATGTCCGCCCGCCAGTCCTGCACGACGCCGGGATCGATCACGAACAGAACGGCGACGGCGACGGCCACCGCCGCCGCGGCGCCGAGCCATGACCGCCGGATGGCGCGGACGGTGCGCGGCAGGAGCGCCGGCCGCCCGGCCAGGCGCTGCGCCGGCTCGCCCAGTTGGGCCCAGACCACGCGCATCTGGTCGAACGCCTGCCGGTTCCCCCTGTCGGCGGCAAGCCATGCCTGCAGCCGCGCCTCGTCGTCGCCGGACATGGACCCGCCGGCCCGCTTGGCGAGCCACAGCGCGGCCGCGTCCTTCTGTTCGTCGCTGGGCTGGGGATCGGGTCGCATCACGGTCGGTCGCGTCGTCGCGAGGGTGCCCCTTGCTACCAGATGCCGCCGACGGGCGGCAATCATGCCGGCCGGACTCGGCTACCGCACGTCGTCGCGGTGGAGCGCCAGCCGGTCCTGGCAATGGCGCATCACCCGGGCCAGCTGCTTCTCCACGGCACTCACCGAGATGCCGTAGCGTTCCGCCAGCTTGGCGTTGCTGACCCCTTCCAGGCGGTGGAGGATGAACATCTCCCGCGCGCGCGGCGTCACCTCCATGAGGGCGCGGTCCAAGGCGGACACCGCTTGGCGTGCCTGCACCTGTCCCTCCGGCGGCATGGTCTCGGCGATCCCGATCTGGAAGGGCAGGACTCCGCACAGCGCCTGGTCGCGCGTGCTGGCGCGGCGACGGTGGTCGATCACCGCGTTGCGCAGCGACGCGTACAAGGTCTTGACGTCCGTCTCACCGCCGCGGTGCTGCGGTGTCTCGATCAGGCGCGCATAAACGTCCTGGACCAGCTCCGCGGCGACCTCGCTGTCGCGCACCCGCCGGGTCGCCAGCGCGACGAGGTGGCGCCGATGTTCCTCAAACAGGGCCGCGAGCGTCGAGCGCCAGGAGGTCATGACTGACAGCTTCCGTCGAAAGGCACGGGTCGCGAGGGGGGTGAACACCCGCGCGGGCGGGTCCGCCCGGCACGGGGAGGGGCGGCGCCTCGGCCACGCTATCAAGAGTGATTATCATTTTCAATTGGATCGGCGGCCCGGTCCGACACCGCCGCAACGGCGGCGTCGGGACCGTGCGCGCCGGACGGAACGACCTCCGCCCGGAAGCCGAACGACACCCCGACGTCTCATGTTTGCTTTTGCTGCGACGCAATATTGACTTGGTGCGGTGCAATGTAAGATTTACCTGTACTCTATGTCAGACATAAACTATAAGGACGAGGCAGAGCACGACCAACGGAGGGGGCCATGCCGACACCGCGCCCGGCATCCGCCACGGCCCGCGACCTCGGCACCCGGGTGGCCGAATGGCTGGCGGCGGACCTCTTCTCCGGCCGCTATCAGCCGGGCGAGCTGCTGCCCAAGGAGACCGAGCTGTGCGAGCGTTTCGCCATGAGCCGCCCCTCGGTGCGCTCGGGCCTGCAGATCCTCGCCTCCCTCGGCATCATCCGGCGCATTTCCGGCCACGGCACGGTGGTGGAGGAGTTCCGGGAGTGGAACATCCTCGACCCGCTGGTCACCCGCTGGATGGCCGAGCACGCCGCCCCCAACCCGCAGTTCGTCGCCGGCATCTTCGAGTTCCGCCACGCCACCGAGCCCTACATCTCGGCGCTGGCCGCCCGCAAGGCGACGGCGCGCGACCTGCTGGCGATGGAGGAGTCGTTCCACGGCATGGAGCGCACCATCCGCACCGACCGCACCACCGTGGTCGACGCCCTGGGCCTCACCTTCACCGACCACGACGTGGCGTTCCACGCCGCCATCTACCGCGCCACGCACAACCTGGTGTGGGCGCAGATCGCCCACATCCTGCGGCCGGCCATCACGCTCGTCGTGCGCACCTCCAACGAGACGGCGGAGGAGCTGCGCGACAGCCTGGAGCGCCACCGCCACCTGATGGAGTGCATCCGCCTGCGCCGTCCCGAGGACGCCTTCGACGCCGCGCGCAGCGTGATGGACCGCACCGCCTTCGACCTCGGCCTGGAAGACGTCGGCGCCGCCGACGACCCCCTTCTGGCCCGCTGGAAGCGCACCCTGCTTTCGCCGGGCCCCACTCCGGCGGACGGGATGCTGTTCGCCACCCCCTCAAGCGTCCGAGAAAAGAACCAGGAGGAATAGGCTCATGCTCATGCGTTCCCTCACCCGTGCCGCCGGCCTTGCGCTGGCCGCGACGATCGGCCTCTCGGCCGCGGCCCACGCCGCCGAGTACGAGTGGAAGTTCCAGACCTCGGAGACCGCCGGCGAGCCGCAGTACAAGCTGAAGCAGCAGTGGGCGGACAACGTCGCCACCATGTCCGGCGGCCGCATCAAGATCGACATCCTGCCGACCGGCGCGGTGGTGCCGCACAACCAGACGCTGGAGGCCGTGGGCGCCGGCATCCTCCAGGGCCACCTGACCGACCCCAGCTACTTCTCCGGCAAGAATCCGGCCTTCTCGATGCTGGGCAACCTGGTGGGCGCCTGGGGCGACCCGCTGGAGTTCCTGGAATACATGAACAACGGCGGCGGCGAGGCCCTCTACAACGAGCTGGTCGAGCCCTACGGCGTGCACCTCATCGGCGCCGCCGCCACCGGCCTGGAGTCCTTCCCCTCCAAGCGCCCGATCAAGGCCGTCTCCGACCTCAAGGGCCTGAAGGTCCGCGCCCCCGAGGGCATGGTCTACGACATCTTCTCCAAGGCGGGCGCCGCGCCGGTGAACCTGCCGGGTTCGGAGGTCTACACCGGCCTCGAGAAGGGCGTCATCGACGCCGCCGACTACACCGTGTTCGCCACCAACCAGGCGCAGGGCCTGCACCAGTTCGCCCGCTATCCCGCCTATCCCGGCTTCCACTCCCTGCCGATGGTCGCCGTGTCCATGAACAAGCAGCTCTGGGACGGGCTGCCCGACGACCTCAAGACGATCCTCGCCACCTCGGTCGACGCCCTGGCCTACAACATGGTGTTCGAGCTGAAGAAGCTCGACATCAAGGCCGTCCAGGAGGCGCGCAAGAACCCGGACATCGAGATCATCGACCTCCCCGCGGAGGAGCGTAAGAAGTTCCGCAACATCGCCAAGGAGGAGTGGAAGAACTGGGCCACGAAGAACGAGATGACCCAGAAGATCTACGACTCCGTGACGACGTTCCTCAGCGAACGCAACCTCATGTAGCCGCACCGGCGGGGCGGCGTCCCGGCGGGCCGCCGCCCCGCCCCCCTTCCCAACCGATGACCGGCAATCGTCCGGGGCGCCCCGGCGACGCCCCAGCGGGGGTTTTCTGCGCCATGACGACCAAACCCGACACCATCCCCCCAGACGGCGTGGCCATGGAGCCGCCCGTCGACCGCAGCGGCCAGGACGGCCACGCCCGCGGCGCCCTGGACGCCCTCATCACCGAGGGCGGCCGCGTGCTGGCCTGGCTCGTCCTCGTCGGCGCCGTGATCAGCGTCTACGAGGTCGGCATGCGCTACCTCCTGGACAGCCCGACCTCGTGGGTGCACGAGACGACGGTCTTCCTGATCTCCGTGATTTTCGCGCTGGGCGGCCCCGTCGCCATGGCCCGCGACAAGCACATCCGCGTGCGGCTGATCTACGACGCCGTGCCGCCGCGCTGGCGGCGCTGGCTCGACGTGGCGAACTCGGTGATCACCCTGGTCTTTCTCACCGGCATGACCTACGCCGCCTACGTCATGGTGTGGACGGCCACCCACGCCCCCGGCGGGGCGATCCAGCTCGAACGCTCGGGCACCTCGTGGAACCCGCCCTTCCCGGCCTGGACCAAGGCGATGATCCTGCTCTCGGTCGGCCTGATGCTGGCGCAGACGCTCGTCCACCTGGTGCGCGCCCTGCGCGGCACCGACTACCCCGACGCGGAGGGCTGACGCCATGTGGAATCTCGGCTTCTCGGCGATGGGCATCGAGTGGGGCACCTACGCCCTCGTCGGCGGCATCTTCGGCCTGCTGCTGACCGGACTGCCGCTCGCCTTCGTCACCGGGCTGGTGGCGCTGGTCTTCACCTTCGGCTGGTTCGGGCCGATGGCCCTGCCGCTGGTGACCTCCCGCGTCTACGGCTTCATCACCGAATACTCGCTGGTGGCCGTGCCGATGTTCGTGTTCATGGCGTCGCTGCTCGACCGCTCGGGCATCGCCAAGGACCTCTTCAACGGCATGCGCATCCTCGCCGGCCGGCTGCCCGGCGGTGTCGCGGTGCAGACCCTGGTGGTGGCGTTCTTCCTGGCCGCCATGTCCGGCATCATCGGCGGCGAGATCGTGCTGCTCGGCCTGCTGGCGCTGCCGCAGATGCTGCGCCTCGGCTACGACCGCGACATCTCGATCGGCGTGGTGTGCGCCGGCGGCTCGCTCGGCACGATGATGCCGCCGTCCATCGTGCTCATCATCTACGGGCTGATGGCCAGCGTCTCCATCGCCGACCTGTTCACCGCGGCGATCACGCCGGCGGCGCTGCTGATGTTCTCCTACATGGGCTACGTGCTGTTCCGCACGCTGCGCAACCCGGAGCTGGGCCCGCCGCTGCCGCCGGAGGAGGCGAACATGCCCTTCTCCGAGAAGCTCAAGGCGATGCGCGCCATGGTGCTGCCGGCGCTGATCGCCTTCCTGGTGCTGGGCACCATCTACGGCGGCGTCGCCTCGGTGACGGAAGCGGCGGCGATGGGCGTGCTCGGCGTCTTCATGGCCACCGTGGTGCGCCGCGAGCTGACCTGGCGCCTCGTGCACGAGGCGGTGGTGCAGACCCTCAACACCTGCGGCATGATCATCTGGATCGGCATCGGCGCCGCGGCGCTGGTCGGCGTCTACAACCTGATGGGCGGCAACGCCTTCGTCTCCAACGCCATCCTCGGCCTCGACGCGCCGCCGATCGTCATCATCATGGTGATGATGCTGATCCTGCTGATCCTCGGCCTGTTCCTCGACTGGATCGGCATCGCCATGCTGGCCCTGCCGATCTTCGTGCCGATCGTCATCAAGCTGGGCTACGACCCGATCTGGTTCGGCATCCTGTTCGCCGTCAACATGCAGGTCAGCTTCCTCAGCCCGCCCTTCGGCCCGGCCGCCTTCTACCTCAAGGGCGTGGCGCCGCCGTCGATCACCCTGAAGCACATCTACGGCGCCGTCGCTCCCTTCATCGTCATCCAGATCCTCGTCCTGGCGGCCATCCTGTTCTATCCGCCGATCGCCATGTGGGTGCTGGATTAGGAGTTCCCCGTCATGAAGATCACCAAGCTGACCACCTGGCAGGTGCCGCCGCGCTGGCTGTTCCTGAAGATCGAGACCGACGCCGGCGTCGCCGGCTGGGGCGAGCCGGTGATCGAGGGCCGCGCCGCCACGGTCGAGGCCGCCGTCCACGAGCTGGCCGACCATCTCGTCGGCAAGGACCCGCGGCGCGTCGAGGACATCTGGCAGACCCTCTACCGCGGCGGCTTCTACCGCGGCGGGCCGATCCTGATGAGCGCCATCGCCGGCATCGACCAGGCGCTGTGGGACATCAAGGGCAAGCATCTCGGCGTGCCGGTGCACGAGCTGCTGGGCGGCCGGGTGCGCGACCGCATGCGCATGTACTGCTGGATCGGCGGCGACCGCCCGGCCGACGTCGCCCGCCACGCCCGGGAGGTGGTCGCCAAGGGGTTCACCGCCTTCAAGATGAACGGCACGCCGGAGATGCAGATCGTCGACAGCCACGCCAAGGTGGAGGCGGCGGTGGCCCGCGTCGCCGAGGCGCGGGAGGCGGTCGGCTCCGACGTCGGCATCGCCGTCGACTTCCACGGCCGCGTCCACCGCCCCATGGCCAAGGTGCTGCTGCGCGAGCTGGAGCCGTTCCACCCCCTGTTCGTCGAGGAGCCGGTGCTGCCGGAGCACCTGCACTGCCTGCCCCAGCTCACCGCCGGGCTGGGCTATCCCATCGCCACCGGCGAGCGGCTGTTCAGCCGCTTCGACGTCCGCGCGGTGCTGGAGGCGCGCTGCGTCGACATCCTGCAGCCCGACCTGTCCCACTGCGGCGGCCTCACCGAGGGGCGCAAGATCGCGACCTTGGCCGAGACCTTCGACGTCGCCATCGCCCCCCACTGCCCGCTGGGGCCGCTGGCCCTCGCCGCCTCCCTGCAGCTCGACGCGGTGTCGCACAACGCCTTCATCCAGGAGCAGAGCATGGGCATCCACTACAACCAGGGCAACGACGTGCTCGACTACCTCGTCGACCCGGCCCCGCTCGCCATCGTCGGCGGTTACACCGCCATTCCCAGCGGCCCCGGCCTCGGCGTCGAGATCGACGAGGACTTCGTCGTGGAGCGGGCCAAGGAGGGCCACCGCTGGCGCAACCCGGCGTGGCGCCACGAGGACGGGAGTGTGGCCGAATGGTAGACCGTCCCGCCGCCATCGTCATCGACGAGGCCGCCAACCCCTACCGCGACTGCATCCAGGGGCTGGCCAACGAGCCGATCACCGTCGTCCGCCTGCTGGAGGACGCCGTCCGCGAGGTGCCGGGCGCCGACCCCGGCGACGTGACCATGGCCGAGGTGGTCTCGCGCCTCGTCGCCAACCGGCCGCGGGTCGTCGTCATCGGCGGCTCGCCCGACCACCCCGCCCATCTGCTGGACCGGGCGCACACGCTGATGGCGGCGGTGCGCATCTGGCAGAACGGCGGCGTGCCGTTCGCCTTCTCGGTGCCGGTGATCTGCGACGGCACGGCGCAGAACAACATCGGCCAGAGCTACAGCCTGGCGTCGCGCAACGACACGGCGCGGGCGGTCAACATCAACTTCGAGGGGCACAGCTACCACGCCGCCTACGTGCTGGCGGGCTGCGACAAGAGCCCGAGCGCCGTCCTCTCCGGCCTCGCCGCCGCCGAGGTGGCGCGCCGCCACCGCGGCGACCAGGCGCCGGTGTGGGCGGTGTTCGCCCCCTCCCACGTGCTGAAGGGCGGCACGATCCCCAGGAACGTCCGCGGCGACCTGGAGCGCCTGGCCGAACGGGCGCGCGCCGCCGGCCACGCCGACCTCGCCGGCGACATCGTCGAGAACCTCTCCTACATCCTGCAGTGCTCGTCCGACGAGGCGTTCGCCGGCCAGCTCCGGCGCGCCCGCAACCTCGACCTGGTGGACGCGGCGGAGGAGCGCCGGCTGCTCGACGCGCTGGCCGAGCACACCTGCGACAAGGCCGGCGGCGTGTGCGCCTTCAACGGCACCGGCAACTCCTCGCGCACCCTGCTCGCCGCCTTCGGCCTGACCCCGCCGGAGCTGGAGCTGCTGACCGGCCTGCCCGGCCCCGACGCGGTGGCGCGCGGGGTGGACCGGCTGTTCGCCCTCTTCAACAAGCCCGCGTTCAGCGTCTGCGCGCTCCTCCAGGCGAACTTCGCCAACGCCGTGCGCATCCACAACGCCACCGGCTCGTCCAGCAACATGCTGCTGCACCTGCCCTGCATCATGCGCCATGCCGGCTTCGACGTGACGATCGCCGACTACGCGGCGATCCGCGACACGACGCCGGTGCCGGAGATCTTCGCCCACAGCCTGACCGCCGGGCGCGACACCTTCGTGCTGGCCCAGCAGTTCGCCGCCGGCAAGCACCGCGGCATGGAGAGCCTCTACCGCGTGCTGGCCGACCTCGGCGTCGCCATGGACCTCGACGCGCCGACGGTCACCGGGACGACGTGGCGGCAGCGCGTCGCCGGCCTCGCCACCCCCGTCGATCCGGCGCTGGGCGACGCGGCGGTGATCCGCACCACGCCGGTGCGCCGGCGCTCCGGCGTCGAGGTGCTGAGCGGCAGCTTCTTCGAGAGCTGCGTCGTCAAGGTGTCCGGCATGTCCGACGCCCAGCTCGCCCACTTCGACGACCACGTCTTCGTGGTGCGCGTGTACGAGAACGAGCACCTCTGCAACGCCGACTTCGCCGCCCGCGACCTGGTCGAGCGGCTGGGCGCCACCGACGGCGTCGACGAGGCGCTGCTGCGCGCCGTCGTCGCCCGCAACGGCGGGACCTTCGGCGGCGTGCGCGAGATGCTGGAGGCCAACGCCCTGTCCTTCGCCTTCATCATCGCCGGCCAGGGGCCGATGGCCTACGGCATGCCGGAGATGTTCGCGCCGAGCCAGAACCTGCGCCACCACCGGCTGCTCGAGGCGTCGTCGATCCTGATGACCGACGGGCGCTATTCCGGCGTGACCAAGGGGGCCTGCATCGGCCACGTGACGCCGGAGGCCTTCGCCGGCGGCGGCATCGGCGCGCTGCGCGACGGCGACGTGCTGCGCCTCAGCCTGACCCGGCGCCGCATCGACCTGCTCGACCGCGCCGCCTTCCTGGAGGGCCGCGAGGTCGCCGTCGATCCCACCGCCGACCCGGCGCGCCGGGCGCTTCAGGCCGCCCGCCAGGCCCGGATGGAGGATCGCCGCCTCGACATCGCCGCCTGCAACGTCATGGACGTGGTGTCCGACGCCGCGCGCGGCGTCGTGCCGCTCGCCGTCGACCGCCGGGCGACCCGGAACTGGCGGGAGGTGCCCTGACCGCCGGCGGCGGTCAGGCCGCGTCCCCCGCCACCAGGGCGGCCCATTCGGCGGACAGCCGCTCCCACGGCTTGGCGCGCGCGGCGCGCTCGCCAAGCAGGTGGCAGGCCAGGCCGTCGGCGAAGGTGAAGGCGTCGCCGTGGGCGTCGGCGAACATGCGGCGCGCGCCGTCCTGCACCAGGCGGTGCCTGGTGAAGCGGCGGGCCAGCAAGAGCAGGTCGGAGCCGACGATGTCCTCCCGCGCCATCTCCCAGTCCAGGAAGATCGCCCCGCCGCCGTCGACCGCCAGGTTGGAGACCGAGAGGTCGCCGTGGCACAGGCTGACCGCCACCAGCGGGTTGCGCTCGACCAGCCGCCGGAGGTGGGCGACCAGCGGCAGCGCGCCGTCGGCGTCGCGCAGCGCCGCCGCCGGCATCATTCCGTCCAGCGGCCGGCGGGTCACCCCGTAATGGCGGGCGAGACGGCGCAGCGGCTCGACGATCTCCTGCTCGAACCGGTCGCCGTCGCAGCAGATGGTCCACTGGCGGCCGCGGACCAGGTCCTCGTCCATGAGGAGATAGCCGTCCCGACGGATCACCGTGTCGATCCGCGGGAACCGGATGCCCGAACCGGGCAGGACGTCGCGGCGCACCCGCCTCTCGTTCTCGGTGCCCGGACCATAGCGGCTGTCGATGACCACGACCTTGTAGGAACGGTCGCGCTGCAGGTCGAAGACGCGCAGCCGGAACCCGTCCTCGCTGATCTGCATGGCGTCGGCGGTGGTCGGCAGATGCACCGGGTGGCGCCGGCCGACCAGCCAGAGCTGCAGGATGCGCCGGCGGTTGAAGGCCGGCAGGCCGCTCGGCCGGAAGGTGAAGGCGTTGCGCGTCAGGCGCGGCAGCGCCTTCGTCCCGGCGAGCCGCGCCTTGTGCTGGACGAAGGGCGTTTCACCCGTGGGGTAGAGGGCCTTCAATTCCTGTACAATCGGGAATGCTGAGAACATGGTCGTTTGGGAGGATCGAGGGGTTGGTTAAGGTGTTATTTTTAGGAAGGAATACATGATTTTCCGGAGATCGCTGCAACAAAAACGTCATACTAATTCGTGCGTTCCTCCGACCGGCGCTGCCGCGCCGGCGGGCGCTCGACGGGCCGGGCCGCTTCGGCCTGCCGTCTGGCGGGAAGCGCCGGCGCCGGTATAGACTGCGGCCCATGGGCGCCTCCTTCCTTCCCGGCCGGCTCGCCGCCGCGCTGGCCCTCGGACTGGCCCTGCTGGGCGGGGCGGCGCCGGCCGCTGCCCGCAGCGTCACGGACTCGGCCGGACGCACGGTCACGGTGCCGGACAGCGTCGGCCGCGTCTTCGCCGCCGGGCCCCCCGCGGCGGTGATCCTCTACACGCTGGCCCCCGACCTGCTGGTGGGCTGGCCGCGCGCCCTGCCCGACGCGGCCGCCCCCTTCGTCGCCGAGCGCTACCGTGCGCTGCCGGAAACCGGTCGGCTCGCCGGGCGCGGCGACAGCGCCAACCTGGAGGTGGTGCTGCGCCACCGCCCCGACCTGATCGTCGACTACGGCTCGCTGGCGCCCACCTTCGTGTCGCTGGGGGAGCGGGTGCAGGAGCAGCTCGGCATCCCCTTCGTGCTGATCGACGGCCGGTTCGAGGCGATCCCCGAGGCCTATCGCACCCTGGGCCGCCTGCTCGGCCGCGAGGAGCGGGCCGGGCGGCTGGCCGCCGCCGCCGAGGCGATCCTCGCCGAGCGCGACTCCCTGCTGGCGGCGGTGCCGCCGGCGGAGCGGCCGCGCGTCTATTACGGCCGCGGCCCCGACGGGCTGCAGACCGGCCTGGCGGGCTCCATCAACGTCGAGCTGATCGAACGGGCCGGGGCGGTCAACGTCGCGGCCGGCGCCGGCCGCGGCTCGCTCGCCGACGTGTCGATGGAGCAGGTGCTGGGCTGGGATCCCGACGTCGTCGTCACCATCGACCCCACCTTCTTCCGCGGCGTGCGCGACGACCCGCGCTGGCAGGGCATCCGCGCGGTGCGCGCCGGGCGCATCCATCTCGCCCCCGCCCTGCCCTTCAGCTGGATCGACTTCCCGCCCTCGGTGAACCGCCTCATGGGCGTGCGCTGGCTGGCCCATGCGCTCTATCCCGACCGTGCCGCCGGCGACCTGCGCGCCCAGGCGCGGGACTTCTACGCCCTGTTCTACGGCCACGACCTCGGCGACGCCGACCTCGACGGCCTGCTGGGGGCGGCCCGGCCGTGAGCCCCGGGCGGACCGCCGCCGGGTTGGCGCTGGCGACGGCGGCGCTGGCCGTCCTGGCGCTCGCCGCCTTCACCGTCGGCCAGTTCCCGGTGGCGCCGGCCGACGCCCTGGCGGTGCTGGCGGCGCACCTGACGGGCGCCGCGCACGGCCTGCCGCCGGTGGTCGACACCGTGGTGGTGCAGGTCCGCCTGCCGCGGGTGCTGTCGGCCATGCTGGTGGGGGCGGCGCTGGCGGCGGCCGGCGCCACCTACCAGACGATGTTCCGCAACCCGCTGGTCTCCCCCGACATCCTCGGCGTCTCCTCGGGCGCCGGGCTGGGGGCGGCGCTGGGGATCGTCCTGGCCCTGCCGGCGGCGGCGATCCAGGGCGTGGCCTTCGCCTGCGGGCTGGCGGCGGTGCTGGCGGTGTCGCTGATCGCCCGGCTGGTGCGCGGCAGCCACGACGAGACCCTGGTGCTGGTGCTGGCGGGCGTCGTCGTGGGGTCGCTGCTGGGGGCCGGCATCGCCCTCCTGACCTATCTCGCCGACCCGTACGACCAGCTCCCGGCGATCGCCTTCTGGATGCTGGGCAGCCTCGCCTCGGTCAAGCTGCCGGACCTGCCGTCGTCGCTGCCGGCCATCGTCGCCGGGCTGGTGCCGCTGGCGCTGCTGCGCTGGCGGGTCAACCTGCTGGCGCTCGACGAGGAGGAGGCGCAGGCGCTGGGCGTCCACACCGGCCGGCTGCGGCTGGTGCTGATCGTCGCCGCGACCTTGATGACGGCGGCGGCCGTGTCGATCACCGGCATCGTCGGCTGGGTCGGGCTGATCGTGCCGCACATCGCCCGCCTGCTGGTCGGGCCGGAGTTCTCGCGCCTCCTGCCGGCGGCGGTGCTGATCGGCGCCGCCTACATGCTGGGCGTCGACACCCTGGCGCGCACGGCGGCGCCGGTCGAGCTGCCGCTCGGCGTGCTGAACGCCTTCGTCGGCGCGCCCGCGTTCCTGTGGCTGCTGGCCCGCAGCCGGCGGAGTTGGCGATGACCCTGGCCGCCGAATCCCTGGCCTTCGGCTATCCCGGGAAGCCGGTGGGGGCGGACGTCGGCTTCACCGTCGCGCCGGCCGAGGTGCTGGTCCTGCTCGGTCCCAACGGCAGCGGCAAGACCACCCTGTTCAAGACGCTGCTCGGCCTGCTGCCGCCCCGCGGCGGGCGGGTGCTGGTGGACGGACACCCGCTCGACCGCCTGCGCCCGGCCGACCGGGCGCGGGCGCTGGGCTACGTGCCGCAGGCCTCGGCCGGCACCTTCCCCTTCACCGTGCTGGACACCGTGCTGATGGGCCGCGCCGCCCGCCTCGGCCTGTTCGCCGCCCCGTCGCGCGGCGACCGCGCCGTAGCCCTGGCGGCCCTCGAACGGCTCGGCATCGCCGACCTCGCCGGGGAGCCCTACACCCGCATCAGCGGCGGCCAGCGCCAGCTCGCCCTGTTCGCCCGCGCCCTGGCCCAGGAGGCCCGCTTCCTGGTGATGGACGAGCCGACCGCCAGCCTCGACTTCGGCAACCAGGTGCGGGTGCTGCGCCACGTCCGCGCGCTGGCCCGGTCGGGCATCGGCGTCGTGCTGTCGACCCACGATCCCGGCCACGCCTTCCAGGTCGGGCATCGCGTGGCGCTGCTCCGCGACGGCCGCCTGACGGCGCTCGGCGCCCCGGAGGCGACGATCACGGCGGCCAGCCTGAAGGAGCTTTACGGCGTCGACACCGTGGTCGACGCGGTGTGGGACGCCGCCGGCGGGCGCCGCGTCCACGTCAGCGTGCCGCTGCTCGGCGCGCCCGGCGGCTGAGCCGCCGGCATGGCGGGAGCATGTCCACACAAGCGGGTGAGGTGTGGCGTTGATCCCTCCCTCGCCCCCGGCGGGTGAGGGAGGGGCCCGGCCGGAGGCCGGGAGGGTGGGGGCAAGGTGTTCCTGACCGGGCCGGCGCCCCCGCCACGCATCGTCGGTCTTCGGTATGCCCGCCGGACCTTGCCCCCACCCGGCCCCCCCCCCCGGCGGTGCCGGGGGAGGGCCTAAATCGGTCGGCTCGCGGGATGTCGTACCGCGACGTCCGTCGCCCGGCGTCACGCCTCGGCGAGCAGGTCGGCGTAGCCTTCGACGCGCTTCAGCATGGACTGGCGCAGCTTCATCAGGGCGCGGTGCTCGAGCTGGCGCACCCGTTCCTTGCTGACGCCCAGCTCGCGGCCGAGCTCCTCCAGGGTCGCCCCCTCCTCGCGCAGGCGGCGCTCCTCGATGATGGTGCGCTCGCGCGGCGACAGCTCGCCCAGGGCCTCGGCCAGCCAGTGCGAACGGGTGCCGGCGTCGCGCATGCCGATGACGACGTCCTCCGGGCTCGGCCGCTGGTCGGCCAGGAAGTCCTGCCAGTCGTCGTCGGAGCCGTCGGCGACCGGCGCGTTCAGCGACTGGTCGGCGGCGGACAGGCGCATCTCCATGGCCTCGACCTCGGCGACGTCGACCTGCAGCTCGGTGGCGATCCACTCGCGCCCCTCGCGGGTCATGCCGGTGCCGTTGCCGGCGCTCTCGATGCGGGCGCGCAGGCGGCGCAGGTTGAAGAACAGCGACTTCTGCGCCGCCGTGGTGCCGGTGCGCACGATCGACCAGTTGCGCAGGATGTAGTCCTGCATGGCCGAGCGGATCCACCAGGCGGCGTAGGTGGAGAAGCGCACGTCGCGGTCCGGCTCGAAGCGGCTGGCGGCCTGCATCAGGCCGACGTTGCCCTCCTGCACCAGGTCGCCCATCGGCAGGCCGTAGTTCCGGAAGCGCGCCGCGGTGGCGACGACGAGGCGGGTGTAGGCCCGCACCAGCGTGTGCAGCGACCGCTCGTCGCCGGTGTCGCGCCAGCGGCGCGCCAGGTCGAACTCGTGGTCGCGCGACAGCAGCGGTTCCCGCATCGAAGCCTTGATGAAACTCAGGTTGGCGCGCTGAGTCTCCGGATCGTCGATATAGGCCATCGGCTTGTCCCTTCCTTCCCGTCTCCTCGGCTGCGCATCGCGTCGGCGCGCACGCCCCCGTTTGCGGCCAGACGTTTCGACAACAGCCGGTCTTCCACCCCGTTGCATGCTTTTACGCAGGGGACGGCACGGCGGATCACCGCCGCGCCGGGAAAAGCGGCGGAGCCGGACGCACGCGGGTCACCCGGCGGCGCGGCAAGGGACGGGCCGCGCCGACGCACAGGGCCGGCCCCGGCCGGGGGGAGGTCGGGGGAGACGGGGGGGTCGGCACCCCCTCACATATCCGTGATGGGCGGGACGTCAAGCCCCTCCCCCGGAAGGCCGGGGGCCCTCAGGCCTGGAACAGCTCCAGGAGGTCGCCGGTGGGGGAGACGACGCCGCACACCAGCGGCCCGCCGAAGCCGCAGCCGCCGTCCAAGGTGGCGGTGAAGTCGCCGGCCTGGACGCCCTGGCGGGCGGGATCGTAGCCGCGCACGACGCGGGCGAAGCCGCCGTAGGGACCGTCGATGCGGGCGAAGCCGCTGCCGCCCCACCAGAAGCTGTCGCCCTGGTGGCCGAAGGGCCGGCCGGGGTCGATGCCGGCGTTGACCAGCAGCACCCCGCCGGGTTCCACCGCCTCGGGGCTGCCGGTGAAGGCGGCCCGCCGCAGCGCGCTGAACAGCGTGGCGTGGCCCGGCCGGTCCTGCATGGCGGCGCGCAGCGCCGCCGTCCAGCGGCCGAGCGCGACGTTGCCGCCGCGCGCCGCCGCCACGCCCTGCTCGGCGCTGCCGCCGTAGGCCGCCAGCACCGGCGCCAGCCCCTGGCGCATCATCCAGTCCAGCACCTCACGCGGGTTGGGGGCGAAGTGGAGCTGCAGCAGCTTCTGCCACATCTCCTCCTGGCTGCCGCGGAGATAGACGACGTCCTCGGCCATCAGGCCGCGCATCGCCAGCAGGGAGCGGCGGAAGGCCAGCAGCTCGTCCAGGGTGGCGAGCGCCGCCTCGCCCCAGCCGATCATGTTGCCGAGATAGACGAGCCGGTCGCCGGGCCGGAACTCGGCGGCGATGGCCGCGTGCAGCGCCGCCAGGCGGTCGACCTGGGCATGGACCGCGGCCACCGCCCAGATGCGGCGGGGGCGGCCGAGATCGGCGAATTTCTGCGTGTCCGACATCGGCAAGGGGCGGGTGCGACTCGGCTGTTGCGCGAAGGGCGGTCGGCCGAGTGTATGCGGGGCCCCGCGGCGAAGGAAGGCAAAACGAAGGGGGCGGTGCCGCGGCACCGCCCCCTTCGCCAAAACGTCGCAACGCTGCGGGCCGCTCAGGCGGCCTTCTTGAGAACCTGCTCGAGGCGCTCGGTCGCCTTCAGCTCGTCGATCTTCTCCACCGCGGCGAGCTCGCGGGCCAAGCGCTCCAGCGCCGCCTGGTAGATCTGGCGCTCGCTGTAGGACTGGTCGGACTGGTCGGTGCCGCGGTAGAGGTCGCGCACCACCTCGGCGATCGACACGGGATCGCCGGAATTGATCTTCGCTTCGTATTCCTGCGCCCGCCGGCTCCACATGGTGCGGCGGATGCGCGAGCGTCCCTGCAGCGTCTCCAGCGCGACCTTGATGCGGTCCTTGGTGCTGAGACGGCGCAGCCCCGAGTTCTTGGCCTTGGTCACCGGGACCTTGAGCGTCATGCGCTCCTTTTCGAAGGTGATCGCGTAAAGCTGGATCTCCTGGCCCGCGATGTGGTGGGTCTCGATCCCCTCCACCCGACCGACTCCGTGAGCCGGATAGACGACGAAATCCCCGGCCTCGAACTCAAGCTTGTTCGACATCTTGGTTGGCTCTCTTCTCGCGACCACGCCATTTTGCCGCTCCGGGCCCGCCCTGCCCCGTCGCCCGGGCGAAGCAAAGCCGCCCCGGACGTGCGGAGCGAAAAAGGACCCTGTGACGCCCGGCCATCCGGTGGGAATGACTTCACCACGACGGTCGCGACATCAGGAGTCCCTGTTCGATAGGAGTACCGGCAATGGCGCTGTGGCCGGCCCCGGCGCAGGAGTATAGCGATGTTACGCCGGAGTTACAAAGGTTACGGCCCGGCGGTGGCGCGAAATCGGGCGGATCGGCCGAGAATGGCCGACCCGATCATTTTGCATAGCAACATGCGCGCCGGCCCGGCACCGGCGCGCCGGCCTCACGAGCCGCTGCCCGGCTTGGGGCTGAAGAACTTGTCGAACTTGCCGTCCATGCCCTTGAAGCTGTCGGCGTCGGACGGCGCGTCCTTCTTGCGGGTGATGTTCGGCCACTGGGTGGAGTAGTCGCGGTTCAGCTCCAGCCACTTCTCCGCGGCGCCGTCGGTGTCGGGCAGGATCGCCTCGGCGGGGCATTCCGGTTCGCAGACACCGCAGTCGATGCACTCGTCGGGGTGGATGACGAGCATGTTCTCGCCCTCGTAGAAGCAGTCGACGGGGCAGACCTCGACGCAATCGGTGTACTTGCACTTGATGCAGCCGTCGGTGACGACGTAGGGCATGCTTCGGTCTCCGTGTTCTCGCCGGTGCCGGCGATGGGCGCCGTCCGGATGCCCCCGGGGGACGCGACCGAACTGCGACCGAATCGCAATCAAATCGGGAACGACTCGGAGGAAGCACATCGCGTCGCGTGGGCGGCAGGTTTGCCTAGCATGGCGCGTCGGGCCGCTGCAACCCCATCGCGCGTGTGGGCGCTTCCGACGCAGCGCCGCCGCCGCCGCCCCGCGCCGCCGCCAGGAAGGCGGCGAGCGCACGGCTGCCGACGGCGTCGGCGCGGCGGACGAACGATGTCGGCATGCGGCCTAGGCCGCCGGGCAGCGGCCGCGCCGCCACCATGCCGCGCCACGGCTCGCGCTCGACCACGGCGCGCGGCAGCACCGTCACCCCCATGCCGGCGGCGACGCAGCCGAGGATGGCGTCGAGCGCGCCGAACTCCATCACCCGGTAGGGCACGGCGCCGGTCTCGCGCAGCGCCGACTCGGCGCGCGCCCGGTAGGCGCAGCCGCGCCGGAAGGCCAGCAGGGTGCGCCGCGCCGCCGCCGCGCCGTCCGGCGGCCCGACCAGCACCAGCTCCTCCACGAAGGCCGGTTCGGCCAGCAGCTCGGGGTGGTCGACGGCGCCGCCGACAAACGCCCCGTCGAGTCGGAAGGCCAGCACCTCCGCCAGGAGCTGCTCGCTGGGGCCCGGCACGATCGTCAGCTCGACCCGGGGATGGGCGCGGTGGAAGCGGGCCAGCACCGGCGGCAGCCGCACCGCCGCCGTCGTCTCCATGGAGCCGATGCGCAGGGCCCCGCCATGCTCGGCGACGTCGGCCACGGCGGTGCGCGCCTGCTCGATCAGGTGCAGCACGCGGCCGGCGTAGTCCGCCAGCACGCGGCCGGCCTCGGTCGGCACCATGCCGCGGCTGGCGCGGTGGAACAGCGGCGTCCCCAGCTCCGCCTCGAGGCGCTTGAGACGCGCCGTCACGTTGGACTGCACGCAGTTCAGCGTGCGCGCCGCGGCGCTGACGCTGCCGTCCTCGGCCACCGCCCTGACCACCCTGAGCGCGGGAACGTCCATCGCCGGCCCTCCATCACTTTCAGTGAAGATTATCATTCCAACATTTCATTGGAAATGGGGGAACGGCCGGTGCCATGCTGCGCCGCACGACAATGGGGGCCGCCGGCGGCGGCGCCCCGGACGGCGGGGAGGGCGGTGCGATGGTGCGGGAGCTGGTCGGCGGCGTGCTGATGCTGGCGATCGCCATGGGGGTGGGGCGGTTCGCCTTCACGCCGATCCTGCCGGCCATGCAGGACGCCACCGGGCTGGGCGGCGACGGCGCCGGATTCCTCGCCTCGCTCAACTATCTCGGCTATTTCCTGGGGGCGGTGGCGGCCGGGCTGGTGCCGCGCGGGGCGGCGCGCACCGCGACCTTCCGCGTCTCGCTCGTCGCCAGCCTGGCGACGACCGCGGCCATGGGGCTGACCGACGACCTCGTGGCCTGGTCGGCGCTGCGCTTCGTCGCCGGGCTGGCGAGCGCCGGCGTCTTCATCCTCGGCATCGCCATGGTGCTCGACACCCTGGCGCGCGGCGGCCGCGAGGCGCTGGCCGGCTGGATGTACGCCGGCGTCGGCCTCGGCATCGCCGGCTCCGGCCTGTTCGTGGCGCTGGCCGGCGGCCGCCTCGGCTGGGCCGGCGACTGGCTGGCGCTCGGCGCCCTGTGCACGGCGCTGGCCGTCCCGGTGTGGCGCTGGGTGCACGACCGGGCGGCGCCGGCGCGGACGGCCGGCGCGGCGGCCGCCGGGGGCGGCGGCCTGTCGGCGCCGCTCCTGCTGCTCACCCTCGCCTATTTCCTGGAAGGCGGCGGCTACATCATCACCGGCACCTTCGTGGTCGCGCTGCTCAAGGCCAGCCCCGACACCGCCGCGGTGGGCGAGGCGGCGTGGGTGGTGGCCGGGCTGGCGGCGGTGCCGTCGGGGCCGCTGTGGGCGGCCGTCGGCCGGCGGATCGGCCTGTGGCGGGCGCTGATCGCCGCCCATCTCGTGCAGGCCGTCGGCGTGGCCCTGCCGCTGCTCGGCGGGCCGGTGGCGGGCGTGCTCTCGGCGGCCTGCTTCGGCCTCACCTTCGTCGGCATCGTCGGCGTCTCCTTCACCCTGGGCCGGCGGCTGTCGGGCGGCGCCTCGGCGCGGGTGATCGGCGCCCTCACCGCGGCCTACGGCCTGGGGCAGATCCTGGCGCCGCTGCCGGCCGGGATCGCCGTGGAGCACACCGGCAGCTTCGACGGCGCGCTGGCGGGCGCCGCCGCGGCGGTGGCGCTGGCGGCGCTGTGCCTGGCCGCCGGCATGGCGCTGGCGCGCCGCGGCGACGCCGCGCCCCGCGAGGTGCCGTCCGGCGCCTGACCGCGGGCGTTGCGGCGGCGGCCGAGGCGGGGTAGCGTTCGCGCTCCCGGAAGGAGAGGCCGATGACCGACGCCCGCCGCTCCGCCCCCGCGGCGGAGCGCAACCGCGACCCCATCCTGGACGTCCTGCGGCGCGTGCTGCCCGCCACCGGCCTGGTGCTGGAGGTGGCGAGCGGGACCGGCCAGCACGCCGTCCATTTCGCCGCCGCCCTGCCCGGCCTGGAGTGGCAGCCCAGCGACGCCGACGCGCGGGCGCGGGCCAGCGTCGCCGCCTGGCGGGCCGACGCCGGCCTCGCCAACCTGCGCGAACCGCTCGCCCTCGACGCCGCCGCCGGCTCCTGGCCGGTGGCGCGGGCCGACGCCGTGGTCTGCATCAACATGATCCACATCGCCCCCTGGGCGGCGGCGCAGGGGCTGCTGCGCGGTGCGGCGCGCCTCCTTCCGGAGGGCGCGCCGCTGGTGCTCTACGGCCCGTTCCGCCGCGACGGCCGGCACACCGCCCCCGGCAACGCCGCCTTCGACGCCGACCTGCGGGCGCGCGACCCGGCCTGGGGGGTGCGCGACCTGGGCGAGGTCGCCGCCGCGGCGGCCGGCTTCCGGCTGGGCGAGGTGGTCGAGATGCCGGCCAACAACCTCACCGTGGTGTTCCGCCGGGTGTAGCGCAGCCCCCTACTCCCCGGCCGCCCTCTTGCGCCGCCGCGCGTTGCGGGCCAGCAGGTTGAGCGCCTCGACGCCGGCCGAGAAGGCCATCGCCGCGTAGATGTAGCCCTTCGGCACGTGGTAGCCGAAGCCGTCGGCGATCAGGGTCATGCCGATCATCAGCAGGAAGCCCAGCGCCAGCATGACCACGCTGGGGTTGGCGTGGATGAAGTTGGCCAGCGGCGTCGCCGCCAGCAGCATCACCGTCACCGCGACGACCACCGCCACCACCATGATCGGCACGTGGTCGGTCATGCCCACCGCGGTGATGATGCTGTCGATGGAGAACACCAGGTCGAGCACCAGGATCTGGCCGATGGCCGAGGCGAAGCTGGTGCCGGCCTTGCCGGATTCGAACAGGTCCGGGCCGGGGTCGGGGTCGACGTTGTGGTGGATCTCCTTGGTCGCCTTCCACACCAGGAACAGGCCGCCGGCGATCAGGATCAGGTCGCGCCACGAGAAGCCGTGCCCGAAGGCGGTGAACAGCGGTTCGGTGAGCTGGACGATGATGGCGATGGTGCCGAGCAGCGCCAGGCGCAGGATCAGCGCCAGGCCGATGCCGATGCGGCGCGCCTTGGCGCGCATCTCCTCCGGCAGCTTGTTGGTGAGGATCGAGATGAAGATCAGGTTGTCGATGCCGAGCACCACCTCCATGACGATCAGCGTGGCGAGGGCGGCCCAGGCGGCGGGGTCGACGAGAAGGGCGGAGATGGTCTCCATCATGGGTGCTCGGGGCTCCGGATAGGGGCAGGCGCGTCTGGATATGCGCCGGCACTCCGGGCGGCGCAACCACGCCGAACCGCAGAGATGGCGCTCCCGCCCCGGCCGCCGACGGGCCGGTCCCCTACTCCTCCGCCTCGCGCAGCCGCTCCACCGCCCGGCGGTCGCGCTTGGTCGGCCGGCCGGCGCCGGGCGGGCGGGCGGCGGGCGGCCGGACGGCGACGTCCATCGCCGTCTCGCGGGCCGGCGGCGCCAGGTCCTCGTAGAGGGTGCGGGCCTCCTCGGCCGGGCCGCGGCGGCTGCCGAGCGCCAGCACCCTGACGACGCGGATGTGCCGCCCCTGGGGGAAGGTCAGCACGTCGCCGGGGCGGACGGCGTGGTGGGCCTTGGCGACCAGCGCGCCGGAGCAGCGGAAGCCGCCGGCCGCCACCATCTTGGCGGCGAGGCTGCGCGTCTTGTAGAAGCGCGCGAACCACAGCCACTTGTCGATGCGCAGCCGCCCGGCCGCGGTGTCGGCCGGAGACTCGTCGAGGAGGTCGTCGTCGTGGTCGGTCATGGCGGCAGGCTCATCCCGCTCCCTGGAAGTGGCGCAACTTGGCGAAGGGATGGTCGGCGGAGGGCGCCGTCTCGCGCCGCGGCCGGGGGCGGGCGGGCCGGCGGCGGCGCCAGGAGACGGTGCCGTCGGCGGCGACCGCGCGGGCGTAGCCCAGGGCCGCCAGCACCTCGGCCAGCTCCTCGGCGCCGGTGCCGATGATCTGCGCCAGCACCGCCTCGGCCGGCAGGACGCCGTCGCGCGCCTTGACCAGCTCGACCTCCAGCCGGTCCAGCATGTCGACCCGCACCGCCCGCGGCCCGGCCAGGGGATAGCCGATCGCCTCCCAGAACCCGGCGGGCCAGGAGGTTCCCCCCTCCGCCGGCTGCGCCACCACCGAGACGCGGCCGGGCGGCGGCGCCGGCGCCGGCAGGGGGAGCCCGGCGTGGACCGCCCACAGCAGCGCCCGCAGCTCCACCGCCGCCGGCTTCATCAGCGCCGGCACGAACAGGCGCGTCACCCCGAGCCGGACGCCGCGCCGGGCCAGCGCCCGGCGCTCGTCGCGGCCGAGCCCGTCGATCAGCCCGGCGACGGCGGCGCGCGGCAGCACGCCCAGCCCCTCCTCGAGCTGGAAGGCGAGGCCGCGGGCCGCCCCGGCCAGCTCCTCCGCCTTGCCGAGCGCCAGCAGCGGCTTCAGCCGCCGCGCCACGAGCCCCTTGAGCCACGCCTCCAGGCGCACCCGCAGGCGGTCGCGCTGCGGCTGGTCGAGCAGGGTGTCGCCGTGCGGCACCACCATCGGCGCCAGAACCGACGGGCCGGCGGCGAGCCGCGCCACCGCCAGGCCGCGCCACAGCAGCGTCCCGTCGGCGCCGAGCGCGAACGCGTCGTCGGGTTCCTGCTCGAAGGCGCGCACCCGCCGGGCCAGCTCGTCGGCCAGCGCGCGGCGCGCCGCCGACAGCAGCGCGCGCGCCTCGTCGGAGCGGTCGGGGGCGTCGGGGACGAAGCGGAAGCCGGCGAGCTGGCCGACCGGATGGCCTTCGACGACCACCTCGCCGTCGGCGCGCACGCCGCCGACCAGCGCGCGCCCGTCCTTCAGGGTGCGCACCAGGGTCGCCGAGCGGCGGTCGATGAAGCGCTGGGTCAGACGCTCGTGCAGGGCGTCGGACAGCTTGTCCTCGATGGCGCGGGTGCGCTCCTGCCAGTGCACCGGGTCCTTCAGCCAGGCCGGCCGGTTGGCGACGTAGGTCCAGGTGCGGACGTGGGCGATGCGGGCGACCAGGGCGTCGATGTCGCCCTCGGTGCGGTCGAGGCGGGCCACCTGGCGGGCCACCCAGTCCTCGTCGAGCCGGCCGGCGGGGGCGCGCAGGTAGCGGTAGATCTGGCCGAGCAGGCGGGTGTGGGCGTCCGACAGCACCTTGCGGAAGTCGGGCACCTGGCAGACCTCCCAGAGGAGCTGCACCGCCGGCTTGCCCTTGGCCAGGTCCATCACCTCGGGGTCGCGCACCAGGGCCTGCAGCGCCAGATGGTCGTCGGCGTCGCGCGCCCGGATCAGCTCCGGCAGGGGGGCCCGCTCCTCCAGCGACTTCAGGAGGAATCCCGGCGTCTCGAAGCGCAGCGCGGCGTTGCGCCACATCAGGCTCTTCAGCGTCTCGAAGCTGTGGTTCTCGACCCGCTCCACCAGCTCCGGCTCCAGCTCCCCCACCTCGTCGGTGGTGCCGAAGGTGCCGTCGCGCATGTGCCGCCCGGCGCGCCCGGCGATCTGCGCCACCTCGGTCGGCCGCAGGCGGCGCGGCTGGAAGCCGTCGAACTTCACCATGCGGGCGAAGGCGACGTGGTCGACGTCCATGTTGAGGCCCATGCCGATGGCGTCGGTGGCGACGAGATAGTCCACCTCCCCCGCCTGGTAGAGGCCGACCTGGGCGTTGCGGGTGCGCGGGCTGAGCGCCCCCAGCACCACCGCCGTGCCGCCGCGCTGGCGGCGCAGCAGCTCGGCCATGGCGTAGACGTCGGTGGCGGAGAAGGCGACCACGGCGGAGCGCGGCGGCAGCCGGGTCAGCTTGCGGTGGCCGGCGTAGGTGAGCTGGGAGAAACGCGGCCGGCTGACGAACTCGACCCGCGGCACGAGGCGGCGGATCAGCGGCTGGATGGTGTCGGAGCCGAGGAACATGGTCTCCACCAGGCCGCGCGCGTGCAGCAGCCGGTCGGTGAAGATGTGACCGCGCTCGGGATCGGCGCAGAGCTGGATCTCGTCCACCGCCAGGAACTCGACGGCGCGGTCGAGCGGCATGGATTCGACGGTGCACACCCAGTAGGACGGGTGCGGCGGCAGGATCTTCTCCTCGCCGGTCACCAGGGCGACGGCGTTGCGGCCCTTCGCGGCGACGATGCGGTCGTAGTTCTCGCGCGCCAGCAGGCGCAGCGGAAAGCCGATCATGCCCGTCCGGTGGCCGAGCATCCGCTCGATCGCGAGATAGGTCTTGCCGGTGTTGGTGGGGCCCAGCACCGCGGTCACCCGCCCCGCCGGACCGGACGGATCGTAGAGGGCTTCTGCCATAGGTTTAACCATTGGTCCGCGCGCTCCGGGATGCAAGCACAAGCGCCGCCGCGCCGCCAGCACCCGATCTATGCCTCGCCGCCCGTGGACCGCGGACCGCGAACCCTGTTAACTGGGGTGGACCGACCCCGACCGCCAGAGAGGCCCCCATGCCGCGCCCGTCGCGACGCCCGTTTCCCGCCCTCGCCGCCGCCCTCGCCCTGACGCTCGCCGGCGGCGGCGCGTCGGGCGCGCTCGCCCAGACCGCCGCGGCGCCGGGCGATGCGGCCGCCGCGGCTCCCGCGGTGACCGACCAGGGGGCGGCGGCGATGACGGCGGCGCTGGCCGCCGGCATGGAGCGGCTGCTCGCCGACCAGGAGGGGGTGCAGTCCTACGACTGGGACGGCGAGCCCGCGGTGACGCCGGCCGGCGATCATTACGAGGTGACGCTGCCGCCGATCACCGCCGCCTTCGCCGACGGCGGCCGGGCCGACCTCGGCGCGGTGCGCCTGCAGGTGCGGCCGCTGGGCGACGGCCGCTACGGCTTCGCGGCCACCCTGCCCTCGTCCATCGCCCTGGCGGCGGACGACGGGGCGCCGACCGGGTCGATCACCATCGGCCGCCAGACGGTCACCGGCGTGTGGCTGGCCGCCCACGACACCACGGTGTCGTTCGACGCCGCACTGGCCGACGTGACCATGGTGGCGCCGGACAGCGGCGAGCGCCACACCATCGGTTCCGTCACCATGATGGAGGACCTGCAGCCCGACGGCCCCGCCACCTGGAGCGGCCCCATCGCCCTGGCGCTGAGCGACGTCTCGGTGACGCCCGGCGAGGCCGGGGCCCCCGCCTCGCGCTTCGACGGGCTGACGGCGGAGGTGACGGTCAGCCGCCTCGACCTCGAGAAGGCGAACCGCTTCGGCGATCTGGCGAAGGCGGCCGCCGCCGGCGACGCCTCGCCGGCCGGGCTGGTCGGCAGCCTGCGCACGGTGCTCGACGGCGCCACGTTCCGCCTGCGCTTCACCGGCCTGGCCGGGATCGAACCGGCGACCGGCCAGACGGTGCGGCTCGACCAGCTCGCCGTCAGCGGCGGCGTGGAGGGCGTCGACGCCGAGCGGGGCAGCGCCAAGCTGGGCTTCGAGGCGCGCGGCCTGCACCTCGAACCGGCCGCCGCCCCGCCCGCCTTCATGCCCGACCGCTTCGACGTCGACCTGACGCTGGCCGACGTCCCCAGCCGGGCGCTGTGGCAGGCGCTGGCCGGCGCCGCCGAGGACGCCGGCGCGCCCGGCGGGAGGAAGGCGGGCGGGAGGAAGGACGCCATGGACGACCTCGGCGACCGGCTGGTGGCGGTCCTGGCGCAGGCCGGGACGGCGCTGCGCATCGAGCGGCTGCAGCTCAACACGCCGGCGCTGGGGGCGCGGACCACCGGCACCGCCCGGGTCGCCGCCGACAGCGCCTTCGGCGCCGTCGCCGACCTGACGGTGGAGCTGCGCGGCCTCGACGCCGCCGCCGAGGCGTTGCGGCCGGCCCCCGGCCGCCAGCCCGACGAGGAGACCCAGGAGACGCTCGGCATGATCGCCATGCTGCAGGCGATGGGCCAGCAGGCCAAGGACGAGGCCGGCACCGACGTGCGCACCTACCGCATCGAGGCGACCGAAGCGGGCGCCCTGCTGCTCAACGGCGCCGACATGAGCGCCCTGTTCGCCGCGCCGGCGCCGGAGCCCATGGTCAAGCGCAAGGAATAGGCGTCGGCACCGCCCCTCTTGCGCCGAACGGGGCTCTCCCACACATATCCGCCGGGCTTGCCTCCGGCGGCTGCGCCGGCCTGCGTCCCCGACCGAACGACAACAACCCGTGGAAATGGTGATCCCGATGACCGAGGAACGGCTCAGCTTCCAGGCCGAGGTCAGCCGCCTGCTCGACATCGTCGCGCACTCGCTCTACAGCGAGAAGGAGGTGTTCCTGCGCGAGCTCGTGTCCAACGCCTCCGACGCCTGCGACCGGCTGCGCTACGCCGCCCTGACCCAGCCGGAGCTGACCGCCGGCGACGCCGACTTCAAGATCGTGCTGGCGGTGGACAAGGAGGCGCGCACCCTCACCGTCGCCGACAACGGCGTCGGCATGAACCGCGAGGACCTGGTCGAGAACCTCGGCACCATCGCGCGGTCGGGCACCGCCGCCTTCATGCGCCAGCTCTCCGGCGACAGCAAGAAGGACGTCAGCCTGATCGGCCAGTTCGGCGTCGGCTTCTATTCCGCCTTCATGGTCGCCGACCGGGTCGAGGTGCTGACCCGCAAGGCCGGCGAGGAGCAGGGCTGGCGCTGGACCTCCGACGGCAAGGGCGAGTTCACCGTCGCCGAGGCGGCCGACGCGGCGCGCGGCACCCGGGTGGTCCTGCACCTGCGCGAGGGCGACGACGAGTACCTGGAGGAGACGCGCCTCGCCACCATCGTGCGCAAGTACTCCGACCACATCGCCATCCCCATCCGCTTCGGCGAGGGCGACGACGCCAGGACCCTGAACAGCGCCAACGCCCTGTGGATGCGCTCCAAGAGCGAGGTGACGGAGGAGCAGTACAAGGAATTCTACCACCACGTCGGCCACGCCTTCGACGACCCCTGGCTGACCATCCACTGGCGGGCGGAAGGCGCCATCGAGTACACGAACCTGCTGTTCGTGCCCTCCATGAAGCCCTTCGACCTGTTCGACCCCAAGCGCGCCCACCGGGTGAAGCTGTACGTCAAGCGCGTCTTCATCACCGACGGCGCCGAGGGGCTGGTGCCGCCCTATCTGCGCTTCCTCAAGGGCGTGGTCGACAGCGAGGACCTGCCGCTCAACATCAGCCGCGAGATGCTCCAGCACAACCCGATGCTGGCGAAGATCCGCTCCGGCCTGACCCGCCGGGTGCTGAGCGAGCTGGGCAAGAAGGCCGGCGACGCGGCGGTGGCGGCGGAGTACGCCACCTTCTGGGAGAACTTCGGCGCCGTGCTGAAGGAGGGCCTCTACGAGGACTTCGAGCACCGCAAGGAGCTGCTGAAGCTCCTGCGCTTCCGCACCACCGCGGGCGACGGGCTGGTCTCGCTCGAGGAGTACGTCGGGCGCATGAAGGAGGGCCAGGAGGCGATCTTCACCATCGCCGGCGACGACGAGGAGGCCCTGCGCCGCAGCCCGCAGATCGAAGGCTTCAAGGCCAAGGGCGTCGAGGTGCTGCTGCTGACCGACCCGGTCGACGAGTTCTGGGTGCCGGCGGTCGGCGAGTACGAGGGCAAGCGCTTCAAGTCGGTCACCAAGGGCGGCGCCGACCTCGGCCGCATCAAGGGAGCGGACGCCGACGCCGCGGAGAAGACGGACGAGCCGGCGAGCGGCGACCTCGACAGCCTGCTCGCGCTGTTCAAGCTGACCCTGGGCGACGCCGTGAAGGACGTCCGCCGCTCCGAGCGGCTGACCGACAGCGCCGTCTGCCTCGTCGCCGACGAGAACGACATGGACATGCACCTGGAGCGGCTGCTCAAGCAGCACAAGCAGCTCGGCGCGGCGGCGGCGGCCCGCATCCTGGAGCTCAACCCCGGCCATCCGCTGGTGGCGCGGCTGGCCGAGCGGGCCAGGGCCAACGGGTCCGACCCCGACCTCGGCGAGGTGGCGTGGCTGCTGCTCGACCAGGCGCGCATCGTCGAGGGCGATCCCGTTCCGGATCCCGGCGCCTTCGCGCGGCGCCTGTCGTCGCTCGTCGCCAAGGGGCTGGCGGCATGACCCGCGGCTGATTTCCGCGCAGCGGGAAACATTCCGGCGCTCGGGGGTGTCATCGCGGCGCCCGGGTTCCCACCCTTGTCGGGGACCCGAATCGCCAAGGGAGGGCGCGATGACATCCTACGAGACGCTGGCCGACTGGTGCCGGCACGAGCGCATGCAGCAGCAGGCCCGGCTGGAATGGCTGGAGTCCGGCCGCATGCAGGTCGCCACCCGCGACGGCACCGGGCAGGTGATCGACATGACCCTGCAGAGCATCGCCGAGGCGCGGCGCAAGGTCGCCGAGCTGGACGAGCTGCTGGCGCGGGAATCCGCCGCGAACGAATAGTCGCCGATTGTCGCGCCCGCGGCGCCGGTGTACACTTCCCGGGTGATGCCGCCGCTGCGGCCGGCCCCGAGCGGCAGCGCCGGTTGACAATTTGATTGCATTTTATTAAATTGGCATCGCTCGCCGAAGCGGCGTCGCGGCGCGCGGTCCGGGCATCGCAGCAAGGGAGTTGGCGGCCATGGGCGTGACGATCCCCAACGCCTCGGATTGGAAGCTCTTCAAGATCACCGGCTCGACCAGCGAGCTGGGACCGAAGGGGATGTCCACCGACTACCGCCAGTTCGTGGTGTCGAAGCCGGGCGAGTTCAACTTCAAGCTCAACAACTCCTTCACCAGCGTCAAGATCGTCAACGACCGCAACGAGGTCATCGTCGACGCGAAGTCCGCCGAGGACATCGCGACCGCCAGCGCCAAGCTGCAGGCCGGTTCCTACACCGCCATCATCTCGCAGCAGATCCGCGGGGTGAACGGCCGGGCCTACGATCTGGAGGTGTCGCAGCGCTCCTCGGCCATGGTGCTGGCCTCCGGGGCGACCCTGACCGGCACCGCGCGCGACGCCGCCGGCATCGACTCCGGGGTGCAGAAGCACACGCTCAACGTCGTCCAGGGCGGCGACTTCAACATCGACTTCAGCCTGCCCAACAGCCGCTGGGCGATCATGAGCAAGGACGGCAAGGTGGTCGCCTCCGGCGACACCATGAAGGCGGGCACCAACGGCGATTTCATGAAGAACACCACCCACAAGCTGGAGCCCGGCGAGTACGAGGTGGTCATCGTGCCGCCCACGGACGTCGGCGGCCAGGAGGTGCCGTTCCGCCTGACCTTCGTGCCGAAGACCGCCAGCATCGACACCGCGGCCGCCGAGGAGCGGCCGATCGACAAGATCTTCCGCGAGCGCGAGGCCCGCCTGCAGCAGTGGGCCGCCGAGGAGGCCAGCGGCGCGACGACCGGCAACCAGCCCTACAAGATGACCTTCGCGCTGGTCTGAGGGGGCAGCGCTGCGGCACGGTCCGGCGTGAATCCGTAGGCAGGGCGGGCGCGCTGCGCTATGCTCGGCGCCATGGACTTCACCGAATCCCAGCTCCACCGCTATTCGCGCCACATCATCCTGCCGGAGGTCGGCGGGACCGGTCAGGCGAGGCTGCTGCAGTCGAAGGTGCTCGTGGTCGGCGCCGGCGGGCTCGGGTCGCCGCTGCTGCTCTACCTCGCCGCCGCCGGCGTCGGCACGATCGGCGTCGTCGACGACGACGTGGTCGACCTGTCGAACCTGCAGCGCCAGGTCATCCACGACGAGTCGGCGCTCGGCCGGCCGAAGGTGGAGAGCGCCGCCGCCCGCATGGCCGCCCTCAACCCGGACGTCCGGGTGGAGGCACACAAGACCCGGCTGACCCGCGACAACGCGCTGGACCTGATCGGCCGGTACGACCTGGTGGCCGACGGCTCCGACAATTTCGCCACGCGCTTCCTGCTCAACGACGCCTGCTATCTCGCCGGGCGCACGCTGGTGTCGGCGGCGATGCTGCGCTTCGACGGGCAGGTGTCGACGTTCAAGGCCCATCTCGGCGACGAGCATCCCTGCTACCGCTGCCTGTTCCGCGAGCCGCCGCCGCGGGGCATGGTGCCGTCCTGTTCGGAAGGGGGGGTGCTGGGGGCGCTGGCCGGGCTCGTCGGCACCCTGCAGGCGACCGAGGTGCTGAAGGAGCTGCTGGGCGTCGGCGAAAGCCTGTCGGGCAGCCTGCTGATGGTCGACGCCCTCAACGCCGGCTATCACCGGATCGCCGTGAAGCCCGACCCGGAGTGCCCGCTGTGCGGGCACCATCCGTCCATCACCGACCTGTCCGCCCATTGACGGCTCTCGCGGGGAGGCCCGCCATGCAAGGTCCCGACAGCCTGTCCATCGTCGTGTTCTCCGGCGGCTTCGACCGGGTGCACTACGCGCTGGTGATGGCCAGCGCCGCCGCCGCCACCAACCGCCGGGTCACCCTGTTCTTCACCGGCCGGGCGCTGCGCGCGCTGGTGCACGAGCACGAGCCGGGCGTGCTGGGCTGGCACGACCTGGACGCCGCCGACGACGGCAGCCGGCCGCTCGAGCGCGACCGCTACTTCGCCAAGCAGGGCCTCGCCACCTTCGAGGAGCTGCTGGGCGCCTGCGTCGCCCTGGGCGTCACGGTGATGGCCTGCGAGATGGGCCTCAAGGCGCTGGGGCTGCCGGCCGAGCGCGCCCGCCTGCGCGACGACGTGCCGGTGCAGCGCGGCGGCGTGGTGACCTTCCTGAACGAGGTCACCCCCGGCGGCGCCACCCTGTTCGTGTGATCCCTCTGTCCGTGCGAGCCATGACCGACCCCGCCGTGCTCCACGCCGCCAACCGCTTCGAGGCGGTGGCCGCCGCCGCCCTCGACGGCGTCCCCCATGACGCGGACCTCCGCCGCCTGGTGGCCGAGACGCGGGCCCGCGGGCCCGCCTTCACCGGCCAGGTGGCGCACGCCCTGACGATGATGATCGGCTGGATCGCGGAGGACGACGCCGTCCGCTTCGCCCCCAAGATCGCGATCCTCAATGAGGCGGTGGTCGCGTTGGTGGGAAAACCAGATGAATAAATTAGAAGATCGGAAGATTATAAGAATGAAAGAATGATTTCTCGCCCAATCCTTCGATCTTCCGATCTTCGATTTTCATATCAGCACGTCACGTGGACTTCATGTCGAGAGCGTAGCCGGCGGAGCGGACGGTGCGGATGAGGTCGCTCTCCGTCTCCTCGTTCAGCGCCTTGCGCAGGCGGCGGATGTGGACGTCGACGGTGCGCGGCTCGACGTAGACGTCGTGCCCCCACACCACGTCGAGGAGCTGTTCGCGCGAGAACACCCGGCCGGGGTGCTGCATGAAGTGGCGCAGCAGCCGGAACTCGGTGGGGCCGAGATGGACGTCGCGGTTGTTGCGGCGCACCCGGTGGGCCGCCAGGTCCATCACCACGTCGCCGAAGCGCAGCGTCTCCTCCGCCAGTCCCGGGGCGGCGCGGCGCAGCACGGCGCGCATGCGGGCCACCAGCTCGGTCGGCGAGAAGGGCTTGGCGATGTAGTCGTCGGCGCCGGAGTTGAGGCCGCGCACCCGGTCGGCCTCCTCGCCGCGGGCGGTCAGCATGATGATCGGGATGTCCCGGGTCTTGGGATTGCGGCGCATCTGCCGGCACACCTCGATTCCCGACATCAGCGGCAGCATCCAGTCCAGCAGCACGATGTGCGGCGTCTGCTCGTTGGCGAGCAGCAGGGCCTCCTCGCCGTCGCCGGCGGAGATCGCCCGGAACCCCTCCTTCTCCAGATTGTACTTCAGCAAGGTGACGATGTCGGCTTCGTCCTCGACCACGAGGACCAGCGGCTTCAACGCCGAATTCATGACTCCCCCACCGTGTCGGCGCCCCTCTTGCGCCCGCGTCTGCTCAAGCATCGCCGTCCGCCTCCGGCGTCACCACCGCGAAGCTGCTGGCGTCGCTCTTCGGTCGTTCCATCATCAGCGGCTCGCCGACGACGAGGAAATGGATCGTCTCCGCCACGTTGGTGGCGTGGTCGCCGATCCGTTCGAGATTCTTCGCCATGAACAGCAGGTGCGTGCACGGCGTGATGTTGCGCGGGTCCTCCATCATGTAGGTGAGGACCTCGCGGAACAGGCTGGTGTAGAGGTCGTCGAGCTCCTCGTCGCGCTGCCAGGCGGCGATCGCCTTCTCGACGTCGCGCTCGATGTAGGCGTCGAGCACGTCCTTCATGATCTCCTCGACCAGCCGGCCCATGCGCGGCAGCGCCGCCGCCGGGCGCACCGTCGGCACCTGGGCGAGCGCCAGCGACCGCTTGGCGATGTTGGCGGCGTAGTCGCCGATGCGCTCCAGGTCGGCGGCGATCTTGAGGGCCGAGACGATCTCCCGCAGGTCCTGCGCCATGGGCTGGCGCAGGGCGAGCAGGCGGATCGCCTCCTGGTCGATCTCGCGTTCGTACTCGTCCAGGCGCAGGTCGGCCTGCATGACCTGGGCGGCGAGGCCGACGTCGCGCCGCGCCACCGCCTTCACCGAGGAGCCGACCTGCGCCTCCGCGACCCCGCCCATCTGGGTCACGAGGTTGGACAGGCGCTGCAGTTCCTGGGCGAAGGAACGGACGATGTGCTCGTTGCTCATGGCGTTCCCCCCATCCGGACGCGTTCGACCGCGCCGGCGCCGATCAGCCGTAGCGACCGGTTATGTAGCCCTGGGTGCGCTCGTCGCGCGGGTTGGTGAAGATCTCCTCGGTGTCGTCGCACTCCACCATGTCGCCGAGGTGGAAGAACGCCGTCTTCTGCGAGACGCGCGCCGCCTGCTGCATGTTGTGGGTGACGATGACGATCGTGTAGTTCTCGCGCAGCTCGTCGATCAGCTCCTCGATGTGCGCGGTGGCGATCGGGTCGAGGGCCGAGCAGGGCTCGTCCATCAGGATCACCTCCGGGCTGACGGCGATGGCGCGGGCGATGCACAGGCGCTGCTGCTGGCCGCCGGACAGGCCGGTGCCGGGCTCGCGCAGGCGGTCCTTCACCTCGTTCCACAGGCCGGCGCGCTGCAGCGAGGTCTGGACGATCTCGTCCATCTCGTCGCGGTGGGTGGCCAGGCCGTGGATCTTGGGGCCGTAGGAGATGTTGTCGTAGATCGACTTCGGGAACGGGTTCGGCTTCTGGAACACCATGCCGACCCGCGCGCGCAGCTGCACGGCGTCGATCCGCTTGCCGTAGACGTCCTCGCCGTCGAGGGCGATCAGCCCTTCGACCCGGCAGTTCTCGATGGTGTCGTTCATGCGGTTGAGGCAGCGCAGGAACGTCGACTTGCCGCATCCCGAGGGGCCGATCAGCGCCAGCACCCGGTTCTCCAGGATCTCGATGTTGATCCCCTTGAGCGCCTGCTTGGCGCCGTAGAAGACCTTGACGTCCCGGGCCACCATCTTGGCGCCGGGGGTGGCGGCGGCGGGCGCGGCCACGGCCGGGGACGCCTGAACGTTGGTCTGGATGTTCATCGGGTTACCACCGCCTCTCGAATTTCTTGCGCAGGATGACCGCGACGGCGTTCATCGCGATGAGGAAGCCCAGCAGGACCAGGATCGCCGCCGAGGTGCGCTCGACGAAGGCGCGTTCCGGGCTGTCGGCCCACATGAAGATCTGCACGGGCAGCACCGTGGCGCTGTCGGTGAAGCCGCCGGGGACGTCGACGATGAAGGCGACCATGCCGATCATCAGCAGCGGCGCCGTCTCGCCGAGCGCGTGCGCCATGCCGATGATGGTGCCGGTGAGGATGCCCGGCATGGCCAGCGGCAGCACGTGGTGCAGCACCGCCTGCAGGCGCGACGCCCCCACCCCCAGCGCCGCCTCGCGGATCGACGGCGGCACCGCCTTCAGCGCGGCGCGCGCGGCGATGATGATGATGGGCAGGGTCATCAGCGCCAGCACCACGCCGCCGACCACCGGCGCCGAGCGCGGCATGCCGAAGAAGTTGAGGAACACCGCCAGGCCGAGCAGGCCGTAGACGATGGACGGCACCGCGGCGAGGTTGTTGATGTTCACCTCGATGAGGTCCGTCCAGCGGTTCTTCGGCGCGAACTCCTCCAGGTAGATGGCGGCGGCGACGCCGATCGGCACCGACAGGGACATGGTCACCACCAGCGTCAGGAAGGAGCCGACGATGGCGCCCCAGATGCCGGCCTGCTCCGGCTCGCGCGAATCGCCGGCCGTGAACAGGGTGGTGTTGAAGCGCTTCTCCACGTCGCCCTTGGCCGTCAGCGCGTCGATGGCGCCGACCTGCAGGTCGTTGACGCGGCGCTGGCTCTCCGGCACGTCGCGCGGGATGAAGCCCTTGACGAACTGGTCGACGTCGTCCGACGCGTTGACCCAGACGGCCTGCGTCGTGCCGATCAGGTCGGGATTCTCCTGCAGCATCCGGATCAGCGTGTAGGGCGCGCCCGACGACAGGATGTCGGACAGGGTGCGGCGCTCCGACCGGCCGGTCACCTCGGGGAACTGCGCCGCCAGCGCGTCGCGCAGCAGCTTCATCGTGTTGGCCTGGCCGATCACCGCCGGGTCGCGGGTGCCCTGCGGGTCGATCTCGGCCGGGTCGAAATGGACCTCCAGGCGCACCTGGGTCTGCCAGAAGGCGGTGTAGCCCTGGGCAAAGATGGTGCCGAGCAGGACCACCAGCATCACCGCCGCCAGGCTGACCGCGGCGATGCCGTAGGCCTTGAACCGCTGCTCCGCAGCGTAGCGGGCGCGCAACCGAGCGGCGAACGCATCGCTCTGGTAGTGCGACCGGGGCCGGGCGACGGTCATCTCCCGTGTGCCCTGTTCGACCATGTCAGTCATACTTCTCCCGGTACTTCTGGACCACCCGCAGGGCGATCATGTTGAGGGACAGGGTGACGGCGAACAGGACGAGGCCGAGCCCGAAGGCCGACAGCGTCTTGGGGCTGTCGAACTCCTGGTCGCCGACCAGGAGCGTGGCGATCTGCGTGGTCACCGTGGTCACCGCTTCGAGCGGGTTGGCCGTGAGGTTGGCGGCGAGGCCGGCCGCCATGGTGACGATCATGGTCTCGCCGATGGCGCGGCTGCCGGCCAGCATGACCGCGGCGACGATGCCGGGCAGCGCCGCCGGCAGGACCACCTGGCGGATGGTCTCCGACTTGGTGGCGCCCAGCCCGTAGGAGCCGTCGCGCAGCGACTGCGGCACCGCGTTGATGACGTCGTCCGACAGCGAGCTGACGAAGGGGATGATCATCACGCCCATGACGAAGCCGGCGGCCAGCGCCGATTCCGACGAGACGTCGAGGCCCAGCGACTCGCCGATGCCGCGCACGAAGGGCGCCATGGTGAGGGCGGCGAAGAAGCCGTAGACGACGGTCGGGATGCCGGCCAGCACCTCCAGGATCGGCTTCAGCGCCGAACGGACGTGGGGCGGGGCGTATTCCGACATGTAGATCGCCGCCATCAGGCCGACCGGCACCGCGACGATCATGGCGATGAGGGTGATCAGCAGGGTGCCGACGAACAGCGGCACCGCGCCGAACGACCCGGACGAGCCCACCTGGTCGGCGCGGATCGCCGTCTGCGGGCTCCACTGCAGGCCGAACAGGAAGTCGAGCACGGGATAGGCGGCGAAGAAGCGCATCGCCTCGAACGCCAGCGACAGCACGATGCCCAGCGTGGTCAGGATGGCGACCAGCGAGCAGAGCACCAGGAAGACGTTGATGACCCGTTCCACCTGGTTGCGGGCCCGCAGGTCCGGGGCGATGCGCTGACGGGCGAGGACGAGGCCGGCGAGCGCCAGCGACGCGCCGACGGCCAGCAGCATCCAGTCGCCCAGCGCGTGCAGCGTGTTGTAATGGTCCGCCGCGGCGAGGATGGCGGGATCCGGCGTCCGCCCGGTGGCGATGCCGGCCGCCAGGTTCAGGATGTCCGCCTTGACCAGGCTGAGCGCCTGGGTGCTGCCGTCGGTGAGCTCGGCCGGCAGCGCCCCGACCACGAGCTGCATGACGATCCAGCCCTCGGACGCCGTCCAGAACAGGAACAGGAGGAGGGCGGGGAGGCCGGCCCACAGGGCGACGTACATGCCGTAATAGGCCGGCACGGAATGAAGGGCCGCGATCCGCCCGCCGACCGCGTGGACGGCCGATGCGCGCCCCAGGAAGTAGCCGGCGACCGACAGGCCGGCCAGCACCAGGAGGAGAACCGTGATCTGCATGCGACCCCGCCGATGGGTGGCTTATGGATGGCTTGAAAAGGGATCAAAGAGCGCGGGACGGGAATGGACGGCCCCGGGGGGCCGTCCGTCCCGACGGAACCGTCAGAGCTTCATCGGGGTCATGTTGACCACCGTGGAGCGGACGTCGTCGCGCTCCGCCTTCGGCAGGGCGATCAGGCCCTTGTCGGCGAGGTAGCCGTCCTCGCCCATGGCGCGCTCGGCGGTGTACTCCGCCACGAACTCGCGGATGCCGGGGATCACGCCGACGTGCGCGTTCTTGATGTAGACGTAGAGCGAACGCGACACCGGGTACTTGCCCGAGGAGATGTTCTCGTAGGTCGGGTCGACCTTCTCGACCTTGGAGGCCTGCAGCTTGTCCTTGTTCTGGTCGAGGAAGCTGTAGCCGAAGATGCCGAAGGCGTCGGGGTTGGCGACCAGCTTCTGGACGATCAGGTTGTCGTTCTCGCCGGCCTCGACGTAGGCGCCGTCCTCACGCACCGCGGCGCAGGCCTTGGTGAGCTCCTTCTTGTCGGTGAGGATCTGGGCGACCTCCTTCACCTCGGAGCAGCCGTGCTCCATGACCAGCTCGGTGAAGGCGTCGCGGGTGCCGGAGGTCGGGGGCGGGCCGAGGACCTCGATCTCCTTGTTGGGCAGGCTGGCGTCGACGTCCGACCACTTCTTGTAGGGGTTGGCCACCATCTTGCCGTTGACCGGCACGTCCTTGGCCAGCGCCTTCCAGAGCTGCTCGCGGGTGACGTCGATGTGCTTGGCGTCCTTGGAGGCCGCGAAGACGATGCCGTCGAAGCCGACCTTCAGCTCGGTGATGTCCTTGACGCCGTTGGCGGCGCACTGCTCGACCTCGGACTTCTTGATGCGGCGCGAGGCGTTGGTCATGTCCGGATGAGCCGGGCCGACACCGGCGCAGAACAGCTTCAGCCCGCCGCCCGTGCCGGTGGACTCGACGACCGGCGTCTTGAACTGGCCGGTCTTGCCGAAGGTCTCGGCGACCGCCGTGGTGAACGGGAACACGGTCGACGACCCGACGACGCGGATCTGATCGCGCGACTGGGCGTTGGCGGCGCCCGCGACGACGGACAGGGCCACGGCCGCGGCGGCCGTAAGGGCGAGCTTCTTGGTGATCACGATGATCCCTCCTGAGAACCGGTTTGGCTGACGGCGGGGCCTGGGATCCCGCCTTGTCGCAACGGGGTACCCCGTCGACGGCTGGGCCGGACGTTAGTCGTCGTTCGCGACCACCTTATTGCAGTTCGATGACGGTTTCGTGACAGCGGTCAGGGAATCCGCGAGGGTCCCCTATGCGGCGCCGGAACCGGTCCGCCGCAGCGCCACCTCCGGCGCCGGCAGCGCCGCCGGCTCGGCGACGGGCAGATAGACCGTGAAGGTGCTGCCCACCCCGACCTCGCTCTCGATGGTCAGGCGGGCGCGGTGGCGGTTCAGGATGTGCTTGACGATGGCCAGCCCCAGCCCGGTGCCGCCCATGGCGCGCGAGCGCGCGGCGTCGACCCGGTAGAAGCGTTCGGTCAGCCGCGGCAGGTGGGTGCGGGCGATGCCCTCGCCACGGTCGGCGACCGCCACCGACACCATGCGCACCGGCGTGCGCGGCGGCCGCCGGCCGCCGGCCGCCGCCGCGGCCCCCGCTGCGACGGCGGTTGCGGCGGCGAGTCCGGCCATGGTTCCGGTGGCCCCCACCGCGGCGCCGTCGGTGACCGCCACGGTGACGGTGACGGGGGTGTCGGACCGGGCGTACTTGATGGCGTTGCCCACCAGGTTCTGGAACACCTGGGTGAGCTGGTCGGCGTCGCCGACCACCGCCGGCACCGTCTCCGGCGCCTCCAGGCGCAGGGCGATGCGCCGCGCCGCCGCCTTCAGCTCGAAGGCGTCGAGCACGCCGCGCACCCGCCCGACCACGTCGACCCGGTCGGACGGCGGCATGTGCTCGTCGAGCTCGATGCGCGACAGCGACAGCAGGTCCTGGACCAGCCGGGTCATCCGGCTGGCCTGCTCGTGCATGATGCCGAGGAAGCGGTCGTGCGCCTCGGCATCGTCGCGCGCCGGCCCGCGCAGCGTCTCGATGAAGCCCAGCAGGGTCGACAGCGGCGTGCGCAGCTCGTGGCTGGCGTTGGCGATGAAGTCGGCGCGCATCTGCTCCGACCGCCGCAGCGCGGTGATGTCGTGCAGGGTCAGGATCGCCATGCGCGTCACCGCGCCCGGCCGCCCCGCCGCTCCGGCGGCGGCCGGGTCGGCCGGCAGGGCGCGGCGCTGGAACGGCTTCACCCGCAGCTCGAACACGCGCTCCACCGGCACCGGCAGGCTGAACTCGATGGTGCGCGAGGCGGCCCCGGCGAGCACCGCGTCGACCGCCTCGAGCACCGCCGGGGTGCGCAGCGAGGAGGCGAGGTCCCGCTCCGTCATGCGCTCGCCGAACAGGCCGCGCGCCGCCGTGTTGGCGCGCGCCACCCGGCGGCCGGAATCCACCAGGACCAGCGGGTCGTGCAGGGCGTCGAGGATCGACTCGTCGACGTCGAGCAGCAGCTCCGCCTGCTCGCAACGCCGGGTCAGCGCCCGGTGCAGCCGGCCCACCGGCCCGGCGAGGCCGCGCACGGCGGCGATGCCGCCCGCCGGCGGCGGCTCCCCGGCGGCGCCGTCCGCCAGGCGGTCGATCCAGGCGGCCACCGCCGCCGCGTCGCGGACGACCTGCCGCAGCACCAGCAGCGTCGCCGCCAGCGCCAGCGCGGCGACGGCGAGCCCCGGCAGCGCGCCGGAGCCGCCGAACGGCAGGACCGCGGCCGCGGCCAGCACCAGCAGGACCGCGGCGGCGACGAGGACTGTCCGGAGCGAGGGCGAAACCGCGGATCCCATGGGCGCACGACGTGACGGATCGGGGGACACGCCCCCGGGGGACCATACATCTACACCAACGCGGCCCGGCCGGTGAGGGGTTCACAAAAGATTCACGCCGCGCTCCCGGGGCCGGGCCGCCGGCCTCACCACGCCAGCGAATCGTGGGCGGCCAGCGCCGCCATGGTGACCACGTCGCCGACGCCCGCCCCCATGGGAACGATCTGCGCCGCCTTGTCCAGGCCGATCATCAGCGGACCGATGACCTGGCTGCGCGTCGTCTTCTGCAGCAGCTTGGCCGAGATGTTGGCGGCGTGCAGCGCCGGCATCACCAGCACGTTGGCCGGGCCGGAGAGGCGGCAGAAGGGATAGACCCGCCTCATCAGCTCGACGTCGAGCGCCACGTCGGCGGACATCTCGCCGTCGTACTCGAAGTCGACGCGGCGGGAATCGAGCACGGTGACCGCCTCGCGCACGCGCGCCACCTGGCTGCCCGCCGCCTGCTGGCCGAAGTTGGAGTAGGACAGCAGCGCCACCCGCGGCTCGTGCCCCATCTGCCGCGCCTTGGCGGCGGCCTGGACGGCGATGTCGGCCAGGGTCACGCTGTCCGGCACCTCGTGCACGGTGGTGTCGGCGATGAACACGGTGCGCGGCCGGCTGACCATCACCGTCAGGCCGAACACCCGCTCGTTCGGCCGCGGGTCGAGGACGCGGCGGATCTCGTCGAAGCAGACCGAGAAGGAGCGGGTCAGGCCGGTGACCATGGCGTGGGCGTCGCCCTGCGCGACCATGCAGGCGGCGAAGACGTTGCGGTCCTGGTTGACCATGCGCTGGCAGTCGCGGTAGAGCGCGCCGCGCCGCTGCAGCCGGCGGTACAGGAAGTCGCCGTAGCGCTGGGTGGCGTCGGACAGGCGGGCGTTGTGGATCTCCAGCTCCGCCACCGAGTGCTGGCCGAGGGCGGCGAGCCGCTCGCGGATCACCTCCTCGCGGCCGAGCAGCACCGGCGTGCCGTAGCCGGCCTGGCGGAACGCCAGCGCGGCGCGGATGGCGCGGTCCTCCTCCCCTTCGGCGAAGACGACGCGGCGCGGGTTGGCGCGCACCTTGTCGAGGATCAGCTCCAGCGAGTCGGCGGTCGGGTCGAGGCGGGTGCGCAGGGTGTGGCGGTAGCCCGCCATGTCGATGATCGGCTTGCGGGCCACCCCCGACTCCATGGCCGCCTGGGCGACCGCCGGCGGCACGGTGACGATCAGGCGCGGGTCGAAGGGGACGGGGATGATGTAGTCGACGCCGTAGCGCAGGCGGCGGCCGGCATAGGCGGCGTCCACCTCGTCGGGCACGTCCTCGCGCGCCAGCTTGGCCAGGGCGTTGGCGGCGGCGACCTTCATGGCGTCGTTGATGGTGGTGGCGCGCACGTCCAGCGCCCCGCGGAAGATGTAGGGGAACCCCAGGACGTTGTTGATCTGGTTGGGATAGTCGGAGCGGCCGGTGGCGACGATGGCGTCGGCGCGCACCGCCCGCACCTCCTCGGGCGTGATCTCGGGATCGGGGTTGGCCAGCGCGAAGATGATGGGGCGGTCGGCCATCGACGTCACCATGCGCGGCGTCACCGCCCCCTTCGCCGACAGGCCGACGAAGACGTCGGCGCCGGCCAGCGCGTCGGCCAGCGTGCGCGCCGGCGTGTCGACGGCGAAGGAGGACTTCCACTGGTTCATGCCCGTGGTGCGGCCGCGGTAGACCACCCCCTTGGTGTCGCACAGCACGATGTTCTCGCGCGCCACGCCCAGGGCGTTGAACAGCTCGGCGCAGGCGATGCCGGCGGCGCCGGCGCCGTTGACCACCATGCGGACGTCCGGCAGGCGGCGGCCGGTGATGTCGCAGGCGTTGATCAGGCCGGCGGCGGCGATGATGGCGGTGCCGTGCTGGTCGTCGTGGAAGACCGGGATGTCCATCAGCTCGCGCAGGCGCTGCTCGATGACGAAGCAGTCCGGCGCCTTGATGTCCTCCAGGTTGATGCCGCCGAAGGAGGCGCCGAGATAGCGCACGCAGTTGACGAACGCATCGACGTCGGCGGTGGACACCTCCAGGTCGATGCCGTCGACGTCGGCGAAGCGCTTGAAGAGGACGGCCTTGCCCTCCATCACCGGCTTCGACGCCAGCGCGCCGAGGTCGCCCAGCCCCAGCACCGCCGTGCCGTTGGAGACCACCGCCACCAGGTTGCCCTTGGCGGTGTAGTCGTAGACGGTCGACGGATCCTCGTGGATGCGCAGGCAGGGCGCCGCCACCCCCGGCGAGTAGGCCAGCGACAGGTCGCGCTGGGTGGTGAGCGGCTTGGTGGCGCTGATCTCCAGCTTGCCGGGGCGGCCGCCGGCGTGCAGCAGCAGGGCTTCTTCTTCGGTGATGCGCTTGGTGTCGGTGTCGGCCATCGGAGTGTCCTCGCGGTCTGACGCTTGACGGCCGGTTCTGTCGGCTGCCGGCCTTGAGCGGAGCGCGCGATGGTAGTCCCGTTGCCGCACGCCCGCCAGCGCGCCATCGCCGCAACGCGCACGTTTCGATCGGAAACGGCCGTGGAAACGACCGATTGCCGCGGCGGAGCGTCCGCCCCGGCAATCTTCGTTCAGGCCTGCGATACGAAGGTGCGGTACTGCACGGCGATCGCCTGCACCGCCGCCTCGAGCAGGCGGGCGCCGTGCTCCGGCCGGGCGAGCGAGGGGGCGGAGCCGATGCGGCCGTCGGGATAGCGGCGGCGGAAGTCGCGGGCGTCGTAGAAGCTGCCCGACGGGGCGACGTGCGGCTCCATGGCCGCGGTCTTGATCGCCTCGGGGAAGAGGTGCTGGGTGAGCGACACCTCGGACGGGGTGGCGTGGGAGCCCTCGGCGCTGCCGAACAGCTCCTTCGACAGGGCGCCGACGGCGGCGTTGTCCCACCAGTTGACGAACTGGCAGCGCAGTTCGGGCGCCGCGGCGCCGAGGCGGGCGCGCTGGTCGGCGTAGATCTCGTAGAAGGCGGCGCGCAGGGTGGCGATGTTGCCGCCGTGGCCGTTGACGAACAGGAAGCGCTCGAACCCGTGTTCGGCCAGCGCCGTCACGTAGTCGCGCAGGAGCGCGATCAGGGTCGACGGCCGCAGGGTCATCGAGCCGGGAAACTCCATGTGGTGCACCGCCATGCCCACCGGGATGGTCGGCCCCACCAGGGCCGAGACCGCCTCGCCGACGCCGCGGGCGACCGCCTCGGCGCACAGGGCGTCGGTGCCCATCAGGCCGTTCGGCCCGTGCTGCTCGATGGAGCCGATGGGCATGACGATCCCCTTCGACGTCTTCAGATAGGCCTCGACCTCGGGCCAGGTGCACAGCGACAGGAGCACGGGACTCGTTCCTTCGTTCGAATGATCCGGCATGGACCGAGAGAGAATAGGGCGGCGCGGCGGCCGGCCCAAGGCGCGGACCGGGATGCGGTACGGCGTCTCCCCCGGCCGGCCGCAGCCTAGGGTATGTCCCCGTCTTTCACCATGCGCCGCCACAGGCCCTCTCCCGGCGGAGCCGAGGGAGGGTTACCCAGCGGTCGACCTGTGCGTTGCGTAGGGCCGGCCGCCCTCAGGCGGCGCGCACGCTGGCGAGGAAGGTCGTCACCTCGCTGCGCAGCCGCTCCGCCTCGCGCGCCAGCAGGCCGGCGGCGCCCAGCACGTTGCCGGCGATGGACGCCGTCTCCTCCACCGCCTTGTGGGCGGCGTCGACGTTGCCGGCCACGCGCTGCGTGCCGTCGGCCGCCTGCTGCACGCTGCCGGCGATCTCGCGGGTCGCCGCACCCTGCTGCTCGACCGCCGCCGCCACGGTGGCGGTGATCTCGTTCATGCGCGCCACCGTGCCGCCGACGCCCTGGATCGCCGTCACCGCGGTGCCGGTCATCGACTGGATCTCCGTCACCGTCGCCTGGATCTCTTCGGTGGCGCGGGCGGTCTGGGTGGCCAGCGCCTTGACCTCGGAAGCGACGACGGCGAAGCCCTTGCCGGCCTCGCCGGCGCGCGCCGCCTCGATGGTGGCGTTCAAGGCCAGCAGGTTGGTCTGTCCGGCGATGCCGCTGATCAGGGCGACGATGTCGCCGACCCGCTTGGCCGAGTCGGCGAGCTTGGTCATGGCGGCGTTGGCGCGGTCGGCCTCCGACACGGCGTCGGCGGCGATCTGCGAGGAGTGGGCGACCTGGCGGGAGATCTCGTGGATCGACGACGACAGCTCCTCGGTGGCCGAGGCGACGGTGCCGACGTTGGCGCTGGTCTGGTCCGCCGCCCCGGCGGCGGCCGTCGTCTCGCCGCCGGCCAGCGCGGCCGAGGCGCTCATGGCGTTGGCCGAGGATTCCATCTCGACCGCCGACGAGGCGATGGCGTCGACCACCGACTTGACCGAGCTCTCGAAGCCGTCGGCGAGGCCGCGCATGGCGCGCTGGCGCTCGTCGGCCGCCTCGCTCTTGAGACGGTCCTGCTCGGCGTCGAGGCGCGCCGCCTCGGCGGACCGCTCCTTCAGCACGGCGACGGCCTGGGCCATGGTGCCGATCTCGTCCCGCCGGTCGACCCCGGGGATGGCGGTGCCCAGCTCACCGTCGGCCAGCCGGTGGGTGGCGTCGGACAGCGCCAGGATCGGCCGGGTGATCCGCCGCCCGAGCCAGAGGGCGGCGCCGAAGGTCAGCAGCGCCACGGCGGCGACGATGCCGCCGGTCAGGACCGTGTTGTCCCAGACGTCGGCCTCGACGTCGTCGAGATAGATGCCGGACCCGACCACCCATTTCCACGTGCCGGTGAGCTGGGAATAGGACGCCTTGCGCACCGGCGGGGTGTCCTTGGCCTTGGGCCAGAGATACTCGGTGAAGCCGCCGCCGGCCTTGGCCGCCTCGATCATGTCGTAGCTGAAGCGGGTGCCGTTGGAGTCCTTGTCGTCGATCGAGGCGACGCCCTCGCGGTCCTTGCGCAGCCCGTGGACGATGATCACGCCGTCGAGCCGGCGCACCATCACGTACTCGTTGCCGTCGAAGCGGATGGCCCGCAGCGCGTCCTTCGCGGCCTCCTGCGCCGCCTCCACGGGCAGTTCGCCCTTGGTCGCCTTGTCCTCGTAGAAGGCGACGATCTTCGATGCCGCCTCGACGACGACGCGCGCCCGGGCGCGGTGCTCGTCGACGGTGACGGTGCCGATGGTCCGGATCGACAGGAGGCCGACCACCGCCAGGGCAACCAGGGCGACGATCGGGATGATGACGATGCGGCCATTGATGCTGCGGAATGCGGTGCGCACGGTCGGGTCTCTCACGCTGCTTCGGGACGTCTTGCGCCCCTCGAAAGAGGCACCCCCTTTGTCACATACGAAAATGAAGTGCGCGTTAACATTCCGTCTCGCAAACTGATAATCGGCGCGACCAGGGCCGCCCTGCGGCGGTGCCGGAGGGGCCGCGGTGCGCTGGCATTCCCCCGTCGCCGGACCTACATTCGCGCGCGACGGTCGCTTGGCCGGTACCGGAGGGGATCGCACCGATGACGTCGCAGGCAACCGAGTTCGTGCGCGGAGCCCTCGCCGCGGGCATCGACCGCCGGCGCATCGCCGAAGCCCTTCGCCAGGCGGGCTGGCCGGAGTCCGACACGCGGGCGGCGCTCGACTCCTATGCCGACGTCGCCTTTCCGCTGCCGGTGCCGCGCCCGAAGCCCTCCCCGTCGGCACGCGAGGTGTTCCTTTACCTGCTGGCCTTCGGCGCCCTGTACGTCTGCGCCTGGCACGTGGGAGCGATGGCGTTCGCCTTCATCGACCGCTTCCTTCCGGATCCCGCCGCCTACGACCACGGGTACCGCGGATTCGCCGACACGGTGCGCTGGAACGCGGCGGCGCTGGTCGTCTCCCTGCCGCTCTTCCTGCTGACCTTCCGCACCGTCGAAAACGCGATCGTCGCCGACCCGACGAAACGCGGTTCGTGGCCACGGCGATGGCTGACCCACCTGACGCTGCTGTTCGCCGCCGTGGTCATTTCGGGCGACCTGGTGGTGCTCGTCTACAGCGTCCTGGGCGGCGAGTACGGGCAACGCTTCCTGCTGAAGGTGGCGACCGTCGGGGTCATCGCCGGCGGGATCTTCACCTATTTCCTGTCCGACATGCGTCGCGAGGCCCCATGAGGCGCCCGGCCGCCCTGTTCGCCGGCGCGGTGGCGGCGGCGGGCCTCGCCGCCCTCGCCGCCGGCATCGTCGCCATCGGTCCGCCGTCGGAGATCCGCGAACGGCGGCTCGACACCGAGAGGATCGCCGACCTGCGCGAGATCGCCGGCGCCATCGACCGTCACCTGCACCGGACCGGCGCCCTGCCGGCCGGGCTGGACGCGCTGAACACCGCCGACCAGCCGGTCGCCCTGCGGTCGGCCGACCCGGCGACGGCCGAACCGTACGACTACGCGGCCACGGGTGCGCGCTCGTACCGGCTGTGCGCCACCTTCGGCCGCCCCACCCCGACCGACGGGGACGGCGGCAACCCCGATCGCACCCCGGGTTTCTGGCGCCACGGCGCCGGCCGCCAGTGCTTCTCCATCGACGTCCCCCCGGCGCCCCGATGACCGCCGCCGCCCCGCCCGCAGGGCGGTAGGGAGGCGCGGGCGGCCCGGCCGAGCCTTGGGCGACCCTTCCGGCTGGCAAACGCCGGGCCGCCACCATACAGTTGCGTGTGCGCGGCGAGGGGGTGGTGCGGCATGGTTGCGCGGGTCAACACGGTGGCGTTCCAGGGCATCGAGGTCATGGACATCGACGTCCAGGTGCAGATGTCGGGCGGGCTGGTCGCCTTCACCGTGGTCGGGCTGCCGGACAAGGCGGTGGGCGAGAGCCGGGAGCGGGTGCGCGCCGCCCTGCACGCGCTGGGCCTGGCGCTGCCGGCCAAGCGCATCACCGTCAACCTCGCCCCGGCCGACGTGGTGAAGGAGGGCAGCCACTTCGACCTGCCCATCGCGCTCGGCCTGCTGACCGTCATGGGCGTCCTGCCGGACGAGGAGATCGGCCGCTTCTCGGCGCTCGGCGAGCTGGCGCTGGATGGCGCGGTGACGGCGGTGGCCGGCGTGCTGCCGGCGGCGATCAACGCGCTGGCCGGCGGGCGCGGGCTGATCTGCCCGGAGGCCTGCGGCGGCGAGGCGGCGTGGGCCGGCGAGGAGCTGGAGGTGCTGGCGCCGGGCTCGCTGCTGGCGCTGGTCAACCACTTCAAGGGCACCCAGGTGCTGGTCCCGCCCAAGCCCCGGCTGCAGGAGGCCGATCCCCACGGCGGCCCCGACCTCAAGGACATCAAGGGCCAGGAGACCGCCAAGCGGGCCCTGGAGGTGGCGGCGGCCGGCGGCCACAACCTGCTGATGGTCGGCCCGCCGGGGTCGGGCAAGTCGATGCTGGCGGCGCGCCTGCCCGGCCTGCTGCCGCCGCTCGACCCGGCGGAGGCGCTGGAGGTGTCGATGATCCATTCGGTCGCCGGCCACCTCGCCGACGGCAAGCTGCTGACCCGGCGCCCCTTCCGCGACCCCCACCACAGCGCCTCGCTGCCCGCCCTGGTGGGCGGCGGCCCGCGCGCCCGGCCCGGCGAGATCTCGCTGGCCCACACCGGCGTGCTGTTCCTCGACGAGCTGCCGGAGTTCCCGCGCCCGACCCTGGAGGCGCTGCGCCAGCCGCTGGAGACCGGCCGCTCCACCGTCAGCCGGGCCAACGCCCACGTCACCTACCCCGCCCGCGTCCAGCTCGTCGCCGCCATGAACCCGTGCCGCTGCGGCCATCTCGACGACCCGGCGCTGGCCTGCGCCCGCGCCCCCAAATGCGCCGCCGAGTACCAGGCGAAGATCTCCGGCCCGCTGTTCGACCGCATCGACCTGCACGTCGACGTCCCCGCCGTCGCCGCCGCCGACCTCAGCCTGCCGCCGCCGGCCGAGGGCAGCGCCGCGGTCGCCGCCCGGGTCGCCGCCGCCCGCGCCGTCCAGGCCGCGCGCTACGCCGCGTTCGGCGCGGCGCCGGGCGGGCGGGCGCTGCGCACCAACGCCGACGCCGACGGCGAGCTGCTGGAGACGGTGGCGTCGCCCGACGCGCCGGGCCGTGCCCTGCTGACCGAGGCGGCGGAGCGGCTGAAGCTGTCGGCGCGCGGCTACCACCGCGTCATGCGGGTGGCCCGCACCCTGGCCGACCTCGACGGCGCCGCCGGCGTGCGCCGCCTGCACGTTGCCGAGGCGCTCAGCTACCGCCGCATGGCGCCGGGGCGCTAGGCATTTGCGCAACGGCCCGATCGAGCGTCAAATACCCGTACAACGATGCCGCCACGCCCGGGGGACCAATGACCGACCTGATCGAGGCACTGTGGGAGCTGCTGATCGAGAACAGCCTGGTGCGCTGGTTCTTCATCGGCCTGCTGGTCGGGCTGGCGGCGATCGGCTGGATGCTGTGGACGGGCGTCGAGATGGACGGCGGCGACGCGGTGATGGGCATCGTCGCCAGCGGCGTCGTCGTGCTGGGCCTGCGCCTCGCCCTGTGGTTCGTCCGCGGCTGAGCACCGCTCCGGGCCGGTTCCGGCGCCCCGTCGGCGCCCCGTCGTCACCCCGCCGCCACCAATTCCGACATGACGGCGCGGAGCTGCGCCGGCTTCACCGGCTTGGTCAGCAGCAGACAGCCGGCGGCCCGCGCCTCGTCGGCCAGTTCGGTGGTGCGGTTGGCGGTGATGATGACGGCGGGCAGGACGGTGCCGGCGGCGGCCCGCAGGCGGGCCACCTCGTTCACACCCAGCGCGCCATCGTCCAGATGGTAGTCGGCGATCAGCAGATCGGGCGCCCGCGGCAGCTCGGACAGGCGGGCCAGCGCCTCCTCCCCGGTGGTGGCCGACACCACCTCGCACGACCAGCCGCGCAGCAGCACCTCCATCCCCGCCACCACGGCCGGCTCGTTGTCGAGCACCAGAACCGAGGTGCCGGCGAGCCGGTCGGCCAGCGGCCGGGCCGCGGCGGCGGCGATGCCGCCGGCGCCGCGCGCCACGCGGCGGTCGGTGCCGCGCGGGACGGTGACGGCGAAGACCGATCCCCGCCCCGGCTCCGACCGGACGGTGACGCGGTGCCCCAGCATGCGCGCGACACGGTCGACGATGGCGAGGCCGAGGCCCATGCCGCGGTCGGCGCCCTTGGCACCGGGCGTGTCGAGCCGGCGGAACTCCTGGAAGATCTCGCCCAGCTTGTCGGGCGGGATGCCGGGGCCGCTGTCCCACACCTCGATGCGCACGCCGCCCGCCACCCGCCGGCAGCCGACCAGCACCCGGCCCCGCTGCACGTAGCGCAGGGCGTTGGACAGGAAGTTCTGCACGATGCGGCGCAACAGGCGCATGTCGCTGCGCACCACCGCGCCGCTGCCCACCACCCGCAGCGCGATCCCGCGCTCCATCGCCACCGCGGCGTATTCGTTGGCGAGCGGCACCAGGATGCCGCGCAGGGGGAAGTCCGTCACCTCCGGGGTCACCGCCCCGGCGTCGAGCTTCGATATGTCCAGCAGCGCCGACAGCAGGTCCTCGACGGAGGCGAGGGCGGCGTCGACGTTGCGCACCAGCTCTCCGTTCGGCTCCGGCTGTTCCAGGTCGGCGAGGGCGGAGACGAACAGGCGGGCGGCGTTCAGCGGTTGCAGAAGGTCGTGGCTGGCCGCCGCCAGGAAGCGGGTCTTGGACAGGTTGGCCTGCTCCGCGTCGGCCTTGGCGAGGCGGAGCGCCGCTTCGGCCGCCACGCGTTCGCTCACCTCCTGCTGGAGCTGGTCGTTGAGGCGCATGAGCGCGGCCTTCTCCGCCTGTTCGGCCTCGCGCCGCCGCTCCTCCTCCCGCTTGATGTCGGTGATGTCGGTGTAGACGCCGACGATGCCGCCGTCGCGGATGCGGCGCTCGTTCACCTGGATCCAGCGTCCGTCCGACAGGCGGCTGATGAAGGGGCCGTTCATGCCGTGGCGGTGCTGCAGCCGCTCGGTCAGCCACACCGCCGGCACCGGCTCGCTGACGGCGGCGGTCCCGGCCACCATGACGGCGATGTCGGCGAAGCGGATGCCGGGCTGGATGCGGTCGGCCACGCCGGTCCAGTAGGACAGGTACTTGCGATTGCACAGCACCAGCCGGTCCTCGGAATCGAACAGGGCGAAGCCCTCGTTCACCGACTCGATCGCCTCGTAGAGGCGCGAGCGCATGGTCTCCGCCAGCTCCTTGGCGCGGGCCAGGTCGCGGTGGCTGTCCTCCAGCTCGCGCAACGCCCGCTCCAGCTCGGCGGTGCGCTCGCGGATCTTGTGCTCCAGCACGATGGCGGTCTGGAACAGGGAGAAGGCGCCGCCCTGGAAGTCCATGGAGCGCTCCACCCGGTCCATCAGCACCCGGTTGATGCGGCGGAGCTTGGCGTTCTCGCGCTCCAGCTCGGCGATGCGGGCCGCGTCCGTCACGACCGCCTCCCGCCGATCGCCACGCCGGTGAAGGTCTGGTTGACGTGCATGCCGTTGTACTGCTCGCCGTAGGCGCAGAAACCGACGACGCGGTGCCGCGCCAGGCGGGCGGAGATCTCCGCGGCCAGCCCCCGCTGCTCCATCTCCAGCCGCCGCAGGATGCAGTCGCAGCCGAGGATCAGCGCCGGTTCGCCCACCTCCGCCCGGATGCCCTCCATCAGCGCGTCGAGGTTGGCAAGCGGGTCCACCCCCTCCGCGACCGTCAGCACGATTCCCTCGTCGATCGCGCAGAAGAAGGTGAGGCTCGCGTCCTCGTTCACCTTCTGGATGGAGCGGACATGGTACTGGCCGCCGACGCGCACCACCACGGGGTGGCTGGCGAAGATCATCGGCGTCAGCGCCTCTCCCTCCAGCCCGACGAGGCGGGCGTATTCCGGGCCGGCGGGCTCGGCGTTGATCTCGGTGACGACGCGCCGCTGCGGGTCGGCGCCGGTCACCACCATCTTGCGGTCGGCGCTGACGAAATGCTGGGTGCGGAAGACGCTGAAGGGCCGCGCCGTGGTGAACAGCGCCACCACGCCGGCGTTGGCGTGGAAGACACCGCCGTGCAGCACGAAGGTGCGCTCGAAATGCAGGTCGTCGCCGGCCGAGGCGCCGAACAGCGGGATGTCGAGCAGCGCGCCGTGCAGCGCGCTCACCACCAGATCCTCGCTCAGGGACAGGCCGTCGATCAGCAGCATGGCGAAGCTGTCCGCGGCGGGGCCGAGCGGCCGGGCGCGCGCCGCCAGCGCCGCGTCGCGCCGGCCCAGCAGCGTGCGCGCGGTGGTGCCGCCGTCCTCGAAGCGGAAGCCGTCCACGCCCTCCACCAGGGTGGTGACGATGCTGAAGTCCGCGGAGGGGAAGCCCACGGCCACCACCGCCCCGGTGGTGTAGCCGTCCGGCCCGATCTCCCCCGCGGTGGTGCAGCCGATCACCGGAACCGGCCCGAACCGTTCGGCCAGCGCCGCGGCCAGCGCGCCGCGGTCGTAGCGCGGCGCCACGAAGACCAGCACCAGCTCCAGTGGCTCGCCGGCCATCCCCTCGTGCAGCTCCCGCGCCGCCGCGGCGGGGTCGTCGGCCCGCGACAGGGCGCACGGCAGGGCGGGCGGTCCGGCCGGCGCGCGCGGCACCTCGGCGACCATCTCCGACACGGCGGATCCCTCCGGCATTGGTGCGTGTGCGGCCAGGGTACTCCACGGGTGGCGGCGGGCAACCCCGATCCTGGGGATGGTGGATGAGACCATGGTCGGACCACCGCGCCGGTCAGACCGGATCGCCGGCCGGCGCCGGCGCCGCAAGCCCCGCCATCTCCTCGTCCGTGAAGAGGCGGGCGCGCGCGATGAAGCGGACGCCGTCCGGCGCCTCCAGCGAGAAGCCGCCGCTGCGCGACGCCACCACGTCCAGCACCACCTGGCTGTGCTCCCACCAGCCGAAGGTGTCGTCGGCCATGCAGAAGGGCGCGCCGCCCACCGTGCCGAGGCGGAGATCCCGCCCGCCCAGCCGGAATTCCCCACGCGGCAGGCAGAGCGGCGCGCTGCCGTCGCAGCAGCCACCGGACAGGTGGAACAGCAGCGGCCCGTGCTTGGCGGTCAGCCGCGCGATCACGGCGAGGGCCGCGCCGGTGGCGGTCACGCGGTCGGTCATGAGCGTTCCCCGACGAAGGTTCGGGCCGGGAGCGACGCGCCCCCGGCCCCGGTCCACCCGATGGAAGGACGGCGCCGATCAGAAGAAGCCGAGCGCCTTCGGGCTGTAGCTGACCAGCAGGTTCTTGATCTGCTGGTAGTGGTCCAGCATCATCCGGTGCGTCTCGCGCCCGATGCCCGACTGCTTGTAGCCGCCGAAGGCCGCGTGCGCCGGGTAGAGGTGGTAGCAGTTGGTCCACACGCGGCCGGCCTGGATGCCGCGGCCCATGCGGAAGGCGCGGTTGCCGTCGCGACTCCACACGCCGGCGCCCAGGCCGAAGGTGGTGTCGTTGGCGATGGCCAGCGCCTCCTCCTCGGTCTCGAAGGTGGTGACCGACACCACCGGCCCGAAGATCTCCTCCTGGAAGACGCGCATCCGGTTGTGCCCTTCCAGCACCGTCGGCGTGACGTAGTAGCCGCCATCCAGCTCGCCGCCGAGATGGGCGCGCTCGCCGCCGATCAGCACCTTGGCACCCTCGGCCCTGCCGATGTCGATGTAGGACAGGATCTTCTCGAGCTGCTCCTGCGAGGCCTGGGCGCCGATCATGGTCGCCGGGTCGAGCGGGTGGCCCTGCTTCACCTGCGCCACGCGGGCGACGGCCCGGTCCATGAAGCGGTCGTAGACCGACTTCTGCACCAGCACGCGGCTGGGGCAGGTGCAGACCTCGCCCTGGTTCAGCGCGAACATGGCGAAGCCTTCCAGCGCCTTGTCGAGGAAGTCGTCGTCCTCGGCCATGACGTCGGCGAAGAAGATGTTGGGCGACTTGCCGCCCAGCTCCAGCGTGACCGGGATGATGTTCTCCGCCGCATACTGCATGATCAGGCGGCCGGTCGAGGTCTCGCCGGTGAAGGCGACCTTGGCGATGCGCCTGGAGGTGGCGAGCGGCTTGCCCGCCTCGATGCCGAAGCCGTTGACCACGTTGATCACGCCGGCCGGCAGCAGGTCGCCGACGATGTCCATCAGCACGAGGATGCCCATCGGCGTCTGCTCGGCCGGCTTCAGCACCACGCAGTTGCCGGCGGCCAGGGCCGGCGCCAGCTTCCAGGCGGCCATCAGCAGCGGGAAGTTCCAGGGGATGATCTGGCCGACGACGCCCAGCGGCTCATGGAAATGGTAGGCGTAGGTGGTGTGGTCGATCTCCGCGATCGAGCCCTCCTGCGCGCGGATGCAGCCGGCGAAATAGCGGAAATGGTCGATGGCGAGCGGCACGTCGGCGGCGCGCGTCTCGCGGATCGGCTTGCCGTTGTCCAGCGTCTCCGCCAGGGCCAGGACCTCCAGCCGCTCCTCCATCCGGTCGGCGATCTTCAGCAGCAGGTTGGCGCGCTCGGTGGGCGAGGTGCGGCCCCAGGCGTCCTTCGCCTTGTGCGCCGCGTCCAGCGCCAGCTCCACGTCGGCGGCCTGCGACCGCGCCACCTCGCACAGCGGCTTGCCGCTGATGGGGGTGATGTTGATGAAGTACTGGCCGTCCAGCGGGGCCACCCACTGGCCACCGATGAAGTTGTCGTAGCGCGGGCGGAATGCCACTTGCTTCTGCAGCGTGTCGATGGCTTGGTGGAGCATTGGCCGATCCTCATCGTTGCTTCCGGCCGCCGGGCATCGGCCAGGCCGGAATGTTTTCCCGGCTCCGTCATCCGACGTTTTCGTGGTTCGGGTAAATGATACTATGGTCGGATGGGACGGCCGGCCGCCCGATACCGCCGCTGCCGCGCCACGCCATCCGACCATCGTATCATGGGCGCGGTGTCGGCGATCCGCCGGCGTCGCACCATGGTCCAATTATTTGGTGGTCGAACGACCTTCTATGATCCCGGCCGACGAGCAAAGCCCGGTTCATGGAAAGGACGCACCAATGACCTCCACGTCCCCCCGGACGCCGCCCCTCGCCGGCCTGGTCCTCGGCACCGTCGCGGCTCTCTCGGTGGCCGTCCAGGCGCCGTCGGCCAGCGCCCACGGCGACATGACTCCCCAGGCGGTCGACACCACCGGCCTCGATCGCCTCGGCCCCGACTGGCGGGACAGCAACCCCTACCGCGGCAACACGCGCGCCATCGACATCGGGGAATCGGCCTTCAACCAGAACTGCGCGCGCTGCCACGGGCTGGGTGCGGTGTCCGGCGGCATCGCGCCGGACCTGCGCTTCCTGGAGAAGGGCGACAGCGGCGACGAGTGGTTCAGGGAGCGGGTGACCAACGGCGCCATCCGCGGCGGCGTCACCTACATGCCCCGCTTCGGCGAGGCGCTGGGTCAGGAGGCGCTGTGGGCGATCCGGAGCTGGCTCGAGACCGTCCACGAGGAATGACCGGCATGCCGGCGCCGCGGCCGGTCGCGCCGGCGGCGGCCGGCGCCGTCCGCGCGCCGCGGCGGCGGAGGGGCGCGACATGGCGGAGGTGCCGGACCGCCCGCCCCCCGAGAAGAACGCCGCCGGGAAAGGCGGCAGAACCACGCTCCCCGCTCATCGGAGCGCCGGGAACAATCATGGAAGGGAAAACGCTCATGACCCTCATCCGGTCAACCGCAGGAACGTCGCTGAAGAAGACCGTCAATCCGCTGGCCGTGGTCACGGTGAGCGTCCTCGCCGCGACGGCGCAGCCGGTCACCGCCGGTCCGGTCACCTGGGACGCCATCGCCGAGGACGCCGCGACCACCAAGGACGTCCTCATGTACGGCATGGGGCTGGAGGGCAAGCGCTTCAGCCCGCTCGCCCAGATCAACAGCGACAACGTGGCGGGGCTGGTCCCCGCCTGGTCCTTCTCGTTCGGCGACGAGAAGCAGCGCGGCCAGGAGACGCAGGCGCTGGTGCACGAGGGGGTGATCTACATCACCGCCTCCTATTCCCGGATGTTCGCGCTGGATGCGAAAACCGGGCGCAAGCTGTGGTCCTACAGCGCGCGGCTGCCGGACGACATCCGTCCCTGCTGCGACGTGATCAACCGCGGCGCCGCCATCTACGGCGACAAGGTGTTCTTCGGGACGCTCGACGCCTCGATCGTCGCCCTGAACAAGGACACGGGCAAGGTCGTCTGGCGCAAGAAGTTCGGCGACCACAAGGCCGGCTACACGATGACCGGCGCGCCGACGATCATCAAGGACATGAAGACCAACCGGGTCATGCTGATCCACGGCTCGTCCGGCGACGAGTTCGGCGTGGTCGGGCAGCTCTACGCGCGCGATCCCGACACGGGCGAGGAAATCTGGATGCGGCCGCTGGTCGAGGGGCACATGGGCCGCCTCGACGGGAAGGACAGCACGCCGACCGGCAACCCCGACGCGCCGTCCTGGCCCCGCGCCGCGGACGGCAGGCCGGTGGACGCCTGGCACCATGGCGGCGGCGCGCCGTGGCAGAGCGCCACCTTCGACCCGGCGACCAACACCATCGTCATCGGCGCCGGCAACCCCGCCCCCTGGAACGGCTGGGCGCGCTCGCCCGGCGACAGCCTCTTCACGTCGGGCCAGGCCTATGTCGACCCGACCACCGGCGCGCTGAAGGGCTTCTACCAGCACACGCCGAACGACACATGGGACTTCTCGGGCAACAACGAGATCATCCTGTTCGACTACACCGACGCCTCGGGCAAGACCGTCAAGGCGTCGGCGCACGCCGACCGCAACGGCTTCTTCTTCATCACCGACCGCGACAGGCTGGCGGCTCCGGGTGGCGAGATCAACCGTCCGACGGCGCTGATCGCCGCCTACCCGTTCGTCGACGGCATCACCTGGGCGAAGGGCTTCGACACCAGCACCGGCCGTCCCATCGAGGTCGAAGGACAGCGCCCGCCCCTGCCGGCGGAGGGCGAGAGCAAGGGCAAGGTCGTGGAGGTGTCCCCGCCCTTCCTGGGCGGCAAGAACTGGAACCCGATGGCCTACAGCGAGGACACCAAGCTCTTCTACATCCCGGCCAACCACTGGAAGGAGAGCTACTGGACCGAGCATGTGAGCTACAAGGAGGGGGCCGCCTATCTCGGCATGGGCTTCCGCATCCACAAGATGTTCGATGACCATGTCGGCGTCCTGCGGGCGCTCGATCCCAAGTCCGGCAGGACGGTGTGGGAGCACAAGGAAGAGCTGCCGCTGTGGGCCGGCGTCGTGACGACGCGCGGCAACCTCGTGTTCACCGGCACCGGCGACGGCTACCTCAAGGCCTTCGACGCCCGGACGGGCAAGGAGCTGTGGAAGTTCCAGACCGGCTCCGGCATCGTCTCGTCGCCGGTCACCTGGGAGCTGGACGGCGTCCAGTACATCGGCGTGGCCTCCGGCTACGGCGGCGCGGTGCCGCTGTGGGGCGGCGACATGGCCGACCTGACGACCCGCGTGTCCCAGGGCGGTTCCTTCTGGGTGTTCAAGCTGGCCGACATCAAGCTCGCCGGCAACCGCTGACCGCCGTCCCCGCGGCCGGCCACGGAACGGCCGGCCGCCCCCCTGTGCGCCCCACCCCTGAACGGGCATGACCATGATCGCGACCTTGCAGGACCGTCTTCTGATGCCGGCGGCGCTGGCTCTGCTGCTCGCCCTCGCCATCCCGGCACGGGCCGAGGAGGCCGACGACGAGCCGCCGCGCCAGGAGGCCGGCGGCTGCCTCCTCGTCCCGCAGACATCGTGCCCCGGCGCCGATCTGCGGCACCGCGACCTGCGCAACCTCGACCTCCGCGGTGCGGACCTGCGGGGTGCCAACCTGTCCCGCGCCGACCTGCGGCACGCCAACCTGACCGGGGCGGAGCTGGCCGGCGCCAACCTGACCGCCGCCGACCTGCGGCTCGCCTTCCTGCAGGGCGCGTCGTTCCGCGGCGCCCGGATGATCGGCGCCGACCTCGAATTCGCCCGCGCCGCCAAGGCGGATTTCGAAGGCGCCGATCTGGAATCCGCCAACCTCGAGATGATCCGCGCGAACGGCATCCGTCTCGTCGGCGCCAACCTGACCAACAGCAATCTTCAGGAAGCCAAGCTCTACGACGCGAACATGATGAACGCCCGGATGGAGGGGGCGAAGATCCGGTTCGCGATCTTCCAGAGCGCCTTCATGGAAGGGTGCCGCGGATGCCCGTTCGACTGGTGACGGAAACGACGGGGAATTCACAGGGAAGCCGGGGAGGGAAGCCGGCATAGGGAAGCCGGTGGCCCGCCGCAGACCCCGAACGTCCCGCCAAAGGATTACCGTTGGCGCCGCCAGCAATTCTCTTGGCGCCTCCTCGCCGGGTCTGTCATGATCGTGCCCGAGGGAACGCTCATCAAGACAAGCGTGGACAACACGCCATGACACGCATCCTGATCGCCGACGACCACCCGATGGTGCGCGACGCCCTGCGCAGTGCCGTGTTCTACTCCTGCCAGGTCACCGACGTGCTGGAGGCGGACGCGTTGGACGGCGTCGTCAGCGCGCTGGAGGAGCGCGGCGACCTGGACCTCGTCCTGCTCGACCTCAACATGCCCGGCATGGACGGGCTGTCCGGGCTGCGCATGCTGCGCCGGCGCTTTCCGGCCACCCCGGTGGTGGTCGTCTCGGCCCACGACGAGCCGCGGCTGGTGCGGGAGGCGATCCAGTCCGGCGCCACCGGCTTCATCCCCAAATCCACCCCGCGCGACGCCATCGCCGGCGCGCTCCGCGAGGTGCTGCTGGGCAACGTCTACGTCCCCGCCGCCGCTGAGGAGGCATCCGCCGAGGACGAGGCGGAGGAGAAGGAGGCGGCGGAGATCGCGCGCCGCATCGCCACGCTCACCGCCCAGCAGCAGCGCGTCCTGGAGTTGCTCGGCACCGGCAAGCTCAACAAGGAGATCGCCTTCGAGCTGAGCATCACCGAAACCACGGTGAAAGCCCACGTCTCCGCCGTCCTTCAGAAGCTCAAGGTCTACAGCCGCACCCAGGCCGTGGTGATCGCCGGACGGGCCATGTCACGGCGCTGAAGCGAAGTCCCGCTTAGCCCTTCAGGCAGCCCGCCAGCGACGCGGCGAGGCCCCGCATCAGCGCCGGATAGAGGTCCGGCCCGTCGGGCAGGTCGGCGCCGACCGGATCGAGCACGCCGGTGCGCGCCCCGGTCCCCTCGACGATGGTGCCGACCAGCTTCGGCTCGAACTGCGGTTCGGCGAAGACGCAGACGGCGTCCAGCCCGGCGATCTTGGCGCGGATCTCCGACAGGCGCCGGGCCGAGGGGCGCTGCTCCGGGCTGACCGTGATGGCGCCGACGGCGTTCAGGCCGTAGCGCGCCTCCAGATAGGGATAGGCGTCGTGGAAGACGACGAAGGGCTTGTCCTTCACCGGCGCCAGGGTCGCCGCCAGCTCGCCGTCGAGCGCGTCGAGCCGGGCCGCGGCGGCGGCGGCGTTGGCGCGGTAGGCCGCGGCGTTGGCCGGGTCGGCGGCGGCCAGCGTGTCGGCGACCGTGGCGACGATGGCCTTGGCGTTGCGCGGGTCCAGCCAGAGATGGGCGTTCACGTGCTCGTGCCCTTCGTGGCCGTGCTCCCCGTGGTCATGATCCCCGTGGTCATGATCCCCGTGGTCATGATCCTCGTCGTCATGATCCTCATGGGCGTGCTCCTCGTGGTCGTGCCCGTCGCCGTGGTCGGCGTGCTCGCCGCCGTGGCTGTGGGCTTCCCAGGCGCCGCCCCCGCGCGCCTCCAGCAGGGTCAGGCCGGGGGCCTCCATCAGCTCGACGATCCGCGCCGTGCCGGCGATGCTGTCGAGGGGCTTCTCCAGGAAGCCCTCCAGCCCCTCGCCGATCCAGAACACCACGTCGGCGCCCTGCAGGGCGCGGGCGTCCGAGGGCCGCAGCGCGTAGGTGTGGGGCGAGGCGCCGCCGTGCACGATCAGGCCCGGCTCGCCCACGCCCTTCATCACGGCGGCGACCAGGGAGTGCAGCGGCTTCACCGAGGCGACCACGGCCGGCGCCGCGGCGGCCGGCGCGGCGGCGCCGGCGAGCACGCCGGCGACCAGGGGAACGGCGAGGAGGGCTGGCAGCGGGCGCATGGCAGGTCCTTTTCGGTGGGCGCCCGCGGCGCGGCGCTGGACAGCCGCGGCGTTTGGGCGCATAGGAGAACGCGCGCCGCAGATTGTGACGTTATAACATAACATGTCAAGCCCCTCCCCGCCCCCCGGCGATCCTCTCCCGCCCGCCAGCCCGCTGGTGGAGGTGCGCGGCCTGACCGTCGCCCTCGGCGGCCGGACCGTGCTCGACGGCGTCGACCTCACGGTCGGCCGTGACGAGATCGTCACCCTGATCGGCCCCAACGGCGCCGGCAAGACGACCCTGGTGCGCGCCGTGCTGGGGCTGGTCGCGCCGGGCGCCGGCACGGTGGTGCGGCGGCCGGGTCTGCGGGTCGGCTACATGCCCCAGCGCATCGCCGTCGACGCGACCTTGCCGCTGACGGTGCGCCGCTTCCTCGGCCTGTGGCGGCGGGTGCGGCAGCCGCGCCTGGCGGCGGCGATGGCGGCGGCGGGGGTGGCGCACCTCGCGGACTCCCCGGTGCAGTCGGTGTCGGGGGGAGAGATGCAGCGGGTTCTGCTGGCCCGCGCCCTGCTGGCCGAGCCCGACCTCCTGGTGCTGGACGAGCCGGACCAGGGGGTCGACGTGCACGGCCAGGCCGAGCTGTTCGCCCGCATCGACGCGGTGCGCAAGGAGCGCGCCTGCGGCGTGCTGCTGGTCAGCCACGACCTGCACACGGTGATGGCGCGCACCGACCGGGTGCTGTGCCTCAACCGGCACGTCTGCTGCTCCGGCCGGCCGGAGGACGTGCGCCGCCACCCGGAATACCACGCCCTGTTCGGCCGCCACGCCGACGCGCTGGCGGTCTACGTGCACCACCACGACCACGCCCACACCGGCGACGGCCGCGTCGTCCCCGGCCCCGGCCCCGGCCCCGGCCCCGGCCACGACTGCTGCGACCACTGACGGAGGCCGGGCGATGGACGACTTCATGATCCGGGCGCTGGTGGCGGGCTGCGGCATCGCCGCGGTGGCGGGGCCGCTCGGCTCCTTCGTGGTGTGGCGCCGCATGGCCTATTTCGGCGACACGCTCGCCCACTCGGCGCTGCTGGGGGTGGCCCTGGGATTCCTGCTGGACGTCGAGCCCACCCTCGGCGTGGTGGCGGTGTGCGTCGTGCTCTCGCTCCTGCTGGTGGCGCTGCAGCAGCGCCGGGCGCTGGCCTCGGACACGCTGCTCGGCATCCTCTCCCATTCCTCGCTGTCCCTGGGGCTGGTCGCCATCGCCTTCCTGGAGACCCTGCGGGTCGACCTCGTCGGCTATCTCTTCGGCGACATCCTGGCGGTGACCACGGCCGACATCGTGCGGGTCTACGTCGGCGGCGGGCTGGCGCTGGCCGGCGTGGCGGCGCTGTGGAACCGCCTGCTGGCGGTCACCGTCGACGAGGACCTGGCGCGCGTGGAGGGCATGCCGGTGGTGGCCCTGCGCCTCGCCTTCATGCTGCTGATCGCGGTGGTGATCGCGGTCGCCATGAAGATCGTCGGCATCCTGCTGATCACCTCGCTGCTGATCATCCCCGCCGCCGCCGCCCGCCGCTTCGCCCGCACGCCGGAGCGGATGGCGGTCCTGGCCTCGCTGATCGGCATGGCGGCGGTGGTCGGCGGCATGCTGGCGTCGCTGGCCTGGGACCTGCCCGGCGGCCCCAGCGTCGTGGTGACGGCGGCGGCCCTGTTCCTGGCCAGCGCGCTGGTGCCGGTGCGGGCGGGATGAGGGATGGTCAGACGCCCGGTTCGGGATCCGGCAGCCACGACGTCTCCACACCGTCGGTCTCCGACGGAATGTCGATGATGGCCGGATTTGGATTGCGCCGGGCCGCGCGGACGTTGCGCCAGATGCTCTCCGCAGCACCCGCTGGCAACGCGCCGGTCCGTTCGAGACCAGTGAGGAACGCCCGGGTCGACACGGAGTGCACCGGACGGGGTCCGTAGAACTGTGGATCGGCGAGGCGAGATTCCTCGAACAGGATCATATGGGGCCGTCACCCACCCGCCCCAGCTTGATGGCGTTGAGCACCGGCTCCTCGCCGAGGTCGGACGGGGCATTCATTCCGGAGCGCCGCAGCGCCGCCGCCATGCGCCCCACCTCGGTCTCGACGATCTCAAGATAGGAAGGCTTGCCGTCGATCCAGGCACGGATGATCCGTCCGGCCTCGCTCTTCGGGTTCCAGGTCGCCTCGTAGACGACCTCGTCGGTCAACACCACCGGGACGGAAAGACGACCCAGCAGGTCCAACGCCTGGCCCAGCGCCAAGGTGAACAGCGGCCCGGTGTCGGCGAGTACGACCGTCACTCGGGCCATGGTTCGGCACCCAGCAGCGCCGCGACGATGTGGGCCTCGATCTCCACCGCCTTCTTGTCCTCTTCGGTTTCCGATTTGGCGAGGACGTAGGCGACGATGGCGTCGGGATCGCGGGGATCCCAGCCCTGGGCACGAATCCACTCCCGGCGCGGCGGCATTCTCATGGGGTCGGCTTCTGGCAAAGCGGCGGAACGGGACCAACGGCGCCGATCGTAGGCTGTTTCCTCGGAGGCGGCACCTTCCTTGCTGACGGCGCGGCCACCACGTATTGTCCAGCGCTCCGCCCTGTTCGTTTCCGGAACCGACCGTCTCCATGCCCGATCCCGCGCCCACCCCCGATCCCCAGCCGTCGCCGCCGACGGGACGCCGCGTCGGGCTGTTCGTCACCTGCCTCGTCGACCTCTACCGGCCGACCGTCGGCTTCGCCGCGGTCAAGCTGCTGGAGGAGGCGGGCTGCACGGTGGAGGTGCCGGCCGGGCAGACCTGCTGCGGCCAGCCCGCCTACAACGCCGGCCGGCGGGCCGACGCGCAGGCGCTGGCGCGCCGCACCATCGCGCTGTTCGAGGGGTTCGACCACGTGGTGGTGCCGTCGGGCTCCTGCGCCGGGACGATCCGCGTCCACTACCCCGAGCTGCTGGCCGACGATCCCGCCTGGGCGCCGCGGGCCCGCCATCTGGCGGCGCGCACCCACGAGCTGGTGTCGTTCCTCACCGACGTGCTGGGGCTGTCGGCGGTGGCGGCGCGCCACGCCGGCGCCGTGACCTACCACGACTCCTGCTCCGGCCTGCGCGAGCTGGGGATCCGCGAGCAGCCGCGCCGGCTGCTGCGCTCGGTCGCGGGACTGGAGCTGCGGGAGATGGCGGGGACCGAGGTGTGCTGCGGCTTCGGCGGCACCTTCTGCGTCAAGTATCCCGACGTCTCCGGCCGCATGGTCGCCGACAAGGCGGCGGCGGTCGCCGCCACCGGCGCCGCGACGGTGCTGGCCGGCGACATGGGCTGCCTGCTCAACATCGCCGGCAAGCTGTCGCGCGACGGCTCCCCCGTCGCCGCCCGCCACGTCGCCGAGGTGCTGTCGGGGCTGGCCGGCACGGTGCCGCCGATCGGCGCCAAGGGCTGAAGGGGGGACGCCCATGCAGCCGACATCCCGCCGCTTCCCCGAGAACGCCCGCGCCGCGCTGGCCGACGAGCGCCTGCAGTACATGCTGGGCAAGTCGGCCGGCGGCTTCCAGGTGCGCCGCGCCATGGCGGCCGAGCGCCTGCCCGAGTTCGAGACCCTGCGCGACCAGGGCAAGGCGATCAAGGACCACACGCTCGCCCACCTCGACCTCTACCTCGAACGCTTCGAGCAGGCGGTGGCCGCCCAGGGCGGCACCGTCCACTGGTGCCGCACCGCGGCGGAGGCCCGCGACACCGTCCTCAGCCTGTGCCGCGAGGCCGGGGCGAAGACGGTCACCAAGGGCAAGTCGATGATCGCCGAGGAGATCGCGATCAACGACCACCTCGAGGCCAACGGCCTCGTCCCCATCGAGACCGACCTCGGCGAGTACATCGTCCAGCTCCGCAAGGAGCCGCCCAGCCACATCATCGCCCCGGCCTTCCACGTCTCCAAGGAGCAGGTCGCCGACGCCTTCCGCGCCGCCCACGCCGAGCTGCCCGCCGACCGCCCGCTGGCCGAGCCGCGGGAGCTGCTGGCCGAGGCGCGGGCGATGCTGCGCCGCCGCTTCCTGGAGGCCGACGTCGGCATCACCGGCGCCAACCTGCTGATCGCCGAGACCGGCCAGACCGTCATCGTCACCAACGAGGGCAACGGCGACCTGACGCAGACCCTGCCGCAGACGCACATCGTGCTCGCCTCCATCGAGAAGGTGGTGCCGACCCTGGAGGACGCCGCCACCGTGCTGCGCCTGCTGGCGCGCTCGGCGACGGGCCAGGAGTTCTCGGCCTACACCACCTTCTCCGCCGGCGGCCGGCGGCCCGGCGATCTCGACGGGCCGCAGGCCTTCCACGTGGTGCTGCTCGACAACGGCCGCTCCGCCCTGCTCGGCACGGAGTTCCAGGAGGTGCTGCGCTGCATCCGCTGCGGCGCCTGCATGAACCACTGCCCGGTCTACGGCGTGGTCGGCGGGCACGCCTACGGCTGGGTCTACCCGGGGCCGCTCGGCGCCGTGCTCGACCCGGCGCTGATCGGGCTGGAGGAGGCCGGGCACCTGCCCAACGCCTCGACCTTCTGTGGCCGCTGCGAGGCGGTCTGCCCGATGCGCATCCCGCTGCCCAAGATGATGCGCCATTGGCGCGAGCAGGAGGTGGCGCGCGGCCTGCAGCCGGCCGCCATGCGCCGCGGCCTCGGCCTGTGGGCGTGGTTCGCCAAGCGCCCCGCCCTCTACCACGCCGCCGCGCGCACGGCGGTGCGCCTGCTGAAGGCGGTCACCCGGGGCAAGGGCCGTGCCGCCGCCCTGCCGCTGGCCGGCGGCTGGACCCGCCACCGCGACCTGCCGCCGCCGGAGGGGCGCACCTTCCAGGAATTGTGGGCCCGGGAGCTGCGGACCGGACGCCGGGGAGGCCGGCGATGAGCGAGGCCCGCCGCCAGATCCTCGACGGCATCCGCCGCTCGCTCGGCCGGCCGGAGGCCGACGGCGAACGCGCCGGCACCGTCGCCGCGCGCCTCGCCCGCCACCCTCGCAACCTCGTCCCCGCCCGCGCCCGCATCGCCGAGGCCGAGCGGGTCGCCCTGTTCGTGCAGATGGCGACCGAGGCCTCGGCGACCCTGGAGCGGCTGCCCGACCTCGCCGCCGTCGCCGGGGCGGTGGCCGACCACCTCGCCGCCCACAACCTGCCGGCCGAGCTGCGCGTCGCCCCCGACCCGCTCCTCGACGCGGTGCCCTGGTCGGCGCGGCCGACCCTGACGGTGAGCCGCGGTCCCGCCCGCGGCGGCGACGCCGTGTCGCTGACCGGGGCGGCGGCGGGGATCGCCGAGACGGGCACCCTCCTCTTCGTTTCGGGACCGGAACATCCCACCACCCTGAACTTCCTGCCCGACACCCACATCGTCGTCCTGGAGCGCCGGCGCATCCTCGCCACCTACGAGGACGCCTGGGATTCGTTGCGGGAACGTTTCCCCGAAGGGCCGCCGCGCGCCGTGAACCTGGTCACCGGCCCGTCGCGCACCGGCGACATCGAACAGACCATCCAGCTCGGCGCCCACGGGCCGCGGCGGCTGCACATCCTCCTCGTCGGGGATGGCGGGCCGGCCGGCTGAGGGGCGGCGGGACGATGGCGCGCAAGCGGACGCTCAGCGAGGAGGAACGCCGGCTGTGGCGCCTTGTCATGCGCGATGCCCAGCCCCTGCCCGGCCGCACCCTGGCCGAGGAGATGACCTCGGCGCCGCCGGCGCCCGCCCCGCCGCCGGAGGCGGCGCCCGCCGCGGCGCCGACGGCGCCGGCACCGGCCCGGCGGGGCAAGCCGGCGCTGCCGCCGCTGCGCCCGGGCGAGCACGTCGACATGGACCGCCGCTCCGCCGACCGGCTGCGCCGCGGCCGCATGGAGATCGACGGGCGCATCGACCTGCACGGCATGACCCAGGCGCAGGCGCACGGGGCCTTGGCCGCCTTCGTCCACCGCTGCTGGCACGAGGGCCGGCGCTGCGTGCTGGTGATCACCGGCAAGGGCAGCTTCAGCCCGGAGGGCGGCGTGCTGCGCCGCGCCGTGCCGCGCTGGCTGGCCGATCCGCCGCTGCGGCCGATGATCCTGGCGGTGCAGCCGGCCCAACCCATGCACGGCGGCGAGGGCGCGCTGTACGTGCTGATCAAGCGGCGCCGGGACCGCTGAGGACCGTGCCGTCGCCCGCCCCCGCTCCGCCCCGCCGCCCGCGTCCCAGGCGCGCCTCCGCCCGCTGGGGAGAGGACTCCCGCGACGCCCGGACGCTTTTGACGAGTCCCCCTCAATCCACCCATCGGACGAAGAAAAAAGCCCCTCTCCCCGTGCGGGAGAGGGGTTGGGGTGAGGGGGCGGCGCCGCAGGCGCGGTCAACGGCGGCTTACAGATGCCTAACCGCCGGATGGCAGCCCCCCCCTTGCCGGGCAACAGGTTTCCTTTGCGCTGACGCGCGACGGTCCCCTCACCCCAGACCCCTCTCCCGCAAGGGGAGAGGGGCTTTTGGAGACCGCCGGCCGGTCCATCCCGCCGGATGTGGGACCACGATGGCCCCTCCGGGAGCGGGTCCGGTCCTCAGCCGCCGCCGGTCGGCGCCATGACCCCGTTCGGCGAGAGGGTCCGCACCTTGCGCGCCGCCAAGGGCGTGACGCTGAAGCAGATGGCGGCCGACCTGCACATCTCCTCGGCCTACCTGTCGGCGCTGGAGCACGGCAAGCGCGGCCAGCCCTCGGCCCAGCTCGTCCGCCAGGTCTGCGCCTATTTCGGCATCATCTGGGACGAGGCGGAGGAGCTGGAGCGCCTCGCGGCGCTCTCGCACCCCCGCGTCACCGTCGACACCGCCGGGCTGAGCCCGAAGGCCACCGAGGTCGCCAACCGGCTGGCCGAAGGCATCCACGCCCTCGACGACGGCGCCCTGGACGCCCTGCTGGGGGTGCTCGACGCCGCCGCGCGGGCCGCCGCACGGGCCGGCGGCCGCCGCCGCCGCGCCGGCCGCCGCTGAGCCGCCGCTGGGCCGCCGCTGGGCCGCGCAACCGCTGGCCGGGCCCCGTCCATGTGTGCTACAGGCCGGACGTTGGTTGGTCCTGCGGGCGGGAGGCGGACATGAAGATCGGCGTGGTCGGGTGCGGTGGTCGGATGGGGCAGATGCTGGTGCGCGAGATCCTCGCCACGCCGGGCTGCACGCTGGCCGGCGGCACGGAGCGGGTCGGCGGCCCCCTGGTCGGCCGCGACGTCGCCGTCATCGCCGGGCTGGAGCCGGCGGGGGTGGCGGCGGTCGACGACGCGGTGCCGCTGTTCGCCGAGGCCGACGCCGTCATCGACTTCACCACGCCGGAGGCCACCGAGCGCCACGCCGCGCTGGCGGCGCAGAGCCAGACCGTTCTGGTGGTCGGCACCACCGGCCTCAACCCGGCGCAGCAGGAGTCGCTGGCCAGGGCGGCGACCCACACGCCGATCGTCCAGGCCCCCAACATGTCGGTCGGCGTCAACCTGCTGTTCGCGCTGGTCGAGCGGGTGGCCGGCGTGCTGGCCGAGGACTACGACATCGAGATCGTCGAGATGCACCACCGCCACAAGGTCGACGCCCCGTCGGGCACGGCGCTCGGCCTCGGCCGCGCCGCCGCCGCCGGCCGCGGCGTGGCGCTGGACGAGGTCTGGCAGAAGGTGCGCGACGGCCACACCGGCCCGCGCACGCCGGGCGCCATCGGCTTCGCCACCCTGCGCGGCGGCGACGTGGTGGGCGACCACAGCGTGGTCTTCGCCGCCGAGGGCGAGCGCATCGAGCTGACCCACAAGGCGTCGAGCCGCCAGGTCTTCGCCAAGGGCGCGGTGCGCGCCGCGCTGTGGGCCAACGCCAAGCCGTCGGGCCTCTACTCCATGCGCGACGTGCTCGGGCTCTGAGGCGCCCGGACGGAACCGCCGCGCCGCCGCCGGGGTTGTAAGCGGCACCGGAAGGGGGGCGGTGCCATGCAAGGGCTTGCGCGGTTCCGCGGCGTCGAGGGCTTGGCCCGGCTGGGCTACGCGGCGCGCGGACTGGTCTATCTGGTGGTCGGCTGGTTCGCCGTGCTGGCGGCCGAAGGGCGCGGCAGCCCGACCGACACCAAGGGGGCTTTGGTCAAGCTGCTGACCCAGCCGATGGGCGCGGTGCTGCTGGGCGTCGTCGCCCTCGGGCTGGCGGCCTACGCGCTGTGGCGGATCGCCGAGGCGGCGCTCGACGTCGACGGCCGCGGCCGCGAGCCCAAGGCGCTGGCGACGCGGGCGGCGCACGTCGCGTCGGGGCTGCTCCACCTCAGCTTGGCCGCCGCCGCGGTCGGCCTGCTGGCGACCGGGCACGTCGGCAACGGCGATTCCTCGGCGCGGGACTGGACGGCGTGGCTGATGGCGTGGCCGCTCGGGCGCTGGCTCGTCGCCGCCGTCGGCGTCGCCGTGATCGCGGCCGCCTTCGCCCATTTCGCCAGGGCCTGGACCGCCGGCTTCTGCCGCCACCTGACCGTGTCGGGCCACGCCCGGCGCATCGTCGAGCCGCTGGGCCGCGCCGGCTACGCCGCACGGGGCGTGGTCTTCACGCTCGTCGGCCTGTTCTTCCTGACCGCCGCGTGGCAGGCCGACGCCTCGGAATCCGGCGGCCTGCGCCAGGCGCTGCGCACCCTGCAGGATCAGCCCTACGGCCCGTCGCTGCTCCTGGTCGTCGCCGCCGGGCTGGTGGCGTTCGGCCTGTTCGGCTTCGTCCAGGCCGCCTACCGCCGCATCGACGTCGACCGCGCCGAACGCAAGGTCTGGCGGGTGGTGACCTAGGGGGGTCGCGCCGTCACCCCTTGGCGGGGCCGATCATGCCGCCGAGGTCGCGGCCGGCGAAGATGTGGATGTGCAGGTGCGGCACCTCCTGGTGGGCGTCGCGGCCGCAGTTGGCGAGGATGCGGTAGCCCGGCTCGACCGCGCCGACCTGGCGGGCGACCTCGCCGACGGCGCGGAACAGGCCGGCGATCTCGGCCTCCGAGGCCTTGGCGGTGAAGTCGTCCATGCCGACGTACTCGCCCTTGGGGATCACCAGCACGTGGGTCGGCGCCTTGGGGTCGATGTCGTGGAAGGCCAGCGCGGTGTCGCTCTCGTAGACCTTCCGGCACGGGATCTCGCCGCGCAGGATGCGGGCGAACACGTTGTTGCGGTCGTACATGGTCGGACTCACCCCTCCGTCTTGCGTGCCGTCTTCTCGTCGATGCCGCTGGTGCCCTCGCGCGCCTGCAGGAGCGTCCACACCTCCGCCGGCTCCACCCCGGCGTCGGCCCACAGCACCATCAGGTGGTAGAGCAGGTCGGCGGATTCCGCGGCGATCTTGGCGCGGTCGCCGCGCATCGCCTCGATCACCGTCTCCACCGCCTCCTCGCCCAGCTTCTGGGCGATCTTGGCGGTGCCGCGGGCGTAGAGCTTGGCGGTGTAGGAGGTCGACGGATCGGCCCCCTTGCGCGACGCGACGGTGCGGTGGAGGCGGTCGAGGATCTCGGCGGTCGGGCGCTCAGCCATGGGCGCGCACCGGGATGCCGGCGCGGGCCAGCGCCGCCTTGGCCTCGCCCACGGTGTAGGTGCCGAAATGGAAGATCGAGGCGGCCAGCACCGCGGTGGCGTGGCCGTCGCGGATGCCCTCGACCAGATGGTCGAGCGTGCCGACGCCGCCCGACGCGATGACCGGCACCCGCACCGCGTCGGCCACCGCGCGGGTCAGCGCCAGGTCGAAGCCGCTCTTGGTGCCGTCGCGGTCCATCGAGGTCAGCAGGATCTCGCCGGCGCCGTAGGCGGCCATGCGCCGCGCCCACTCCACCGCGTCCAGCCCGGTCTCCTTGCGGCCGCCGTGGGTGAACACCTCCCACCGCTCCGGCCCCGTGCGCTTGGCGTCGATGGCGACGACGATGCACTGGCTGCCGAACTTCTCCGCGCCCTCGCGCACGAACTCCGGGCGGTGGACGGCGGCGGTGTTGATGGACACCTTGTCGGCGCCGGCCAGCAGCAGCTTGCGGATGTCCTCGACCGTGCGCACGCCGCCGCCGACGGTCAGCGGCATGAACACCTGCTCGGCGGTGCGGCGCACCACGTCGAAGATGGTGTCGCGGTTCTCGTGGCTGGCGGTGATGTCGAGGAAGGTCAGCTCGTCGGCGCCCTCGCGGTCGTAGACCCGCGCCTGCTCGACGGGGTCGCCGGCGTCGATCAGGTCGACGAAGTTCACCCCCTTGACGACCCGGCCGTCCTTGACGTCCAGGCAGGGGATGACGCGCATCTTCATCATGGCCGGGAATCCTCGCGCACCCCGTCGGACAGCAGCGCCAGCGCGGCCCCGGGGTCGATCCGCCCGTCGTAGAGGGCGCGCCCGCAGATCACGCCCTCGATGCCGGCCTCCTCCTCCCGCTTCAGCGCCTGCAGGTCCTCGATGGAGGAGACGCCGCCCGAGGCGATGACCGGGGTGGTCAGGTGGAAGGCGAGGTCGGCGGTGGCCTCGACGTTGACGCCGCCCATGGCGCCGTCGCGGTTGATGTCGGTGTAGATGATGGCGGCGACGCCGCTGTCCTCGAACCTCAGCGCCAGGTCCAGCGCCTTGATCTCCGAGGTCTCGGCCCAGCCGGCGACGGCGACGTAGCCTTCCCGCGCGTCGATGCCGACGGCGACCCGGCCGGGGAACTGGCGGCAGGCCTCCCTCACCAGCTCGGGGTTGCGCAGGGCGACGGTGCCGAGGATGACGCGGCGCACCCCCTTGGCCAGCCACATCTCGATGGTCTTCAGGTCGCGGATGCCGCCGCCGAGCTGCACCGGCAGGTCGCCGACCGCCGCCAGGATGCGCTCGACCGCCTCGGCGTTCACCGGCCGGCCGGCGAAGGCGCCGTTGAGATCGACGAGATGCAGCCACGCGAAGCCCTGCGCCTTGAAGGCGGCGGCCTGGTCGGCCGGGTCGGTGTTGAAGACGGTCGCGTGGTTCATCTCGCCGCGCACCAGCCGGACGCAGGCACCGTCCTTGAGATCGATGGCGGGGTAGAGGATCATTGCGGCGTATCGTCCAGTTGCGGGTTCGAGGTGAGGTCTTTGTAGTAGAAGTGGCCGGGCACCGGCCGGCCGTCGACCAGGGCATAGTAGGGGTGGGTGCCCCAGTGGGTGAAGCCCAGGTGTTCGTACATCACGATGGCCGCCTCCTGGCTGGCCCGCACGTCCAGGTTCAGGATGCGGAATCCCAACTCGCGGGCGGTGCGCTCCACCACCAGGGTCAGCTTGCGCGCCAGCCCGTGGCCGCGCGCCCAGGGGGCGACGAAGGCGGTGGTGAGGGAGCAGGCGTGGGCCTGCGCCTCGTTGTTGCGGGGCGGGCGGACGAGCTGGGCCGAGCCGGCGATCACCCCGTCGAGGCGGCCGACGAAGAGGATGCGCTCCGGCACCACCAGCACGCCCCGCCAGTAGCGTTCCATGACGTCGCGCGGCGGCGGCTCGACCCAGCCGAAGCCGCCGCCGCCGCGGATCGCCTCGTCGGCGGCGTCGCACAGGTCGTGCAGGTCGGCGGCGCGCAGACGCTCCTCCACCCGCTCGACCGTGGCGATGGGGGTCAGGCCCGACATCGCTCAGGGAGTCCAGGTCAGGAAGTTGGCGATCAGGGTCAGGCCGGCGGCCTGGCTCTTCTCCGGGTGGAACTGGGTGCCCACCAGGTTGGCGCGGCCGATCACCGCGGTCACCGGCCCGCCATAGTCGACCCGCGCCAGCTCGGTCGCCGGATCGGCGCAGCGGAACCGGTAGGAGTGGACGAAGTAGCCGTGGGCGTCGGCCGGCAGGTTGCGCAGCACCGGGTGGTCGCGCAGCAGCACCAGGTCGTTCCAGCCCATGTGGGGGATCTTGAGGGCGGGGTCGGCGGGCTCCAACGGCACCACCTCGCCGTCGATCCAGCCCAACCCCTCGTGCACGCCGTGCTCCAGCCCGCGCGCCGCCATCAGCTGCATGCCGACGCAGATGCCGAGGAACGGGCGACCGCCGCGGATCACCGCCTCCTCCAGCGCGTCGCGCATGCCGGGGACGGCGTCGAGCCCGCGCTTGCAGTCGGCGAAGGCGCCGACGCCGGGCAGGACGATGCGGTCGGCGCGCCGCACCGCGTCGGCGTCGGCGGTGACCAGGACGTTGCAGGGAAGGCCGGCCTCGGCGGCCGCGCGCTCGACCGCCTTGGCGGCGGAGCGCAGGTTGCCGGAGCCGTAGTCGATGAGGGCGACCGTCGCCATGGGATCAGGAAACCTGTGGGTTAGAGCGAGCCGCCGAGCGTGCCCTTGGTGGACGGCACGGCGTCGGCCTTGCGGCGGTCGATCTCGACCGCGGACCGCAGGGCGCGGGCCAGCGCCTTGTAGCAGCTCTCGACGATGTGGTGGTTGTTCTCGCCGTAGAGGGTCTCGACGTGCAGGGTCAGCCCGGCCGACCCGGCGAAGGCCTGGAACCATTCGCGGAACAGCTCGGTGTCCATGTCGCCGATCTTGTCGCGGCTGAAGGCCACCTTCCACACGAGATAGGGGCGGTTGGAGAAGTCCAGCGCCACCCGCGTCAGGGTCTCGTCCATCGGCACGTAGGCGTGGCCGTAGCGGCCGATGCCCTTGCGGTCGCCCAGCGCCCTGGTCACCGCCTGGCCGATGGCGATGCCGGTGTCCTCGGTGGTGTGGTGGTAGTCGATGTGCAGGTCCCCCTCGGCCACCACGGTCAGGTCCATCAGGCTGTGGCGCGAGAGCTGCTCCAGCATGTGGTCGAGGAAGCCGATGCCGGTGCGCACGTCGTAGACGCCGCTGCCGTCCAGGTTCACCGCCACCCGGATGCGGGTCTCGGTGGTGTTCCGCTCGATGGTGGCGCGCCGCGCGCCGCTCGGTGGGGAGGTGTCCATGGCCGATGGTTTAGCACCAACGCACGGCGTGCGCCAGCGCCCGCGGGCCTGCGTTTTCACCCCCTCGCGCGGCCCCGCCCGGGTCCGCCGGGGACGTGCCGCCGCGGGCGGGGCGGCGGAAAGAGCGGATTTGCACGCGGGAACGCTCCACGCTATGCTTCATTGCAGCCATGACGTGCATATCGCCTTATGCGCACACCGCTCCCGATCCTGGCCCTTCTGCTCCCCGCCTGCGCCGCCTGGTCGAGCGGGGAGCCGCCGCCGCCCCGCGCGGTGCCGCCGATGGTGGCGCCGGGGGCGACGGAGCCGCTGCGGTTCGGCGGCCTGGGGCTGGGCTCCATGCGCCGCGGCACCGAGATCGGCCGCTACGTCTGGGGGATCGACTGCGCCGCGCCGTTCGGCCGGACCTTCTGGACCAGCGGCCGCCACCTGCGCGAGGGGACGAGCTGGGAGGAGCGCTTCGCCGAGGTCATGGGCGCCGCCGGCTACGACGTCGCCGGCGGCGGCGACCGCTTCTACGAGATCAAGGAGCAGCGCCGGCGCGCCCGCTACAGCGTGGCGGCGGAACTGCGCGACGTCCGCCTCGAGCTGTGCCGGCGCGAGGACTGGATCACCGGCGCCGACCTCGGCATCAGCGGGGCCGGCTCGGTCAAGGTCGACTGGGCGCTCTACGACGCCGAGGCGGCGCGCCTGCTGCACCGGGTGACCACCACCGGCAGCGCCGCCGTCGACGGCGGGGTGCCCGAAGGCGACGTGCTGCTGATCGAGGAGGCGTTCGCCGCCGCGGTCGAAGGGCTGGCGGCCGACGACGGATTCCGCGCCGCCGTGGCGAAGGGCGGTGGACCGCCGCCGTCCCTTGTCCCGGCGGCGCTGCAGCCCGCCGGCCCGCCGGCCGCCGCGGCGCTGGGCGTCGACACGCCGCCGCCGCTGGGCGGCACGGTGGAGGCGGCGCGCGGCCGCATCGCCGCCGCCCTGGTGGCGGTCGGCACCGGCCGCGGGCTGGTGGTCGGCGAGGCCGAAGGCGGCGCGGTCCTGCTGGCGCCGGCCGCGGCGGCGGGGGGCGGCGACACGGTGACCGTGCGGCCGGCCGAGGGCGTGGCCCTCGACGGCGCGGTCGCCGGCCGCGACGCCCGCACCGGCCTCGTCCTGGTGCGGGTGCCGGCGCGGCTGACGGCGCTGCCGCTGCGCAGCGGCGGCGTGGCCGTCAGCGAGCCCGTGCACCGGCTGCTGGACGGCCGCGGCCGCACCGCGGCGGGCATCGTCGGCGGCCGCCACACGGACGCCCGGTGGGGCGGCACGGTGCTGCTGGCCGACCTCGACGGGCCGCCGCCGCGGCCGGGCGACCCGCTGCTCGACGATGCCGGCAACCTCGTGGGACTCGCCCTGCCGGAGGCCCCGGCCATGCCCGGCGACGACGCGCTGCCGGCCTTCGTCCCGGCCGGCGACGCCCTGGCGGCGCTCGGCGCGACCCTGCGCGGGCGACCTTAGGCGGCCTTGACCGGCCGGGAGGATTGCCCCACATGCACAGCCAACCGTCCGGCATCACGGTCGATGCGCGGATGGCCCTTTCCATTCCCGGTGCCCGGATTCCATGACTTCCCACGATCCCATCCAGTGGCACGGCACCACCATCCTGTCGGTCCGCAAGGACGGCCGGGTGGTGATCGCCGGCGACGGCCAGGTCTCGCTCGGCCAGACGGTCATCAAGCACAACGCCCGCAAGGTGCGCCGGCTGGCCGGCGGGGCGGTGATGGCCGGCTTCGCCGGCGCCACGGCCGACGCCTTCACCCTCTTCGAGCGCCTGGAGGCCAAGCTGGAGCAGCATCCGGGCCAGCTCACCCGCGCCTGCGTCGAGATGGCCAAGGACTGGCGCACCGACCGCTACCTGCGCCGGCTGGAGGCGATGATGGCGGTGGCCGACCGCGACGTCTCGCTGGTGCTGACCGGCAACGGCGACGTGCTGGAGCCCGAGGACGGGCTGATCGGCATCGGCTCGGGCGGCGCCTACGCGCTGTCGGCGGCGCGCGCGCTGGTCGACGTCGACGGCCTGGACGCCGAGGCGATCGCCCGCAAGGCGATGCGGATCGCCGCCGGCATCTGCGTCTACACCAACGAAAACGTCGTCGTGGAATCCATGTGATGACCGCCTTCAGCCCCCGCGAGATCGTCTCCGAGCTCGACCGCTACATCGTCGGCCAGCACGACGCCAAGCGCGCCGTCGCCATCGCCCTGCGCAACCGCTGGCGCCGCCAGCAGCTCGCCGAGGGCCTGCGCGAGGAGGTGCTGCCGAAGAACATCCTGATGATCGGCCCGACCGGCGTCGGCAAGACCGAGATCGCCCGGCGCCTGGCCAAGCTGGCCCAGGCGCCGTTCCTCAAGGTCGAGGCGACCAAGTTCACCGAGGTCGGCTACGTCGGCCGCGACGTCGAGCAGATCGTCCGCGACCTCGTCGAGATCGCCATCGCGATGACCCGCGAGCGGTTGCGCAAGGAGGTCGTCGCCAAGGCCGAGGTGCGCGCCGAAGAGCGGGTGATCGACACGCTGTGCGGCGAGAACGCCAGCGCCGAGACGCGGCAGAAGTTCCGCAAGATGCTGCGCGAGGGCACGCTGAACGACAAGGAGATCGAGATCCAGGTGGCCGACACCACCATGGGCGGCATGCTGCCCACCTTCGACGTGCCGGGCATGCCGGGGGCGCAGATGGGCATGCTCAACCTCAACGACATCTTCGGCAAGGCGTTCGGCGGCCGCACCAAGCCGCGCCGCATGACGGTGGCCGAGAGCTACGCGGTGCTGGTGGCCGAGGAGTCCGACAAGCTGCTCGACCAGGAGAAGGTGGTGGCCGAGGCGATCCGCTCGGTCGAGCAGAACGGCATCGTCTTCCTCGACGAGATCGACAAGATCTCCGCCCGCTCCGACGCCCGTGGCGGCGCCGACGTCAGCCGCGAGGGGGTGCAGCGCGACCTGCTGCCGCTGATCGAGGGGACCACCGTCAACACCAAGCACGGGCCGGTCAAGACCGACCACGTCCTGTTCATCGCCTCGGGCGCCTTCCACCTGGCCAAGCCGTCCGACCTGCTGCCCGAGCTGCAGGGGCGCCTGCCCATCCGCGTCGAGCTGAAGCCGCTGTCGCGCGACGACTTCAAGCGCATCCTGACCGAGCCGGAAGCCAGCCTGATCAAGCAGTACAAGGCGCTGATGGCGACCGAGGAGCTGACGCTGGAGTTCACCGAGGACGCCATCGACGAGCTGGCCCGCCTGGCCGCCGAGATCAACACGACGGTGGAGAACATCGGCGCCCGGCGCCTGCACACGGTGATGGAGCGCCTTCTCGAGGAGATCAGTTTCACCGCCGGCGACCGCGCCGGCGACAGCGTGACCATCGACGCCGCCTACGTCACCGAGCGGGTCGGCAGCCTCGCCAAGAACGCGGACCTGTCGAAGTTCATCCTGTAGGGGGTGGTCGCGCCCGTCCCCCGGCCGTGACGATCACTCCGCGACGAACCGCGGCGCCGCTGCGGCACCGGGGCAGGGCCGGACGCGGGCCGGATCCGGCGTCTCCACGAAGGCCACCGCCCGCTCCAGGGCGCACGCGTCGCTCGCCGTGACGATGTGGCCGGCGGCGCGGAACACCAGATGGCGGCTGCGCGGCAGGGTGGCGGCGGCGCGCGCGCCCCAGGACGGCGGCGTGAAGGGATCGTAGGCGCCGGACAGCAGCAGCACCGGCACGGCGCTCGCCACCGCCAGCCGCTCGCCGGGCTCCTGCACGCCGGCCGGCCAGTCGGCGCAGACCCGGCGCAGCGGCGCCGGATCGGCCGCCGCCCCGAAGGGCAGCGCGCGGCGCCACGCCGCGGCGACCCGGACCGGGTCGGCGGGGTTGACGGTCTCGCGGCACTCGATGGCGAACGCCATGCCGTCGGCCGTCTCGGGATCGCCCAGCCAGGGGCCCGGGGCGAACAGCGCCAGCTCGTCGAGCCGGCCGCGCGCGGCGCGCCCGAGCATGGCCGGCAGCAGCGGCAGCGGATCGCTCTCGGCCATCGCCTCCAGGGCCGCCGCCAGGGCCGCCGCCCCGTCGAGGCGCACCACGCGCGGCGCGCCCGACGCGTCGGCGCCGCCGACCTCGACGTCGGCCGGCGCCAGGTCGAGTCGGGCGACCAGCCGGGCGACACGCCGTTCCAGGTCGGGGAAGGCGGTGCGGCAGCGGCGGCTCGCCGCGCAGTCCTCGAACAGCCGGGCGAAGGTGGCCGCGGCGACCGCCGGCTGCTCCTCCAGGGCGGCGATGCCGGGCGGGTAGACGCCGTCGAGAACCGCCGCCCGCACCCGGCCGCCATGGCGCCGCAGCGCCTCCAGGGCCACCCGCGTGCCGTACGACACGGCCAGCAGGTTGACGCGCTCCGCCCCCAGGGCGGTGGCGAGGTCGACGAGGTCGTCGGCAAGCGCCGCCGTGGAGAAGGCCGTGAGGTCGACCCCGGACGCCCGCAGACGCTCGGCGCAGGCCCGCAGGGCGACGGCCTCCAGGGCGTCCCGCCGCTCCGCCGCCACCGGCCGGGACGCCGGCGCCGCCGCCAGGGCGTCCAGTTCCGGACAGTCGGTGTCGGGCTCGGCCCGGCCGGTGCCGCGCGCGTCGAACAGGACGACGTCGCGCTGGCGGCGGAAGGCCGCCGAGGTCTCCCACCACGCCTCCATCCGCTCCTCCACGCCGGTGCCGGTGCCGAACACCGCGGCCCCCGGGCCGCCCTCCACGAACAGCAGGGGATCGGCGGCGGGCGACGCGGCGGGGCTGCGCAGGATGGCGACGGGAAGCCGCAGGGTGCGGGCGCCGGCCCGGTCGCGGTGCTCCGGCACCTCCAGGGTGGCGCAGTCGGCCCGCTCGCCCTCCGGCACGCTGAACCAGCACGCCGCGGGCAGCAGCCGCGGCGCGGCGCCGGGCGCCGCCGGCGCGGCGGTCAGGGCGGCCAGCAGGGCGGCCGCCGGGAGGGCGAGGGAACGGGACGGTGGCACGGCCGGACCGGGCGGATGCGGAGGGGACCCGTCCTGTTTGACGCGGATCGGGCGGCGAAGTCCAGCGCCGGGCGACAGGGGCGCGGCCGGCGTGACCAACCGGCCACAGGCGGCGTCCGCCTTCGCGGCGGGCGGCCGGCCGCCCCCCACCAACGGGCGGTTGACGAAATTTATCCGATGTAGGATCGTTTGCCCACCTGCATCTATGGAGACCCCCATGGAAAGCCTCTGGCAGACCGCGTGGCGGCGATGGCTGCACGCGCGCAGCCTGCACGGCGTCGACCACCTGTGCGATCATCTGCGCCGCGACATCGGCGTCGACACCGTCGATCCGCTGGCCCAGGCCGGCCGGGACGGCACCGGCCGGGAAACCGCCGAATCCATCCGGACACGCAACTCTTGCCACTCTCGGACATTCGGCGTCTTGCACGAATGGCGCTGAACGGCGATACCTGAACCTCCCGCAACCGACCCTTCCACCAGGAGAGCGTCATGAAAACCATTCCCCTCACCCTCCGAGTTCCCAATCACCGAGTTCCCGAGTGGCGAGCTTGCAACGATCAGCCGCGAGGTCGGCATCGGCACGCGGCGGGACCGTCCAGCGACTTTCGGATAGCGAGGGGATACAATGAGCGTCTTTCTGGGTTTTTGCGGTCATCGAGTCTTCGTTGAGCACGCCCGTTGGGCAACACCGGCCGGTCGCTTCGACCTGCGGCGGGAAAACGGGGAATACGTGGTATGGCTCGGACGCCTGAACATCATCTACACGCCGGCCCGCTGGGTGCCGCCGCCGCCGATCACGGCGTGCCCGCGCCGCGCCGCGGGAGCCGCTGATGGCGACCCGCGCCCGCCCTGACGCGGTGACGACCATCGTCCGCGTCCTCGAGGCGTTCCGCACGCTCGACCCCGACCTGCCGATCCAGTACGCGCTGTCCTTCCTCACCATCGCGCAGAACGAGGGCATCTCCGTGGGCGAACTCGCGGAACGTCTGGGCATCGCCCAGTCCTCGGCCTCGCGCAACGTCGCGGCGCTGAGCCGCTGGCATTCCTTCGGCAAGGCCGGCCTCGACCTCGTGCAGTCGCAGGAGGACCCGCGCGAGCGCCGCCGCAAGATCGTCAGCCTGACCGACAAGGGCCGCGCCTTCCTCGACGGGATGCGCGCCATCGTCGGCAGCGAGCGCCGCCCCGCCGCCGAGAAGCCGGAACCCCGCCGCGCCCGCAGCGCCTGAGCGGCCCCGCCTGAACGGCCCCGCCGGGCCGCCCGCGGGCCGGCGCCCGGCACGGGCAGCCGATGTGGCCGTCCGCCATGAGCAACGGCCCGCCGGTGATTGCGAATGACACTTGTTCGCATTTAAGAACGGCTCTATAACGCATCGGTGCCGCCCGCAGCCGCGCCCCCTGCGCGACAGGCGCGGACGCCGCGACGAGAGAGCCCGCCCCATGACGTTCCAGCCCCAGATGCAGAGCCGGATCGAAGGGATCACCGTCCTCGATGAGCTGAAATGGCGGACCTGGGACGGGGTCATCGCCGACGTCTGGCACGTCGCCTGCTCCGACGAGGCGCGCGGCGAGTACGTCGCCCCCTACCCCCGGCTGGTGGTGGTCCTGGAGCACGACGGAGACGGCGACGTCGACCTGACGACGACGCGCGCGCCGGCGGGGTCCGGGCGTCCCATCGCCCGCCATCCCCTGTGCTACGTTCCCGCCGGCGTGCGGGTGTGGTCGCGGCTCGCCCGCATCCGCCGCCTGCGCCACCTCGACCTCCACCTCGACATGGACGCGCTCGCCCGGCGGTTCGGCGACCAGGTCGACAGCGAGGCGGTGGAGACGCCGCGCCTCAAGTTCGCCGACGACGCCCTCCTCGGCCTCGCCCGCCTGATCGCCGCGGAGTGCACGGCGCCCTCCGGCCTGCACGACCTGTACGGCGACGGCCTGGTCACCGCCCTGCTGGTGTCGCTGCTGCGGGTGTCGCGCAAGGCCGACCGCCGGCGCGGGCAGCTGCCGCCGCGCCAGCTCCGGCGCGCCATCGACTTCATCGAGGACAACTGCGTGCGCAACATCCGCCTGCAGGAGCTGGCCGAGCTGACGGGCCTGTCGCAGTCCTACTTCTGCTCGGCCTTCAAGGCGTCGACCGGCATGCCGCCGCACAAGTGGCAGATGCGGGCGCGGGTCGACCGGGTGAAGGCGCTGCTGCACCGTCCGGACGTCACCCTGGCCGACGCCGCGGCGGCGGCCGGGTTCGCCGACCAGGCCCACCTCACGCGGGTGTTCCGCCAGGTCGTCGGCACCACGCCGGCCGCCTGGCAGCGGAACCTCGCGGTCTGAAGATCGTCCAAAAATCATCCAAGGATGCGCAAGACGGTTCAATCCTCACTCTTGATCTCATGATACCAACCCGCTCATCGCTGGCAATGCGTCTCGACATCTAGGTATAGATGGGACAACGCCCTGCAGCCGGTCTTGATTGGTGGGGTATGCTATGGAATTTGTTCGGAACCGCCGCATCGGGTATATTCTGCTTCAGACGACGGCCGTCGTCGGACTCTTGTGCCCGTCGATCGCCTATTCTCAAGACGCCAACGATACCATCGTCCTCGACCGCCTCACCGTCGGCGGCACGGCGCCGGCCGAGGACGCCACCGGACCGGTCGAGGGCTACGTCGCCAACCGCACCACCGCCGGGGCGAAGACGGGAACCCCCATCGAGGAGGTGCCGCAGTCGGTGTCGGTGATCGGGCGCGAGGAGATGGACGACCGCGGCGCCGAGAAGGCCGACGAGGCGCTGCGCTACACGGCGGGCGTCTTCGCCCAGCCCTTCGGCGCCGACACCGACACCAACTGGCTCTACATCCGCGGCTTCGACGCGACGCAGACCGGCGTCTACCAGGACGGGCTGGCGCTCTACAGCTACGGTTTCGGCGGGCTGTTCGTCGACAGCTTCACCCTGGAGCGGATCGAGGTGCTGCGGGGCGCGTCGTCGGTCCTCTACGGCGCCAGCAACCCGGGCGGCCTCGTCAACTACGTCAGCAAGCTGGCCGACGGCCGGCGGGTGCGCCACGTCGAGACCGGGATCAACGATGCCGGCAACGCCCATCTCGGGTTCGACATCGGCGACCGCTTCAACGAGAAGCTGGACTACCGCGTCGTCGGACGGATCGCCGGCGGCGACACCTACAGCGACCATGCCGACGGCATGCGCGGCACCCTCCAGTCGAGCCTGCGCATCCGGCCGACGGACGACACCAGCCTGACCCTGTTCGCCAACTACACCGACATCGACGAGTCGCACGTGGGCGGCGCCTTCCTGCCCTATGTCGGCAGCGTGGTCGACGCCCCCTTCGGCAAGATCGATCCCGACGCCAACTTCACCGAGCCGGGCAGCGACGAGTACCGCCGCCGTCAGGTCTCCGTCGGCTACCGGTTCGAACACGCCTTCGACGACACCACGACCTTCCGCCAGAACACCCGCTACACCTACGCGGACATCCACGAGGTCTCGATCTATCCCTACGGCTACAACGGCTTCTCGGCGACGCCGACGGATCCCGACAACCTCCTGTCGCGCATCAACTTCGAGCATCAATCCGAGGTCAACTCCTTCCTCATCGACAACCAGCTCGAGAAGAAGGTGGCGACCGGCCCGGTCGACCACACGTTCCTGGTCGGCGTCGACTACCGCTACTACCGGCTCGACCAAGTCCAGCTCTCCGGCTCGGCGACGCCGATCAGCGCCACCGACCCGGTCTACGGCGCCGTCCAGGGCGAACGGTCGCCCTACATCGACCAGGTGCTGACGCTGAACCAGGTCGGCGCCTATCTCCAGGACCAGATGCGCTTCGGCCAGGGCTGGATCGTCACCCTCAACGGCCGCTACGACCATGTCTCCACGGAAGCCGACGGCAATCCCGAGTACGAGGGCGACGACGGCAAGCTGAGCGGCCGCGCCGGCCTCGCCTACGAGTTCGCCAACGGCATCACGCCCTACGCCAGCGTGTCCACCTTCTTCAACCCGGTCCTGGGCTCGTCGGCGGTTGCCGGCGTCTACAAGCCGGAGACCGGCCACCAGGTCGAGGTCGGCGTGAAGTACCTGCCGGACTGGATCGACGGCATCTTCACGGTGGCGCTGTTCGACCTGACCCGCAAGAACGTGGTGACCGGCCCGTTCCTCGGCGAGACGCAGATCGGCGAGGTGAACTCGCAGGGCGTCGAGGTCGAGGCGAAGGTGGACATCACGCCCAACCTCAGGGGCACGGCGGCCTTCACCGCGCTCGACCTGGAGATCACCGAGGACGCCAACGAGGCGCTGACCGGCAACACGCCCTACCTCGTGCCGGAGACCCAGGCGTCCGCCAGCCTGGACTACACGTTCCGCGACAACGTGCTCGACGGCGTGGTCGTCGGCGGCGGCGTGCGCTACGTCGGTTCGTCCTGGGCTGACAACGAGAACACGCTGAAGGTGCCGTCCGCCACCGTCTTCGACGCGCGCATCGGCTACGCCAAGGACAACTGGGGCGCCGACCTCTTCGTGACGAACCTCTTCGACAAGGAGTACGTCGCGAGCTGCCAGACCCAGTACTCCTGCGCCTACGCCGAGGGACGGGTGGTGAAGCTGAACCTGCACATGACCTGGTGACGCCGGGCCGAAGCGGCGGCAGACGGTTGCCCCCTCCCTCCCCCGCTCCGCGGGGGAGGGTCAGGGTGGGGGCCGAACGCCGGGCCGCTCCGTCTCACCGGCAGCAAGAGGAACACCGATGGACCGCGAAGAACCGGCACTCTACCAGCTCGACGACGTGGAGGTCGCGGCGGGCGGGCGACGCATCCTGCACGGCCTCTCCCTGACCCTGCCGGCGGGCCGGATCTTCGGGCTGGTCGGCGCCAACGGCTCGGGCAAGAGCACCCTGGTGCGCGTGCTGGCCCGCCAGCAGCGGCCGAGCGGCGGCCGCGTCCTCTTCATGGGCGACGCCATCGCCGCCGCCAGCGACCGCAGCTTCGCCCGCAACGTCGCCTACATGCCCCAGTTCACCCCGCCGGCCGAGGGCCTGACGGTGCGCGAGCTGGTGGCGCTCGGCCGCTTCCCCTGGCACGGCGCGCTCGGCCGCTTCGGCGCCGAGGACGCCGCCAAGGTGGCCCGGGCGATGCGCGAGACCGACCTCGACCGCCTCGCCGACCGGCTGGTCGACAGCCTGTCGGGGGGCGAGCGCCAGCGCGTGTGGCTCGCCATGATGCTGGCCCAGGACACCCGCTGCCTGCTGCTGGACGAGCCGACCTCGGCCCTCGACATCGCCCACCAGGTGGAGATGCTCGACCTCGTGCGGGCGCTGAGCCGGTCCCGCGGCATCGGCGCCGTCGTCGTGCTGCACGACATCAACATGGCGGCCCGCCTGTGCGACGAGATCCTGGCGCTGCGCGACGGCCGCCTGGTGGCGCGCGGCACGCCCGCCGCCATCATGAACCCGGACGTGCTGGCCGGCATCTACGGCATCGCCATGGGCACGCTGCCGCACCCGCGCACCGGCGCCCCCATCGGCTACATCCAGTGACCGCGGGTCCCGTCCGCCTGAGCCGCCGCCATGCGCTGGCGCTGATGGCCGCCGCCGCGCTGCCGGTGCCGGCCCGCGCCGCCGCCGCCGCCACCGCCACCGCCCGGGTCGCGGCGATCGACTGGGCGGCCCTGGAAACCCTGCTGATGCTCGGCATGGCGCCGGTCGCGGCGACCGAACTCCGGCAGTTCCGCCGCATCGCCATCGAACCGGAGCTGCCCGGGGGCGTGGCCGACCTCGGCCTGCGCGGCGCGCCGAACTACGAGATGCTGCGGATCGCGGCACCCGACCTGATCCTCAGCTCCAACTACTACGAGGCCCAGCGGGCCAACCTGGAACGCATCGCGCCGGTCCTGTCGCTGCCGGTCTACCTGCCCGGCGAGCCGCCCTACCCCCGCGCCGTCGCCGCGGCGCTGGAGCTGGGGCGCCGTCTCGGGCGCGAGAACCTTGCCGCCGCCGCGGTCGCGGCGGCCGAGGCGGAGATCGCCGGTCACGCCGGCACCCTGCGCCCCCTCGCCGGCCGGCCGGCCTACGTCGTCAATTTCGGCGACCCCCGGCATGTCCGCGCCTTCGGCGCCGACAGCCTGTTCGGCGACGTCCTGACGCGGCTCGGGCTGCACAACGCCTGGTCGGCGGACACCCGCTACGCCGCCATGGCGCCCGTGGGCTTCGAGGTGCTCGCCCGCGTGCCGGAGGCGGTCGTCGCCATCGTCGAACCGACGCCGCCGGAGGTCCGCTGGGCGCTGGCGGACAGCGCGCTGTGGAACGCGCTGCCGATGGTGCGGGGCGGCCGGGTGGTGACGCTCCCTCCGGTCAATCACTTCGGCGGCCTGCCGGCGGCGCGCCGGTTCGCGCGGCAGTTCACCGCGGCCCTGACCGGCGCGGGGATCGCCGATGGCTGAGATCAGCGAACGCCGGCACCGACGGCCCGTCGTGCCCCGCTGGCTGCCCCTGTGGGGCGGCCTGGCCCTGCTCGCCGCCGCCCTGTCCGCGGTGCCGATCGCCGATCCCCTGCCCGGCTTCACCGATCCGGCCGTGGGCGGACCCGACCTCGAAGCGGTGGCCCTGCACCATCTGGTGTTCCCGCGCATCGCCATGGCCCTGGTCGCCGGGGCGGCGCTCGGCCTGTCCGGGCTCCTGCTCCAGCGCGTCCTGCGCAATCCGCTGGCGGAGCCGTCGACCCTGGGCATCGCCGCGGGGTCGCAGTTCGCCATGGTGGCGGCCAGCCTCTACGCGCCCGTCCTGATGGAGCATGCCCGCGAGGGCGTGGCGCTGGCCGGCGGGCTCGCCGCCGCGGCGCTGATCCTCGGCCTGACGTGGCGGCGCGGGCTGGAGCCGGTCTCGGTGGTGCTCGCCGGCATGATGACCGCCCTGACGGCCACCGCCGCCAGCGCCTCCTTCATCCTCGCCAACGGCGAATACCTCTTCTCGATCTTCGTGTGGGGCGGAGGCTCGCTGGTCCAGCAGAGCTGGGGGCCGACCGTCACCATCGCCGTCCGCCTGCTGATCGGCGTCGCCGCCGCCGTCCTGCTGGCCCGCCCGCTCGCCGTGCTGGGGCTCGACGACGCCAGCGCCCGCAGCGTCGGGCTGGCCCTCCACACCACCCGATTCCTCATCATCGCCGTGGCCGTCTGGCTGGCGGCCTCGGTGACCGCCGAAGTGGGGGTGATCGGCTTCGTCGGGCTGGCGGCGCCGGCGCTCGCCCATCTCAGCGGCGCGCGGTCGCAGACCGAGCGGCTCGTCGCCACCCCGCTGATCGGCGCGCTTCTGCTCTGGCTGACCGACGGCGCGGTCCAGCTGCTGGCAAGCGTCGGCGGCGAGCGCGTGCCGGCCGGCGCGGCGACCGCCCTGCTCGGCGGGCCGCTGCTGCTGTGGCTGCTGCCGCGCCTGCGCATGGTCGAGTGGCCGTCGCTCAACGCCCGCCCCGCGTCGGCGCGCCGCAGCGGACGGCCGCGGGCGGCGCTCGCCGTCCTCGCCGGCCTCCTGCTGGCCGCCGCCGCCGTCGGGCTGGTGGTCGGCCGCACGCCGGACGGCTGGCACGTGGCGGGCGGCGACCTCCTTCTCGACCTCATGCCGTGGCGCGCGCCGCGCCTGGCGGTGGCGCTCGCCGCCGGGGCCATGCTGGCGGCCTCCGGCTGCCTTCTCCAGCGCATCACCGGCAACCCGCTGGCCAGCCCGGAGATCCTCGGCGTCGCCACGGGCGCCGGCGTCGGGCTGGTGATCGCCCTGTTCGCCCTGCCGGACGCGGGCACCGCGGTGCGCTCGGCCGCCGCCGCCGCGGCCGCCGTCGCCGTGCTGGTCGCCATCCTGGGGCTCGCCGCCCGCGGCGGCTTCGGGCCGGAACGCCTGCTGCTCGGCGGCATCGCCATGGGCGCCCTGTGCAGCGCCGTCCTGACCGCCGTCATCGCCACCGGCAGCCGGGAGGCGTTCGAGCTCCTGCGCTGGATCAGCGGCACGACCAACGAGGCGACGCCGGCGGAGGCGTGGTTCGCCCTGGCGGCGGCGGCCTGCCTGCTCGCCCCGCTGCCCTTCGCGGCGCGCTGGCTGGACATCCTGCCGCTCGGCGGCGCCGCGGCGCGCAACCTCGGCCTGCCGGTCGCCCGCAGCCGCATGCTCCTGGTGGTGCTGGCCGGCGTGCTCGCCGCCACCGCCTCACTGTTCGTCGGCCCCTTGAGCTTCGTCGGCCTGATCGCCCCCCATCTGGCGCGCCTCATCGGCCTCGCCCGGCCGCTCGCCCAGGGCACCGGCGCGGTGCTGATCGGCGGCGCGCTGATGATGCTGTCGGACTGGCTTGCCCGCACCGTGGCGTTCCCGTACCAGTTGCCGCTCGGCCTGTTCGTCGCGCTGCTGGGCGGGCCCTACCTGATCTGGCTGCTCGGCCGGGGTGTCCCCCGCCCGGGCTGAGCGGTTCCCGCCGCCCGCACCTTTCGACCCGCATCCTTGGATTGGACCCGATGCTTCGCCGTTTCTTCGCCTACTACCAGCCCTACAAGGCCCTGTTCGCCCTCGACATCGTCTGCGCGGTGCTGTCGGGCGTCCTGGAGCTGGGCTTTCCCATGGCGGTGCGGTCGTTCGTCGACCAGCTCCTGCCGACCCAGGACTGGGGGCTGATCGTCGCCGCCTCGATCGGGCTGCTGGTGATCTATCTCGCCAACGGCGGGCTGATGGCGGTGGTCGTCTACTGGGGCCACAAGCTCGGCATCAACATCGAGACCGAGATGCGCCGGCGCAGCTTCGACCACCTGCAGAAGCTGTCCTTCAGCTTCTACGACAACAACAAGACCGGCCACCTCATCGCCCGGGTGACCAAGGACCTGGAGGAGATCGGCGAGGTCGCCCACCACGGTCCGGAGGACCTGCTGATCGCGGTGATGACCTTCATCGGCGCCTTCGTGCTGATGGTGATGGTCCACCCGCCGCTGGCCCTGATCACGGCGGTGATCGTCCCGATCGTCGCCTGGGTGACCAGCCGCTACGGCGGCCGCATGACCCGCAACTGGCAGGCCCTCTACTCCCGGGTCGGCGCCTTCAACGTCCGCATCGAGGAGAACGTCGGCGGCATGCGGGTGGTCCAGGCCTTCACCAACGAGGACCACGAGCGCACCCTGTTCGCCCACGACAACGAGCGCTACCGCCGCACCAAGCTCGACGCCTACCGCATCATGGCGATGTCGACGACGCTCAGCTACATGAGCATGCGGCTGATCCTGATCGTCGTCATGCTGGCCGGCGCCCACTTCGTGCTGACCGGCGGGCTCAGCCAGGGCGGCTTCTTCGCCTTCCTGCTGCTCGTCAACGTGTTCTTCCGGCCGATCGAGAAGATCAACGCGGTGATCGAGACCTACCCCAGGGGCATCGCCGGCTTCCGCCGCTACCTCGACCTCCTGGAGACGCAGCCGGACATCGCCGACCGCCCCGGCGCCGTGCCGGCGCCGCCGCTCACAGGCAACATCCGCTTCGAGGGCGTGACCTTCGGCTACGGCGGGACCCGGCCGGTGCTCAACGGCATCGACCTGGAGATCGAGGCGGGCAGGACCGTGGCTCTGGTCGGTCCGTCGGGGGCGGGCAAGACGACCATCTGTTCCCTGCTGCCGCGCTTCTACGAGGTCGAGGGCGGGCGCATCACCATCGACGGCATCGACATCCGCGACATCACCTTGGCGTCGCTGCGCCGCCAGATCGGCGTGGTCCAGCAGGACGTCTTCCTGTTCGGCGGCACCATCCGCGAGAACATCGCCTATGGCCGGCTCGGCGCCGGCGACGCCGAGATCATGGAGGCGGCCCGGCGCGCGCGCCTCGACGGGCTGATCGCCTCGCTGCCCGACGGGCTCGACACCGTCGTCGGCGAGCGCGGCATCAAGCTGTCGGGCGGCCAGAAGCAGCGGGTGACGATCGCCCGCATGTTCCTGAAGAACCCGCCGATCCTGATCCTCGACGAGGCGACGTCGGCGCTGGACACCCAGACCGAGCGCGAGATCCAGCAGTCGCTCACCGAGCTGTCGCGCGGGCGCACCACGCTGGTGATCGCCCACCGCCTGGCGACGATCCGCAACGCCGACAAGATCATCGTCATCGACGGCAGCGCCGGCATCCGCCAGCGCACCTACGACGAGATCGCCGACGCCGACGACGCCCGCAGCGCGTGAGGGCGGCGGGCCGGAGGTTTTGGCGCACCTCCGCCCCCACCCCGACCCTCCCCCGCTTCGCAGGGGAGGGTGCCTTTTCTTGCCCTCCCCTGCGAAGCGGGGGAGGGAGGGGACCCGCGGCGTTGCCGCGGGGAGGGTGGGGGCAATGTCGCCCCTCAGGGCGCCTCGCCCAGCCCGCGGCGCAGCGCGTCCACCAGGGTGCGCACCGCCCGCTCCAGCCGGTCGAACGCCAGGCCGCTGCGCCCGCTGTGGCCGGCCACCTGCTCCGGCAGGGGCGGCACGTGGATGAACGCCGTCGGCAGATCGAGGCCGCCGGCCTCGACCATGTGGCGGGCGCGGAAATAGAGATGGTTGCAGACGTAGCCGCCGGCATGGTCGCTGATCGCCACGGGCACGCCGGCCTGCGCCAGGACGCGCACCAGGAGCGGCACCGGCATGCCGCAGCCGTAGGCGGTGGGGGCGCCGGCGACGATCTCCGCCCCCGCGCGCACGACGCCGGCGTTGTCGGCCTTGTCGCTCTCGTCGCGGTTCCAGGCCAGCCGCTCGACCAGCACCGAATCCGTGCGGAACGACAGCCCGAAGGACAGCACCGCCACCGGGGCGTGGCGCTCGACCAGCCCGGCCAGGACGGTGCCGCAGGTGTCGTACTCCACCGGCAGCACGGCGGTGATCACCCCCTCCATGCCGGCCAGCCGCTCCATCAGCAGGGCCGTCGGGTTGACGGCGTGCTCGTCGAACGGCTGGAACCCGGTCAGCAGGAGCGGGCCGGCCATGGCGTCAGGTTCCCGGCCGCAGCAGGCCGATGATGTCCTTGATCTCGGCGAGGTGCGTCTCGGCCATGGCGGCGGCGCGCTCGCCGCCGGCCCGCAGCAGCCGGTCGATCTCCGCCTTGTCGCCCATCAGCTCGTTCATGCGCCGGGTGATGGGGGCGAGCTTGGCCACCGAGACGTCGACCAGCGCGCCCTTGAAGGCCGAGAACTGGGCGCCGGCGAAGCGGCCCAGCGTGTCGGCCCGCGACTCGCCGGCCAGGGCGGCGTAGATGGTGACGAGGTTGTCGGCCTCGGGGCGCTTCTCCAGCTCCTCGACGCTGTCGGGCAGCGGCTCGGGGTCGGTCTTCGCCTTGCGGATCTTGAGCGCGATGGTGTCGGCGTCGTCGGTCATGTTGATGCGCGAGTACTCGGACTCGTCCGACTTGCTCATCTTCTTGGTGCCGTCGCGCAGCGACATCACCCGGGTCGCCTCGCCGAGGATCTGCGGCTCGGGCAGCGGGAAGCACTCGACCCCGTAGTGGCGGTTGAAGGCGCCGGCGATGTCGCGGGCCAGCTCCAGGTGCTGCTTCTGGTCCTCGCCCACCGGCACGTGGGTGGCCTTGTAGAGCAGGATGTCGGCGGCCATCAGCACGGGGTAGGCGTAGAGGCCGAGGTTGGCCATGTCGCGCTGCTTGCCGGCCTTCTCCTTGAACTGGGTCATCCGGTTCAGCCAGCCGATCGGCGTGTGGCAGGACAGGATCCACGACAGCTCGGAGTGCTGCGGCACGAAGGACTGGTGGAACAGGACGTTGCGCTGCGGGTCGATGCCGGCGGCGATGTAGGCGGCGGCGACCTCGCGGATGTTGTTGCGCAGGACGTCCGGCGCCTGGGTCTGGGTCAGCGCGTGCAGGTCGACGACGCAGAAGATGCACTCGTACTGGTCCTGCAGGGCGACCCAGTTGCGCAGCGCGCCGAGGTAGTTGCCGAGGTGGAGCTGGCGGGTCGGCTGCATGCCGGAGAAGATGCGGTTCAAGGCACTGTCCTCGCGCGTCTGTCGCGAAATCCGGGAAGGCGGCTGTTATCGCGCCGCAGCGCCGGCCGGTCAAGCCGCGGACATCGGGCCTTGCGGGAAGGTTACCGCCCGGCGAGTGCGCCCTTGCGGCGCACCGGCGGCGGGAGCGCCTCGTTGTAGCCGCGCGGCGGCACGCCGAAACGGGCGGTGAACGCGTTGATGAAGTTGGTGACGTGGTTGTAGCCGACGCGGTGGGCGATCTCCTTCAGCACCACGTCCTCGGTGGTGATGGCGCGCCGGGCGTGTTCCAGGCGCTCGTTGCGCAGCAGTTCGAACGCCGTGGTGCCGAACACCGCGCGGAATCCGGCGTTGAGGCGGCGCTCGGTCATGCCCACGGCGGCGGCCAGCGCGCCCAGGCTCGGCGGGTTGCGCATGTCGGCGACCAGGCGGTCCCGCGCCTCCTCGACCATCGCGCGCTCGCGGGCCGAGACGGCCTCGGGCCGCCGTCTCGGCGCCTCGGCCACGGCCGCGGCCTGAAGCGCCAGGAGCTGGAGCGCGACCCCCTCCATGAAGAGGATGCGCAGCGGCCCGTTCAGGCCCGGGGCGAACAGGTCCTCCGCCAGCCGGCGCAGGCGCGGCGACGCCGGGGTGGGAACGACGGGCGTGTGCGCCGGGTCGGGGGCGAACAACGGCTCCAGCGGCCTCGGCACCACGCCGTCGAGCAAGCCGACGGCGCGGTCGAGGTCGAAGGCGTAGCCCGTCAGCCGCAGGCTCTGGCCGCCGCGCATGGTGACCACCGACGAGGTCTCCAGCGGGCGGAAGAGCATCGCCTGCTCCGGCGCGATCCGCAGCTCCGTGCTGTCGGTGAAGCGGTGGTCCAGGACCCCCGACACGCTGATCTGGCCGGTCAGCCAGAGCGTGGAGGCGCCGTTGCGCGGCTCCACCACCATGTCGCGCAGCACCTCCGCGGCGACCAGGAAGACCCGCAGACCGTCGGCGATCTCGATCCGCTCGACGCTGCCCTGCCAGTTCTCGTCCGCGACCGGGGTGCGTTCCTCGATCCACAGCGACGTGCGGCCCGTCGCCGCGTGCAGCAACCATTCGATGTCGGGCACGGCGCGGCGTCTATGGCGAGGGAACCAGGGGGCGGCACGGGTGATGGAGCTGTCGGTTGCGCATAGCTTCCGGTCCGTTGCTCATACACCGCCAACGTTGATGCAATCCGATGGCGTGGACAAGGATTTGTGGACGATCCATCGACTTTTTCGGACGCATTGCGTGGAATTTCCGGACAGCGCAGAGCGGGTCGCCGCGTCTGACGCCACCATCGGCCCACAGCCGATCACCGCACCGCCACCCCCTCGACCCTCACCCTTGACCCCCGCCGCCCGGACGGACGGTCGGGCACGCCGCCGGGGACACACGCCATGACGATCGACGTCAGCTCGGAAAGCGCGCTGCGCGCCGCGATCTTCGCCGCCAACGACGGGGGCGGGGCCGACACCGACATCCGGATCACGGCGAACATCACCCTGTCACAGCCGCTGCCGATGATCACCCGCGACATGACCATCACCGGCGCCAGCCCGGCCACGACGGTGAGCGGCGGCGGCAACCACCGGGCGTTCTTCGTGCAGGCCGGCACGGTGACCATCAGCAGCCTGACCGTCGTGGACACCAGGGCGGAGGGCGGGGCCGGTGGAGACGGTCGCCAAGGCGGCGGGGGCGGCGGTGGACTGGGTGCGGGCGGCGCGGTGTTCGTCAACGCCGGCGCCGCGGTGACATTGAGCGGCGTCTCGGTCGGCGACGCCGCGGCGGTCGGTGGTGCCGGCGGGAGCAGGGACGGAACGTCGGGCGGCGGCGGCGGCGGCGGCGGCGGTCTCGGCGGCGCCGGCGCGACCTCAGGGGCCAACGCGGTCGGCGGCGGCGGCGGCGGCGGCTACGCCGGAAACGGCGGGGCCGGCGGCGATTACAACGGTGGTGGCGGCGGCGGCGGCGAATTCGGCAACGGCGGAGTCGGCGGGAGTGGCGGCGGCGGCGGCGGCGGGCGCCTGGGCGCCGGTGGCGCCAGCGACAGCGGCAGCGCACCCCGCGGCGGCGGCGGCGGCGGCGGCGCTGCGCTGGGCGATGGAGGAGCCACAGGCACCACGTCCGCCGGCGGCGCCGCCACTGGCGGAGGAGGGGCCGGCGGCGCGCCGGGCGGTGGCGCCGGCGCCGACGGCACCGCGGGCGGCGGCGGGGGCGGCGGCGGCGGCAACACCGCGAGCGGCATCGGCGGAGCCGGTGGCACATCGGGCGGGGGCGGCGGCGGCGGCTGGCAGGGCGGCGGCGGCGCGGGTGGGATCGGCGGCGGGGGCGGCGGCGGCAGCGCCGCCGCAACCGGTGGAGCGGGCGGCGATTTCGGCGGCGGCGGCGGCGGCGGCAACAACGCTGTCGGCGCTGACGGCGGTTTTGGCGGCGGCGGCGGCGGCGGCGGTTTCAACGGGCTTCTCGGCGGCACGGGAGGATTCGGTGGCGGGGGCGGGGGCTCCGGCGCGGGAAACACCACCGCCGGAGCTGCCGGCAGCTTCGGCGGGGCCGGGGGCATCTGGGGCGGCGGCGGCGGCGGCGGCGGCGCGCTGGGCGGTGCGGTGTTCGTGCGCGACGGCGGCAGCCTGACCATCACCGACAGCGTCTTCGCCGGCACCTATTCGGTCACCGGCGGTGCCGGCGGATCGGCCACCGGAGCAGGCTCGACCGCCGGCGCCGCCGGCCAGGCTCGCGGCTCGGTGATGTTCCTCGACGGCACGGCGACGACCACCGCCGAGGTCACCACCGGCTCGCGGACGATCGCCGGCACCGGCGCCATCGCCGGCAGCGGCGGCCTGACCAAGTCGGGCGTGGGCACCCTGGCGATCACCGGCGCCAACGCCGACTATTCGGGCACGACCACGCTCGGCGCCGGCACGCTCGCCATCGGCAACGCCGACGCGCTCGGTACCGGCGGCATCGCACTGAATGGCGGCACGCTGCGCACCGACGCCACGTCGCTCGCCATCGACAACGCCATCACCCTCGGCGCCAGCGGCGGCACGGTCGACACCAACGCCAACGACGCCACGCTGTCGAACGTCATCAGCGGCAACGACATGGCCAAGGCGGGAGCCGGCACGCTGACGCTGTCCGGCGCCAACACCTACACCGGGACCACCACGGTGAGCGCCGGCACGCTCGCGGTGGCCGGCGACGGCAACCTGGGCGCCGGTGCGGTCACCCTGGACGGCGGCACGCTGGCCGTCACCGGCGGCGGCACCATCGACAACGCGGTCAGCCTCGGCGCCGGCAACGGCACCGTGTCGGCGAGCGGCGCCGACGTGACCCTGTCCGGCCTGATCTCCGGCACCGGCGGCCTCACCAAGACCGGCGCCAACGCCCTCACCCTGGACGGCACCAACACCTACTCCGGAGCGACGACGGTGAGCGCCGGCACCCTGTCGGTCGCCGGCGACGGCAACCTCGGCGCCGGTGCGGTCACCCTGGACGGCGGCACGCTCGCGGTCACCGGCGGCGGCACCATCGACAACGCGGTCAGCCTCGGCGCCGGCAACGGCACCGTGTCGGCGAGCGGCGCCGACGTGACCCTGTCCGGCCTGATCTCCGGCACCGGCGGCCTCACCAAGACCGGCGCCAACGCCCTCACCCTGGACGGCACCAACACCTACTCCGGAGCGACGACGGTGAGCGCCGGCACGCTCTCGGTCACCGGGGCGCTGGACGGCACCGGCGCGGTCAATGTCGCCGCGGGCGCGACCCTGGCCGGCTCCGGCAGCATCGCCGGCGCGGTCGCCGTCGCCTCCGGCGGGTCCCTCGCCCCCGGCAACAGCCCGGGCACGCTCGCCACCGGAAGCCTGACGCTGGCGGCCGGCGCGACCCTCGCCATGGAGATCAACGGCACCGCCGCCGGCACGCTGCACGACCGGATCGCCGTCACCGGCACCGTCGGCCTGTCCGGTGCCACGCTGACCACCACCTTCGGCTACACCTCGGCCACCGGCGACAGCTTCGTGCTGATCGCCAACGACGGCGCCGACGCCGTAACCGGAACCTTCACCGGCCTCGCCGAGGGCGGCACCGTCACGAGCGGCGGCCGCACCTACCGGATCAGCTACGCCGCGGGAACCGACGGAAACGACGTGGTGCTGACGGACGTCACGCCGGCCCCTCCGTCGGGCGGCGATGGCGGCGGGAGCGGCGGCCCATCGCCCCTGTCCGGCACCACCGGGCCGGATCGGCTGATCGGGACGTCCGGCGCCGACACGATCGACGGCGGCAGCGGAGACGACACCCTGTCGGGAGGGGCCGGCGGCGACAGCCTGCTCGGCGGCAGCGGCGGCGACGCCCTGTACGGCAACCAGGGCAGCGACGTCCTGCACGGGCAGGAGGATCCGGACACCCTGTTCGGCGGCCAGGACGACGACCTCCTCTACGGCGACCAGAGCGACGACCTGCTCTACGGCAACCTGGGCGCCGACACGCTCTATGGCGGGCAAAGCGGCGACGCGCTGTTCGGCAACCAGGGCACCGACATCCTGTTCGGCGGCCAGGGGGATGACGTCCTGTTCGGCGGCCAGGGCGACGACCGGCTCGACGGCAACCTGGGCGCCGACACCCTGGCGGGCGGCCTGGGCGCGGATCTGTTCATCGTCCGCGCGCCCGGCGAGGGCGGCGACACGATCCTCGACTTCCAGGCAGGGGTGGACCGGATCGCGGTGGTCAGCCCCAACTTCGGCACTCTCGCCACCGGCAGCCTGGCTGCGGCCAACTTCGCCCTCGGCAACCCCGCCGACGCCACCCCGGCCTTCGTCTTCGACACGCAGACCGGGGCGCTGTCGTTCGACGCCGACGGAACGGGGGCGGGAGCCGCCGTCACCATCGCCACGCTCCAGGTCCGCAGCCTGTCCGCCTCGGACATCCTCGTCCTGGCGGGGTGACGAACGGACCGGCGGCCACCCGCTGCCCACCCGCCGCCGTCACCGCCGGCGCCGCAGCAGCGCCTTCACCTCACCCAGATGCGCCGCGCCCAGCGCATGCGCCAGTCCGCCGTAGAGGGCGCCGCCCAGCCCCAGCAGCAGGGCCAGGGCGGCCAGCCGCACCGCGCCGGAGCCGGCGTAGAGCCAGGGCGCGAGCAGCGCCGAACCGCCGGCGAGGGCCAGCCCCATGAGCAGGGCGGCGAGGACGATGCGCGGGGCGCGCCGGCGGGCGCGGTCGTCGATCTCCAGCAGGCCGCGGGCGCGCAGCGCGCGCACCAGCAGCGCCACGTTGAGCCAGGCCGTCAGGCCGGTCGCCAGCGCGATCCCCACCTGGGCCAGCCCCTGGAGCAGCAGGAAGGCCAGCAGCCCGTTGGCGACCGTCACCGCCACCGCCACCCGCACCGGCGTGGCGGTGTCCTGGCGGGCGAAGAAGGCCGCGCTCAGCACCTTGGTGACGACGTAGGCCGGGATGCCGACGGCGTAGGCGGCGAGCGTCCACGCCGTGGCCGACGCCTCGGCCGGGCCGAAGGCGCCGCGCTCGAACAGCACGGCGACCATCGGGCGGCCGGCGGTGACCAGGGCGACCGCGGCCGGCAGGCCGAGCAGCAGGCTGAACTCCAGCGCCCGGCTGAAGTCGTGGCGCATGGCGTCGCGGTCGCCGGCGGCGGCGTGGCGCGCCAGCAGCGGCAGCAGCGCCGTGCCGATGGCGATGCCGATGATGCCGAGCGGCAGCTGGTTGAGGCGGTCGGCGTAGTAGAGGTACGAGACCGCGCCCGAGGGCAGCAGCGAGGCCAGGATGACGTCGACGAACAGGTTGATCTGCATGACGCCGGCGCCGACCGCGCCGGGCCCGACCAGGCGGAACAGGCGGCGGATGGCGGGCGACAGGCGGGGCCGCGGCAGGCGCACGACGACGCCGGCGGCGCGGCAGGCCCAGGCCATCCACACGAGCTGCACCACCCCCGACACCGTCACGCCCACCGCCATGGCGGCGCCGCGGTCGGCGCCCAGCGCGGGCGCCAGCAGCAGCGCCGCGATCAGCGTCAGGTTGAAGGCGATGGGGGCCGCCGCGAACGGCCCGAACCGGCCGAGCGCGTTGAGCACGCCGCCCAGCAGCGCCACCAGCGAGACCAGCATCAGGTAGGGAAAGGTCAGGCGGGCGTAGCCGACGGCCAGCGCGAACTTGGCCGGCTCGTCGGCGAAACCGGGGGCCAGCCCCACCATCAGGTGCGGCATCGCCGCCACCGCCAGCACGGTGAAGGGCACCAGCACGCACAGCAGCACCGCCATCGCCTCGCCGGCGAAGGCCACCGCCGCCGCCCGCCCCTCCTTCTGCAGCCGCTCGGAGAAGAGCGGGACGAAGGCGACGGAGAAGGCCCCCTCGGCGAACAGCCGGCGGAAGAAGTTGGGCAGCTTCAGGGCGACGAAGAAGGCGTCGGCCACCGGCCCGGCCCCCAGCAGGGCGGCGGTCAGCACGTCGCGAAGGAAGCCGGCGACCCGGCTCAGCATGGTGAGGCCGCCGACGGTGGCGACGGATCGCGCGAAGCTCATGGGGCCGGGGGTATAGCCCGGCCCCACAGGAATGGAAAGCGACGGTTATTGGCTGGCGCCGCCGCCCTGCCCGTCCTCGCCGACCACGGCGTTGTCGTCGCCGCTGTACTCGAAGGTGGGCAGGCCGCGGATCTGCTCGGCGTCGCCGGCGGCCAGCAGCTCCCGCTCGCCCGGACGGACGCGGACGCGCTCCAGCGGCACCCGCACCATGCGGTCGTTCTCGGCCAGGGAGACGACCAGGGCCTCGGGGGTCTCGTCGTCGCCGCGCAGCACGTCGCTGACCTCGCCGATGGCCTCGCCCGAGGCGGAGCGCAGCGGCGTGCCGATGGCGCCGCGCGCCTCCCCGGCGAACGCGGCGGGATCGAGCGGCTGGCCGGCGGCCGCCGCCGTGCCGGAGCCACCGCTGCCGGACGGCGCGCCGCTCGACCCCGAGGTCGCCGCGGCCTGGCCCTCCGGCGGCTCGACGACGACCACGTCGGCGCCGTCTTCCGGCGGAATGACGGTCACGTCGGCTTCAGGGGCCGCCTCAGGGGCTGATTCGGGAGCCGCGTCGGCGACCGTGGCCTGGTCGTTCTCGGCGGCGGGCGACGCCGGCTCGACGGCGGCCGTGTCCTCCTCGACGACGGCCGGGGCCTCCGAGACGTCCGTTTCGTCGCCGCAGGCGGCCAGCAGCCCCAGCGCGACCGTGCCCATCAGGGCGGCGCGCAGCAGCGGAAGCGTGCGTCGGTGTTGGATGGCGTTCATCGGATTCCTCGCGGTCTGTCAGGATCGATCGGCCGCCCCGCAGGCCGTCGCCGATCCCCCGCCCCAACCGCGTCCGGCCCGTCGGGTTCCCTCCCCTCTCCCGTCCGGTCCCTCACCCGTCCGGACGGGTGACCCGTCCGGTCAGTCGGCCGCCTTGGCGGCGCGGCGGCTGGCGGCGACCTTGGCGCGCACGCTGCGGCTGCCGCGGTGGAGCGGCGGCGCCTCGCCGGCCGGATCGGCGAGCGCGTGCAGCAGCCGCTCGCGCACCTGCGCCAGCTTCGCCTCGTGGCTCACCTTCAGCCCGAACACGTCCTTGACGTAGAAGACGTCGATCGCCTTCTCGCCGTAGGTGGCGATCTTCGCCGAGGAGATCTGCAGGGACAGGTTGGACAGCGCCCGCGTCAGGTCGTAGAGCAGCCCCGGCCGGTCGCGCCCGTTCACCTCGATCACCGTGTGGGTGGTGGAGGCGTTGTTGTCGATCAGCACGCGCGGCGGCACGTGGAACACCCGGGTGCGGCTCGGCTGGCTGGTGCGCCGCTCGCCCAGCTCGCGCAGCGGCTTGAGCTGGCCGCCCAGGACCTTCTCGATGGTGACCGCCAGCCGCGCCAGCTTGTCGCCGCCCTCGAAGGCGCCGCCCCCGGAGGCGTCCTGCACGGAGAAGACGTCGAGCGCCATGCCGTTGGTCATGGTGAAGATCTTGGCGTCGACGATGTCGGCGCCGCAGGCGGCGAGCGCCCCGGCGAGGCGCGAGAACAGGCCGTGGTGGTCGGTGGTGTAGATCGTCACCTCGGTCACGGCGCGGCCGCGGTCCACCCGCGTCTCCACCGTCAGCGGCCGCCGGTCGCGCTCGGCGGCGCGCATCAGGCGGGCGTGGTGGGCCAGGGTCTCGCGGTCGAAGGTCAGCCAGTAGGCGGGATAGCCGAGGCCGACGTGGTGGTCGAACTCCTCGGCCGTGAAGTCGGCCACTTCCTCGCGCAGCGCCGCCTGGACGGTGGCGATGCGCCGGCTGCGCCCCTCGGCCGAGAAGCCGCCGGACATCAGCTCCTCGGCACGGTTGTAGAGCTCCCGGAGCAGCGTGGCCTTCCAGTTGTTCCAGCGCCCCGGCCCGACGGCGCGCACGTCGCAGGCGGTGAGCACCAGCAGCAGCCGCAGCCGCTCCGGCGACTGCACCAGCGACGCGAAGTCGCGCACCGTCTTGTCGTCCTCGAGGTCGCGCTTGAAGGCGGTGAAGGACATGGCGAGGTGCCAGCGCACCAGCCACGCCACCGTCTCCGTCTCCTCGGCCGAGAGCCCCAGGCGCGGGCACAGCTTCTCCGCCACCCGGGCGCCGAGGACGGAATGGTCGCCGCCGCGGCCCTTGGCGATGTCGTGCAGCAGCATCGCCACGTAGAGGGCGCGGCGCGACACCACCTTGTGGATGATCTCGCTGCTCAGCGGCAGCTCGCCCGTCAGTTCGCCCGCCTCGATGCGGTGCAGGATGCCGATGGCGAACAGCGTGTGCTCGTCGACCGTGTAGACGTGGTACATGTCGTACTGCATCTGCGCGACGACGCGGCCGAAATCGGGGATGAAGCGGCCCAGCACGCCGGCCTCGTTCATCCGCCGCAGCGCCAGCTCCGGGTCCTTGCGGCCGGTCAGCATCTCCAGGAACAGCCGGTTGGCCTCCGGGTCGTTGCGCACCTTCGGGCCGATCGCCGTCAGCGAACGGGTGATGGCGCGCAGCGCGTTGGGATGGATGTCGATGTCGTGGCGCTGCGCCACGTGGAACAGCCGGATCATGTCGATCGGCTGTTCCTTGAACTGCTTGTCGTGGCGCACGTTGAGACGCTCGCCGTCGACGACGAAGCCCTCGACGTCGCGCCGGCGCGCCACCGCCGCCAGGCGCAGCAGGTTGAAGCGCGGCGGCCGCTTCGACTCCGCCTCCAGGGCGGCGCAGAAGATGCGGGTGAGGTCGCCGACGTCCTTGGCCACCAGGAAGTAGTGCTTCATGAAGCGCTCCACCCCCTTGGTGCCGGCGTGTTCGGTGTAGCCCATGCGGGCGCCGATCTGCGTCTGGACGTCGAAGGTCAGGCGGTCCTCCATGCGGCCGGTCAGGTAGTGCAGGTGGCAGCGCGCCGTCCACAGGAAGTTCTGCGCCTTGGCGAAGCGCTGCGCCTCCTCGGGCAGCAGCACGCCCTTCTCCACCAGCTCCTCCACCCCTTCCACCCGGTACAGGTACTTGGCGATCCAGAACAGGGTCTGCAGGTCGCGCAGGCCCCCCTTGCCGTCCTTCAGGTTGGGTTCCAGCACGTAGCGGCTGTCGCCCAGCTTCTGGTGGCGGGCGTCGCGCTCGGCCAGCTTGGCCTCGACGAACTGCGGGCCGGTGCCGGCCACCACCTCCTTGTCGAAGCGCTTCTTCAGCTCGTGGAACAGCTTGCGCTGGCCCCACAGGAAGCGCGCCTCGAGCACGGCGGTGCGGATGGTGATGTCGGCCTTGGCCTGGCGGATGCACTCGTCGACGCTGCGCACGGCGTGGCCGACCTTGATGCCGAGGTCCCACAGCACGTAGAGCATGTACTCCACCACCTGCTCGACCCGCGCCGTGCGCTTGTAGGGCAGCAGGAACAGCAGGTCGATGTCGGAGAACGGCGCCAGTTCGCCGCGGCCGTAGCCGCCGGTGGCGGCGATGTCGAACTGCTCGCCGGTGGTCGGGTTGGCGCTGGGGAACATGTGGGTGACGGCGAAGTCGGCCAGCGTGCGCACCACCCGGTCGGCGAGGTAGCAGTTCTGCCGCACGCAGTCCTCGCCCGAGCCGCCCGCCTCGAAGCGCGTCCGCACCTCGGCGCGGCCGGCGTTGAGCGCCTCGCGCAGGCAGGCGATGACGTGCGGGCGCAGCCGCTCGCCGGTGCCGTGCTCCGCCACCAGCGCGTCGAGCTGCCCGATCAGCTTGCGCCGCGAGATGATGGCGCGGCGGTTGGGGATCTCCGGAACCGGGGCGGCGACCGGGGCGGTGGAGAGGGCGGGGACGCGGGGAGACAGCATCGGGCGGGCCTGCGCAGCAACGTTCGGACGAGGGAGATGGTCCACCGCGACCATAAACCCAATGGCCGGTGGGTGCACGGGACTCTCGCGCGCGGTCGCGCCGCAACAAGTTGCCGTGCGGCAGCGCCCGAGCCTGGAAACGGCTCGGCGGCCTTGCTAGGATGCCGCGCATTTTTTGGTCGGACGGCCGACACAAGGTGTCGTATGCGCATTCTCGTGGTCGACGACTCGCCGTTCAGCCGCAAGGCCCTGTGCGCCCAGCTGGCCAAGCTCGGACACGAGGTCACCGGCATGGCCCAGGGCAGCGAGGCGCTGGAGCGCTGCCAGGAGGAGCGCTTCGACGTCGTCCTCGTCGATTTCCGGGCCGGCGACATGGAGGGCCAGGAGGTGTGCTGGCATCTGCGCTGCGGCCAGAGCGGCACCCACCACGTCTATCTCATGCTGATGGTGCCCGGCAGCATCACCGGCCAGTTCACCGACATCATCGAGAACGGCGCCGACGAGCTGCTGCGCAAGCCGGTCGACGAGGCGTGGCTCGACGCGCGCCTGCTCGCCGCCTCGCGCGTCGTGCGGATGCAGCGCGAGCTGGAGCGGCTCGCCATCACCGACGGCCTGACCGGCGCGCTGAACCGCCGCCATTTCCTGGAGCGCGGCCTGGAGGAGGTGCAGCGGGCCCGCCGCCACGGCCGCGACCTGGCGCTGCTGATGCTCGACATCGACCATTTCAAGGCGATCAACGACACCCACGGGCACGCCGCCGGCGACGACGCCATCCGCACCTGCGTGCGGACCTGCCGCGCCATGATCCGCCAGACCGACGTGCTGGGCCGGCTCGGCGGCGAGGAGTTCGCCATCCTGCTGCCCGAGACCGACCGGCCGGGCGCCACTCTGGTGGCCAACCGGGTGCGGGGCGCCATGGCGATCACCGGCGTCGTCCTGCCGGCGGGGCGCACCATCCAGTTCACCGTCAGCGTCGGCGTCGCCTTCCTCGGCGCCGCCGACCGCACGGTGGAATCGATGCTGGCGCGCGCCGACGCCGCGCTCTACCGCGCCAAGCACGGCGGCCGGAACCGGGTGGAGATCGAGACGGCGGACGCCGCCGCGACGCAGCCGGCCGCTAGCTGACGGCGGGGAAGGCGCCCCACCAGCCGCTGTGCCGCCGCTCCAGGCGGCGGGCGTTGGCGCTGGCCCGGCGGTGCATCGGCGCCAGCGCGGCCCCGCCCAGCGCCGCCGCCGCCTCCGCGAAGCGCAGGCCGGCGGCCATGCCGGAGGCGATGCTCTCCTCCATCCAGCGCCGCTGCACGTCCAGCAGGTCGAAGGGCGTGCGGCAGGCGCCGACGCCGCCGACCGCCAGGGCCGCGGCCTGCGCCGGCCCGGTCAGCAGGGCCATCCAGGCGTCCTGCAGGTCGGCGATGCCGGCGGCCAGCGCCGTCGCCGACTCCGCCGCCGCCTCCACCTTCTCGGCGCCCATGCGCACGAACTCCGGATCGACCAGCGCCTGCGGGTCCTGCATCGCCCCGGCCAGCATGGCGGTGCGGTAGCCGATCGTCCGCGCCGCCGCGACGCCGAGCTCGCCCTGCAGCGTCGCCGTGCGCATCAGGTCGTCCATCATCGCCGCAAGCCGCGCCGCGGCCCGATCCCGACCGCCGTTCCCGGATCCCGCCATGCCGTGTTCTCCTGCCGTGCCCGCGGTCAACGGGCGCGCCGCCGCGGCGTTCCCGGCGGCGGCCTGCCCCCGCCCGGACGGGCGGGGAATAGACCAGACGGCAGGGGAATGCAACAACCGTGGTACCTCACACGGCCGCGAGCGCCCGCTCCAGGTCGTCGAGGATGTCCTGGGGATCCTCCAGCCCGACCGACAGGCGGATCAGGCCGGGCCGGATGCCGGCCTTCGCCTTGTCCTCGTCGCTGAGGCGGGCGTGGGTGCTGGTGGCGGGGTGGGTGATCAGCGACTTGGAATCGCCCAGGTTGTTGGAGATCAGCACCATCCGCAGCGCGTTCATCAGGCGGAACGCCTCGGCCTTGCCGCCCGCCACCTCGAACGTCACCATGGTGCCGCCGCCGGCCATCTGCCGGCGCGCGAGGTCGTGCTGCGGATGGCTCTCCAGCAGGGGGTAGACGGTGCGGGCGATCTTCGGGTGGGTGGCGAGGAACCCGGCGACGGCGGCGGCGGCCTCGGTCTGGGCGCGCACCCGCAGCTCCAGCGTCTCCAGGCCCTTCAGCAGCACCCAGGCGTTGAACGGGCTGATGGTGGGCCCGGTGTTGCGCACGAAGGGGTGGATGACCTCGGCGCCGTACTTGGCGTCGGCCGCCAGGATCATGCCGCCGAGGCAGCGGCCCTGGCCGTCGATGTGCTTGGTGGCGGAATAGACGACGACGTCGGCGCCGAAGCTCAGCGGGCGCTGCAGCACCGGCGTGGCGAAGGCGTTGTCCGCCACCACCGTGGCCCCGGCGGCGTGGGCGAGATCGCACACCGCCTGCAGGTCGACGAGCTCGAGGGTCGGGTTGGCGGGGGTCTCCAGGAACACCATGGCCGTCGGTTCGGCGAGGGCGGCGCGCCACTGCTCGAGGTCCGGCCCGTCGACCAGCACCGGCCGGATGCCGTAGCGCGGGGCGATCGTCTTGATGACGTGCAGACAGGACCCGAACATGCCCCACGGCGCGACGATGCGGTCGCCGGCCTTGAGGTGGCACATCAGGGCGGCGAACACGGCGGCCATGCCGGTGGTGGTGGCGTAGGCCCAGGCCGCCCCCTCGTAGGCCGCCAGCCGGTCCTCGAACATGGCCGCCGTCGGGTTGCGGAAGCGCGAGTAGACGTGGCGCAGCCCGTCGGTCTGGAACGCGGCCTCGGCCTCCTCGGCGGCGCCGTAGACGAAGCCGGAGGTGAGGAACAGCGCCTCGGAGGTCTCGTCGAAGGCGGAGCGCTGGATGCCGCCGTGCACGAGCTGCGAGCGGGGCCGCAGGCCGCCGACCTCGGGATTGCGGTGGGCGGGCTTGCGCTGGGCGGGGGTCTCGGGGGTGCTCATGGGCTCGGGTCTCCTGGCGCCGCTGTGACCGGTGGTCTAGGCGCGGGGACGGCCCGGACCTCTTTAGCGGTTTGTTTAGCGTGGTCCGCAAGCCGGTCGGTCAAATCACCACGTGCCCGGCGTTTTAGGACGCCGCGCGCCGGGCGTCAAGCCGGGTCGTCCGACGGCGGCCGGGGGCGTGCGGCTCGGCAACGCGAAGATTGAAAAGGATGAAAGGATTTTCGTCTTTCGATCCTTCAATCTTTGCGTTGTCCATCCGCACGCCCGTCGGCGCCTACCCCGTCGCCGCCAGCAGCTTGGTGTCCACCGGCACGTTGCGCACGCGCAGGCGCTTGATGCGGCGGGGATCCGCCTCGACGATCTCGAACTCCAGGCCCGAGGGGTGCTTGAGCAGTTCGCCGCGGGCCGGCACGCGGCCGGCCAGCGACACCACCAAGCCACCCAGCGTGTCGATGTCCTCGCGCTCCTCCTCGGCCAGCACCGGCCCGACGCGGTCCTCGAAATCCTCGATGGCGACGCGCGCGTCGGCCATCAGCGAGCCGTCGGGACGCTCCACCAGGCGGGGCGCCGTGGCGTCGTCGTGCTCGTCCTCGATCTCGCCGACGATCTCCTCCACCAGGTCCTCGATGGTGACGAGGCCGTCGATGCCGCCGAACTCGTCCACCACCAGGGCCATGTGCTGGCGGGTCTGGCGCATCTGCACCAGCAGCTCCACCACCGGCATGGACGGCGCGACGATCAGCACCTCGCGCACCAAGTCGCGCAGCGCGCAGGTGCGGTTGCCGGCGATGCAGGTGACGACGTCCTTGATGTGGATCATCCCCACCACGTCGTCGAGCGTCTCGCGGTAGACCGGCATGCGGGAGTGCTGCTCCTCCGACATGCGCTGGATCAGGGTGGGGATGTCGGTGTCGACGTCGACGCCGACGATGTCGGCGCGCGGCACCATCACGTCGACGACGGTGCGGTCCCGCAGCTTGAGGATGTTGGCGAGCAGCGCGCGCTCGCTCGCCGCCATCGACCCTTCGGTCTCATCCTCCTCCTCGATCAGCTCCTCGATGGTGTCGCGGAGCGTCGTGTCGCCTCGGCCCCGGATCACGGAGCGCAGCCACCCGCGGAAGAGGTGGCCCAGCGAAGTGTGGTCTTCGGCCCCGTCTTCACGGGGCGTTCGACTGTCGGAGGTCTCGGTCATCGTCCTGGAGGTTGCGGTTGCGTCGAAAGCGGTGGATCCGAGGACCCGGACGGCGGCGCGCCGGCATAGGGGTCGGCGACGCCGAGCCCGGCCAGCACCTCCACCTCGCGGCGTTCCATCTCGTCGGCCTCGGCGTCGTCCTCGTGGTCGTAGCCCAGGAGGTGGAGCGTCCCGTGCACCACGAGGTGGGCGAGATGGTCGCCGAGCGCCTTGCCCTGTTCGGCGGCCTCGCCGGCGACCGTCTCCCAGGCCAGCACGACGTCGCCCAGCAGGGTCGGCGCGCCGGGGTCGGGATCGGGCCCCTCGGCCTCGGTCAGGGCGAAGGACAGCACGTTGGTGGGCTTGTCCTTGCCGCGGTAGTCGCGGTTGAGGCGGTGGACCAGGGCGTCGTCGGCCAGCACCAGCGACAGCTCGGCCGGGCCGTCGCCGTCCCAGGCCGCCGCCAGCGCCGCCAGGCAGGCGCGCTCGGCCAGCCACTCCGCGTCCTCCGGCCATGCCCCGGCCTCGCGGGTGACGATCACCTCGACGGCGGACGGCTCGCTCACCGGCCCCCTCCTCCCCGGACGTGGCCGGTGCGCCCGGCGTCGTGGTGGGCCGCCTCGTGGCGGTCGTAGGCGCGGATGATGCGGCTGACCAGCGGGTGGCGCACCACGTCGGCGTCGCTGAAGCGCACGAAGCGCACCCCGTCCACCGCCTGCATGCCGGGCCCGCCGCCGAGGATCTCGACGGCGTCCTTGAGGCCGGAGCGCACGCCCGCCGGCAGGTCGATCTGCGAGGTGTCGCCGGTCACCGCCATGCGGCCGCCCTCGCCCAGGCGGGTGAGGAACATCTTCATCTGCATGGGCGTGGTGTTCTGCGCCTCGTCGAGGATGACGAAGGCGTCGGCCAGGGTGCGGCCGCGCATGAAGGCGAGCGGCGCCACCTCGATCTCGCCCGAGGCCAGGCGCTTCTGCACCTGTTCGGCCGGCAGCATGTCGTAGAGCGCGTCGTAGAGCGGGCGCAGGTAGGGGTCGACCTTCTCGCGCAGGTCGCCGGGCAGGAAGCCCAGCCGCTCCCCGGCCTCGACCGCCGGGCGGGACAGCACGATGCGGTCGACCTGGCCCGAGGTCAGCATCGCCACCGCCTGCGCCACCGCCAGATAGGTCTTGCCGGTGCCGGCGGGCCCCAGGCCGAACACCAGCTCGCTCTCCGCCAGCGCCTGGAGATAAGCGGCCTGGGCCGGCGAACGCGGGGTGATCGCCCCCTTGCGCCGGGTGCGCACGGGGAAGTCGGGCCGGCTGATGGCGGCCAGCACCTGGTCGCGGGTCTGCGGGTCGGGGGCGGCGGTGGCCATGCGCAAGGCGGCGTCCACCTCGGCCGGGCCGACCGGCAGGTTGCCCTGCAGGCGGGCGTAGAGCGCGTCGATGGCCGAGCGCGCCGCCCCCGCCGCCTCGGCCGGGCCGGCGATGGTCAGCGCGTTGCCGCGGGAGATCAGCGACACCCCGAGCTGCGTTTCGATGCGGGCGAGGTTCCGGTCGTGCTCGCCATAGAGCAGCGGGACGAGCCGGTTGTCGTCGAAGCGGAGGTCGATGCGATGGTCCGGCAGATCGTTCAAGCCGGCATCTCCATGGTCTGTTCGGCACCGCCGCCGGAGCCGGAGGCGTAGACGCCCGTCGCCACCCGGCCGGCCAGGCTGTTGGGATGGGCCGCCTCCACCGTCACCGCGGCGATGGCGCCGAGAAGCCGCGCGCCGGCGTCGGCGTGGACGGACTGCATGTAGGGACTGCGCCCCAGCAGCTGGCCCGGCCGCTTGCCGGGGCGGTCGAACAGCACGGGAACCGTGCGTCCGACGAAGCCGTGGTTGAAGGCCTGCTGCTGCGCGTCGAGCAGCTGCTGCAGCGCCGCCAGCCGCTCGGTCTTCACCCCCTCGGGGACCTGCACCGCCTCGGTGGCGGCCGGGGTGCCGGGGCGCGGGCTGTACTTGAAGGAATAGGCCTGGGCGTAGCCGACCTCGCGCACCAGGCGCAGGGTCGCGGCGAAGTCGGCGTCGCTCTCGCCGGGGAAGCCGACGATGAAGTCGCCCGACAGCGCCAGGTCGGGCCGCGCCGTGCGCAGCCGCTCCACCAGCCGGCGGTAGTCGTCGGCGGTGTGCCGGCGGTTCATGGCCGCGAGCACGCGGTCGGATCCCGCCTGCACCGGCAGGTGCAGGTAGGGCATGAGCTGCGGCACCTCGGCATGGGCGCGGATCAGGTCCTCGTCCATGTCGCGGGGGTGCGAGGTGGTGTAGCGGATGCGCTCCAGCCCGTCGATCTCCGCCAGCGCGCGGATCAGCCGGCCGAGCCCCCAGGTGGAGCCGTCGGGGCCGTCGCCGTGCCAAGCGTTGACGTTCTGGCCGAGCAGGTTGATCTCGCGCGTGCCGGCGGCGGCGAGGCGGCGCGCCTCGGCCAGCACCTGGGCGGCGGGCCGCGAGAACTCGGCGCCGCGGGTGTAGGGGACGACGCAGAAGGTGCAGAACTTGTCGCATCCCTCCTGCACCGCCAGGAAGGCGGTGACGCCCGAGGCGGCGGACTCGTCCGGCAGGAAGTCGAACTTGGACTCCGCGGGGAACTCGGTGTTGAGCACCGCCCCCGCGGCGCGATGGGCGCGCGCCACCATCTCCGGCAGGGTGTGGTAGGTCTGCGGGCCGAAGACGATGTCGACGTAGGGCGCGCGGGCGACGATCTCCTCGCCCTCGGCCTGGGCGACGCAGCCGGCCACCGCCAGGATCATGCGGTCGCCGTCGCCGCTCTCCTTGCGGTCCTTCAGCGTGCGCAGCCGCCCCAGCTCCGAGAACACCTTCTCGGCGGCCTTCTCGCGGATGTGGCAGGTGTTGAGGATCACCATGTCGGCGCCGTCCGGTTCCTCGACCGGCCGGTATCCCAGGGGAGCCAGGACGTCCGCCATGCGGGCGGAGTCGTAGACGTTCATCTGGCAGCCCCAGGTCTTGATGAAGAGCTTCTTACTCAACCCCTTTCCTTCCGCGCCAATAACCACGGGCGCCTTCCGCGCCAGTAACAACAGGCGCTTGCGCGCCAATGACGACAGGCGCTTCCGCGCCAATGACAACAGGCGCGCCGGCCCCCTCGCTCCAGCGCGCCGCGCCGGACTGCCGGCCGTTCGATCTGCTGGGAATATGGTATCGCAGGGGCCCCGGGGCTAGTCAATCGCGTCGCGCCGTCTCTCGCCTTTCGGGCAGGGCCGGGGCACCGGACGCTCAGGAGGGACGCTCAGGAGGCGACCGCCTCGACCGGGACGGGTTCGTCCTGCGGCGCGGCCGCGGCCGCCGGCCTGGGGCGGCCGCTCACGGCGCGCTCGACGCCGCCGGCCACCTCGCGCCAGCAGTGCTCGGCCAGCGCCTTGCGGCTGGAGAAGGCGTCGAGGGTCACCGGCTCGTGGAACTCCACCTCGACGGTGATCCGGCCGAGCGTGAAGGCCCGCCAGAGGTGCGGCGCCAGGTCCATGTCGCCGTACCAGGCGTAGACCGGGCGGAAGGCGATCCCCATGGGGATGCCGTCGAGCCGCGTCGCGGCGACGCTGACGGGCTGCACGGTCAGCGGCCGGTCGTCGACGCGGGCCGAGGCGACGGCGAACAGGGCGGTCTTGAAGGGCAGGGTGCGGTTGCCGTCCGACGAGGTCCCTTCGGGGAACAGGATCAGGTTGTCGCCGGCCTCCAGCCGCCCGCGCATGTCGTCGCGCTGGCGCCCGGCGGTGCTGCGGTTGCGGCGCTCGACGAAGACGGTCCGCTGCAGCTTCGCCAGCAGGCCGAAGAAGGGCCAGCGCGCCACCTCGGTCTTGGCGACGAAGGAGCCGGGGATCAGCCCGCCCAGCACCATGATGTCGAGATAGGAGGAGTGGTTGGAGACGAAGAGCACCGGGCCGCCCTGCGCCACGGTGCCGCGCACCACCACGTCGAAGCCGATGATGCGCCAGCACGAGGCGTGATAGAACACCGGCAGGCTGCGGCGCAGCCCCCAGCCCAGCGCCACCGCCAGCGCCTGCAGCGGGATCAGCAGCAGCGTCCAGGCGAGATAGACGGCGATGCGGACGGCGCCGACGACCGGCGAACCCATGGCTGCGTCCCTCCGGCCGCGGCGCACCTAGGCGCCGGCGGCGTCGCCGTGTCGCCGCTCGTAATGCTTGTAGTATTTTTCCGTCACCAGGTCGGTCTTGACGACGACGCAGACGTCGGTGGTGTTGAACTGCGGGTCGATGACCGCGCCGTCGCCGACGAAGCCGCCCAGGCGCAGGTAGCCCTTGATCAGCGGCGGCAGGTCGTTCAGCGCCCGCTTGGCGTCGAGCGCGCCCGGCTCCATCAGCCGCATGTCGACGTGGAGCTCCGGCAGCGCCACCGGGCGCAGCGCCGGCGGCGCCAGATGGTGATGGTAGAGGTAGGACAGCGGCTGGGCCAGCGCCTGCACGTCGTTGCCGGGCAGGCTGGCGCAGCCGAACATCAGCTCGATCCGGTGCTGGAAGACATAGGCGGCGATGCCCCGCCACAGCAGCTGCATGGTGCCGCGGGTGCGGTAGGCGGCGTCGACGCAGCTCCGCCCGAGCTCCAGCACCTCGCCCGGCAGCGACACCAGCGGCGTGATGTCGTACTCGCTGGAGGAATAGAAGCGGCCGGCGCGTTCGGCCATCGGCCGGCGGATCAGCCGGTAGGTGCCGACGACCGCCTCCGGCCCCGGGCCGCGGGCGTGGTCGATCACCAGGAGGTGGTCGCAGTGGACGTCGAAATCGTCGAAGTCGCGGCGCCGCGCCGCCATCTCCGGCGACGGCTTGGCCGTCATCTCCTCGTAGAAGACGCGGTAGCGCAGCGCCTGGGCGCTGTCGACCTCGGCGTCCGAGCGTGCCAGCCGCACTTCCAGCGTGCCGACGCGGAGGTCGCCCGCAATGCCCTGGTCCGAAATGATGTCCGACATGGCCTGCATCGTGCTGCCTGGATCGTGCTGCCTGGTTCGCGCTGGTCGCGACGGTGGCGGACCGTCCCCGCCGCAAACGGTTGGGGTGATCCAGGCAATAGGCATATCACGAAGCGCCGCATGCCGGTCAACCACGACGTCCGCGCCGGGACCGCCGTTCACCGAACCGTCACGCGGCGCGGCCGCCGGCCCCGGGGCGCGCCGCCGGCGCGCGCCCTCGGGCCGCCGCCGCGAGACCGGGCCTGCCGCGTGCGGCCGTCAGGCGGCGCCGCGGCGGGCGCGGGTGCCGAGCCCGATCTGCTTGGCCAGCGAGCTGCGCTGGCGGGCGTAGTTCGGCGCCACCATCGGGTAGTCGGCCGGCAGGCTCCAGCGGTCCCGATACTCCTCGGGCGTCATGTTGTAGGCCGTCTTGAGATGCCGCTTCAGCATCTTCAGCTTCTTGCCATCCTCCAGGCAGACGATGTAGTCGGGCGTCACCGACTTCTTGATCGGGACCGCCGGCTGCGGCCGCTCCTCGGCGGGGGCCGGCTCGGCGCCGACGTTCGACAGCGACCTATACACCTGTTCGATCAGGGTCGGAAGATCGCCCAGAGCCACTGTATTGTTGGAGACGTGTGCCGCCACGATCTCCGTCGTCAGAGACAACAGCTCGGTGGAAGGGGACCCATTGCTCATGTATGATTGCTCCACGGCTAGGCGTTCAACCTTCATATAAAGTGGTTCGCGGCCGGGTGCAATATCCAATCTTTGTACGGAAGAGGAAGACGTGGACGAAAAAAGGACCGCGGACTTATTTTTGGACATCACCGCCGAGGTCTGCCCGTTGACGTTCGTCAAAACGAAGTTGTCGGTGGAGCGCATGGCGGCCGGCCAGACGCTCGAAGTGCGCCTGAACGCGGGCGAGCCCTTGCAGAACGTGCCGCGTTCCTTGGCCGAACTGGGCCATGCCGTGTTGGCGGTGGAGGCCGAGGACCCCGCAGACCCCGCCGGCACCCACCGCCTGTGGGTACGGAAGGCCTAGAATCCGCTGCCGTAGGAATGGCGCAGGACCAGCGCCGTCGCCCGGCCGTCCGGGCGCCTGTAGTATCCCGGCCGCCGGCCCACCGCGAAAAAGCCGGCATCCGTGTAAAGGGCGCGCGCCGCCATGTTGTCCTCGGCGACTTCCAGGAACACGGCGGTGGCGCCGAGCCTCTGCATTTCCGCCAATGCTTCGTCCAGCAGACGGCGGCCGAGGCCGGCGCGCCGGCGCGCCGGCGGCACGCCGATGGCCAGGATCTCGCCGTCCTCCGCCGCCACCCGCGCCAGCACGAAGCCGAGCGGGTTCGGCGCCGCGGCGGTGCCGCCCACGGCCAGCCGGCCGAAGGTGCCGGGCTGGCCCAGCAGGGTGGCGACGAAGCCGTCCGACCATGGCTCCTCGGGAAAGCAGAGCTGCTGCAGGGCGGCGACGACGGCGGCGTCGAACGGCCCGGCCGGGCGCAGGACGACGTCGCTCACGGACGCCCGCCGGCGGTCGGCCGCGCCTTCGGCACGGTCACGTCGGGGGCGCGCAGATAGAGCGGCTGGGGCGGCAGCCCGACCGCCCGTTCGCCGCCCAGCGCCGCCACCACCGCCGCGTCGGGCAGGCCGGGTCCGGCGGCGAAGGCGGTGTCGCGGCGCCCTTCGAGGACCGGCCGCAGCGCCGCGGCGCCGTCGCCGGCGACCAGGAGGGGAGCGGCGGCGGCGAGCCAGCCCGGCACCGCGGACGGCTCCAGCAACGCCGGCTCCCCCCGCGGCGCGAGGTCGCCGTCGAAGAGCTGCAGGAAGGGTTCGGCGCGCCGGGAGTCGATGGCGACCAGAAGGGCGCGCCCGGCGCGCTCGGCCTCCGGGACGCCGCGCGCCACCGCCTCGAAGGTGGTGACCCCGACCACCGGGACGCCGGCCGCCAGGGCGAAGCCGCGCGCCGCCGCCAGGGCGATGCGCAGGCCGGTGAAGGCGCCGGGGCCGACCGTCACGGCGATGCGGTCGAGCGCGTCGAACCCGATGCCGGCCTCCGCCAGCACCGCCTGCGCCATCGGCACCAGCGCCTCCGCCTGGCCGCGCACCATGGGCGGCGCGCGGCGCGCCACCACCCGCCCGTCGTCCCACAGCGCCGCCGAGCAGCCGGTCGTCGCGGTGTCGAGACCCAGTACCCTCATCGCCCTGCCTTTGTCTCGCCGACGGCCCGGCGGCCCGGACCGCATGCTCCTTCCCTATACCGTGGCCCCGGGGAGAACAAATAAATCCGTGTGTTCGCGGCACGACCCGTGTACGTCGTGGGCCGTTCCGGCCGGCCGCGACGGTGCCGGCCCCGCCACGACAGGCCCCACGGTCCCCCATGCTGATCGAGATCGCCCCTCCGGCCTTCGACGTCGACGTCGAGCTCGTCTACGCCACCGCGGCCAATCTGGCCGGCCGGCCGGTCTACCGCCGCCCGGTCTGCCTGCTGCACGCCGACGCCGCGGCCCGCCTCGCCGCGGCCGCCGCCCTGGCGCGCGGCGCCGGCCTGCGGCTGCGCGTCTACGACGCCTTCCGCCCGGTGGAGGCGCAATGGGAGCTCTGGCGCGCCTTCCCCGACCCCGTCTACATCGCCGACCCGCGGACCGGCTCGACCCATTCCCGCGGCGTCGCCGTCGACCTGACCCTGGCCGACGCCGACGGCCGGCCGCTCGACATGGGCACCGGCTTCGACGACATGACGGAGCGGTCGCACCACGGCCGCACCGACCTGCCGGCCGCCGTGCAGCGCAACCGCGCCCTGCTGCTGGGGGTGATGACGGCGGCCGGCTGGCGCCACTACGACGCGGAGTGGTGGCACTACCAGCTGCCCGGCAGCGACCGCTATCCGCTGCTGACCGACGCCGCGGCCGGCGGCCGCATGATGGGATGAGTGGCCGCCGGGGCACACCCGACTGTTGCCGATCCGCACCACGGAACGACGGAAGCGGGGGCGCGGCTGTTCGCCGCTTGTTCCGCGGCGGCGGCTTGTGCCACACCCGGCGGTGAGGGCTGTCGCACGACGGCGGCCGCCGGGGTTGTCCTGCCGACATGCCGCTTCGCCCTGCCATCCTCCTGCTGCTCGCCGTGCTCGGCGTCCTCTCCGCCCCGCCGGCGCCGCGCGCCGCCGAACCGGCCGGCGCGGTGGTGTTCGCCTACAACCGCTTCGGCGAGGACGAGATGCCGGCCAGCAGCATCCGCATCGACCAGTTCGAGGCCCATCTCGAGGAGCTGACGTCGGGCGACTACACGGTCCTGCCCCTGCCGACGATCGTCGAGGCGCTGCGCGCCGGCCTGCCTCTGCCCGACCGCACCGTCGCCATCACCGTGGACGACGCCAGCCGGTCCTTCTACAGCCAGGGCTGGCCGCGGCTGCGCGCGGCCGGGCTGCCGTTCACCCTGTTCGTCGCCAGCGATCCGCTGGACCGCGGCGCCGCCACCCACATGACCTGGGACGAGCTGCGCCGGCTGGCCGGGCAGAGCGGCGTCACCATCGGCGCGCTCGGCGCCTCGACGCAGTCCCTGGTCGACCGCGGCGCCGCCGAGGCCGCCGCCGACCTGCGCCGTGTCGAGGCCCGGCTGGTCGCCGAGCTCGGCCGGCCGGCGACGCTGTTCGCCTACCCGCAAGGGGAGTATTCGTCGGCCGTCCAGGCCCTGGTGGCGGAGCGCGGCATGACCGCGGCGTTCGGCCTGCAGTCCGGCGTGCTCTACGCCGGTGCCGACGTGCAGGCGCTGCCGCGCTTCGTGATGACGGAGGCGTTCGGCAGCATCGACCGCTTCCGCCTCGCCGCCAACGCGCTGCCGCTGCCGGTGGTCGACGTGACGCCGGAGGATCCGGTGCTGGCCGTCAATCCGCCCCTGGCCGGCTTCACCGTGTCGGCCGACGTCGGCGACCTGTCGCAGCTCGCCTGCTTCGCCTCGGGGCAGGGCCGGGCCACCGTGGAGCGGGTCGCCGACGACCGCATCGAGGTGCGGATCGCCGACCCCTTCCCGCCCGGCCGCGCCCGGCTGAACTGCACGCTGCCCACCGCCGAGGGGCGCTGGCGCTGGTTCGGCATGCAGTTCGTGGTGCCGGAGTAGCTCCGTCAGCGGACGGCGCGCACTTCCTGCACCTCGGGGACGTAGTGGCGCAGCATGTTCTCGATGCCCGCCTTGAGCGTCGCCGTCGAGCTGGGGCAGCCGGCGCACGCCCCCTTCATGTGCAGGTAGACGACGCCGCGGTCGAAGCCGTGGAAGGTGATGTCGCCGCCGTCCTGGGCCACCGCCGGGCGCACGCGGGTGTCCAGCAGCTCCTTGATCTGCTGCACGATCTCGTCGTCGTCCTCGGCCGCCCCGTCCTCGTCGGCCGCGCCGGTCAGCACCGGGCGGCCGGCGGTGAAGTGCTCCATCACCACGCCGAGGATCGACGGCTTCAGGAGGTACCAGTCCTTGCCGTCCGCCTTGGTGATGGTGATGAAATCGGCGCCGAGGAAGACACCCTCGATCCCGTCGATCTCGAACAGCCGCTCGGCCAGGGGCGAGCGGCCGGCCTCGGTGCGCGAGGGGAAGTCGGCGGTGCCGCGCCCGAGCACCTCGCGCCCCGGCAGGAACTTCAGGGTGGCCGGATTGGGGGTCTGCTCGGTCTGGATGAACATGGTCCTACGGTCCTTTCATGGTGCGCCGAAGAGCACTGGCGGCGCCCTGGAAACTTGGGCAGAATCCCCGGCGAGATCAAGCATGGCGTCGAAGGGTCATTGTCGTGGATACGGGCGCGCCCGCAGCAGGCGAACTCACGGAAGGGCGCGCGCCCGATCGGTCGATCCCCTGCCAGCACGCGGTGATCGACTGGCTTCTCACCGACGGCCGCCGGCACACCGGCGTGCCGGAGTTCATCGACGCCCTGTGCCGCCACCTGCGCACGGTCGGGGTGCCGCTGGCGCGCTGTTCGCTGGCGCTGACCCTGCTGCACCCGCAGATCCGCTCGATGAGCTACTACTGGCGCGTCGACCTCGCCGAGGTCGAGGCGATCGAGCGGGCGCACGGCATCGAGTCCTCCATCGACTATCTCACCAGCCCGGTCGCCGCCATCATGGAGCAGGGCGCGGAGGCGCTGCGCTTCCGCCTGGAGCGCATGGCCCCGCCCTGGCCCTACCCGGTGGTGGGCGAGCTGCAGGCCCAGGGCTACACCGACTACGCGGTGATGACGCTGCGCTTCTCCGACGGCCGGCCGAACATGGCGAGCTTCGCCACCGACCAGCCCGGCGGCTTCACCACCGCCGACCTCGCGGCCATCGACGCCATGCTGCCGGCCATGGGCGCGGTGCTGGAGACGATGGTGCTGCGGCGCCTCGCCACCACGGTGCTCGACACCTACGTCGGCCGCCGCACCGGCGCCCGCATCCTGTCGGGCGACATCCGGCGCGGCACCGGGGCGGCCCTGCGCGCGGTGCTGTGGCAGTGCGACCTGCGCGGCTTCACGGCCCTGGCCGACCGCCTGCCGCGCGAGGAGCTGATCGCCCTGCTGAACGGCTATTTCGAGGTGATGGGCGGGGCGGTCGAGGCGCGCGACGGCGAGATCCTGAAGTTCATCGGCGACGCCCTGCTGGCGGTCTTCCCCCTGCCCGACGCGCCCCCCGACGCCCCCTGCGGCGCCGAGTGCGACCGCGAGGCCTGCACCCGCGCCCTCGACGCCGCCGAGGCGGCGCTGGCCGGCATGGCCCGGCTGAACGCCGAACGCGCCGCCTGGGGACAGCCGGTCCTGCACTGCGGCATCGCCCTGCACCTGGGGGACGTCATGTACGGCAACATCGGCGCGCCGAGCCGCCTCGACTTCACCGTCATCGGCCCGGCCGTCAACCTGGTGAGCCGGCTCGAGAGCCTGTGCAAGCGCCTCGAGCGGCCGGTGCTGGCCTCGGCCGCGGTGGCCGCCGCCTGCGGCGACCGGATGCGGTCGCTGGGCTGGCACCCGGTCAGGGGGCTGCGGGATCCGGTGGAGGTGTTCGCGCTGGCGGCGGATCCGACGCCGTGACCGGGACGCGCGCCCGAGTCGCCCTGCCCGTCGCCGCCTTCGCCGCGGGATGGGGCCTGATGATGCTGGAGATCCTCGGCGGCCGGCTGATGGCGCCGCACTACGGCTACTCCGTCTACCAATGGGGGGCGGTGATCGGCGTCGTGCTGGGCTTCATGGCGGCCGGCTACTGGAAGGGCGGCGCGGTCGGCGACGGCGGCGGCGCGCTGCCGTTCCTGCGCGGCGCCCTGCTGGCGGGTGCCGCGTGGGCGGCGGCGACGCCGTGGATCGGCCCGGCGGCCCTGGACGGCTCGTCCGGCGGCATGGGCCCGGGGGTGGGATCCGTGGTCGGCGCGGCGCTCCTGCTCGGCGTGCCGTCGTTCGCGCTGGCCACCGTGTCGCCGATCTGCGCCGGCCTGTCCGGCTCCGGCGGCGTGGCGGCGCGGGCCGGGCGGATCTACGCCGTCGGCACCCTGGGCAGCATCGGCGGCACCTTCTTCGCCGCCTTCTACGCCATTCCCACCATCGGCGTCTCGGCCGGCTACGCCGTGGCGGCGGCGGTGCTGGGTGCCGCCTGCGCCGCGCTGCCGGGCGGCGGGCGCTTCGCCGCGGCGGCCGCCGTTCTCGCCGCCGGGGCGTGGGGCGCCGGCCTGGCCGAGGGGCGCGGCTTCGCCGTCTACCGCGAGACGCCGCACAACACGATCTACGTCCGCGAGGACGCGGCGGAGGTGCGGCTGCACCTCAACGCCCTGTGGGCGGTGCAGTCGCGGCTGCGCAAGGACGGCGGGCCGACCGGCATGTACTACGACCTGTTCGCCGCCGGCCCGGCCCTGGCCGAGGGGCGGCGCGTCCTCGTCCTCGGCTTGGCCGGCGGCGTCGCCGCGACGCAGATCGCCCGCGCCTGGCCGGACGCCGAGGTCGTCGGGGTGGAGCTGGACGCGGCGGTGGTGGAGGTCGCCCGCGAGCGTTTCGGGCTCGACGGCGTACGTGTCGTGGTGGACGACGCCCGCCGCTACGTCGAGCGCGCCGGCCCGGTGTACGACGTGATCGTCGTCGACCTGTACGCCACGGCCATCATCCCCTTCTTCGCCGCCACCCGCGAGTTCTTCGCGGCCCTCGGCGCGCGGCTGGCGCCCGGCGGCGCGGTGATGATGAACGTCGCGGCGCCGGCCGACCGCGACGCCCTGGTGGGGCCGCTGGGAGCGACCATGGCCGCCGTCTTCCCTTCGGTCTTCCTGGCCGACGCCGGGCGCGGCAACTGGCTGCTCGTCGCCACCGCCGACGAGCGCTCGGCCGCCGGCCTGCGCGTACGCCTGGAAGAGGCGCCGCTCCCCGCCCTGTACGCCGCCCGCCGCCTCGCCGACACCCTGGCGCCGGCCGATACCGCCGGGCAGCCGGTGCTCACCGACGACCGCAGCGACATCGACCTGCGCAGCCTGCGGGCGCTGTACGGCGGCTGAGGGCGGTGGGCGCGGAACGGCGGTCAGGTTATGGCTTCGAGCTGCTCGTCGCTGAGGCCGCCCGGCACCACGGTCAGCGGGATGCCCAGCTTGCCGATGCCGCGGCCGGTGAAATAGGAGATCAGCGGCCCCGGCCCTTCGGGGCCGATCCCGGCGCCCAGCACCAGGATGGAGATGCCGGGTTCCTCCTCCATCAGCGCCATCAGCTCGTCGCGGCGGTCGCCCTCGCGGATGTAGAGGACCGGCAGGGTGCCGGTCATCGCCACCACCTCGCGGGCCAGCTTCTGCAAGGTCTGCTCCGCCTCGGTCCGCTGCTCCTCGCGCATCAGGTTCTCCACCGCCAGCCAGTGCTGCATCTCGCCCGGCTCGATGACGTAGAGCAGGGCGACGCGGCCGGCCGACTTCTTGGCGCGCAGGCAGGCGTAGCGCAGCGCGACCTTCAGCTCCGGGCTCTCGTCGACGACGACGAGGAAGATGCGCTGCGGCATGGCGGCCGGGGGGGTGGCCGGGGTGGCGGGATCGGCGGCTTCGGGGGCGGTCGGTTCGCTCATCGCTACACCTTTCGGAAGAGGGCTCCGGCCAACCAGCCGGCGGCCACGGCGCCGATCACCGCGACGACGCCGTACAGCAGCGGCTTGCCGCGGGCGAAATCGGTGACCTCGGCGCTGAAGCCCACCTTGGACACCACCAGCGGGGTGGTCTGGGCGCTGACCACCTCGCCGTTGCGGATCAGGAACACTTCCACGTTGTAGAGGCCCGTCGGCACATTGGCCGGAAAGTAGATGTTGGTGCGGAACAGCCGTTCGCCAAGGAAGTTCACCTCCGCCCGCTCGGCGCCGTAGAGCCCCTCGCGCTGCTTGTTGCGGATGAGCGCCGCGCGGAAGGCGACCAACTCGGCCGGCGGCAGCGGCTCGCTCGGTTCCAGGATCAGGTTGGCGGTGCCGATCTGGTGGCGTTCCAGCACGGGATCGCCGGCGAAGTCCTCCAGCGGCCGGCTGCTCGCCACGACGTAGTAGCTCGGCACCTGCTCGAACACCGCGCTGTTGCGGTTGACCCAGATGCCCGCGATGCGCGCCTTGCGGCGCACGGTGGCGTCGATGCGCGGACCGGTCACCACCACCGCCACGTCGCCCTCGCCGCCGGTGGAGCCGAACAGCACCACCTCGGTGCCGGTGAAGCCGGTGGTGATGGCGATGAGGTGGCTCGACAGGTCGGCGACCAGCGACTGGGCGCGCGCCGTCACCGCCAGGGCGAGCGCGGCGGCCAGCACCGCGCCGGCGAGTCCGCCGGCGACGACGGCCCCCCGGCGCACCAGGGTCATCGCACCACCCCGCTGCTCACGGTGAACAGGTCCTCCGGCGTCACCACCAGGTCCCAGGCGAGACGCAGCGCCACCGCCACCACCAGCAGGCCGAGCAGGGCGCGCGCCTGCTCGCCGCGCAGGTAGCCGCCGGCCTTGGTGCCGAACTGGGCCCCCACCACGCCGCCGACCAGCAGCAGGAGCGCCAGCATGACGTCGACGGTGTGGTTGGTGGCGGCGTGCAGCAGGGTGGCGATGGCGGTGGTGAAGATGATCTGGAACAGCGACGTGCCGGCCACCAGGGCGGTCGGCATGTTGAGCAGGTAGATCATCGCCGGCACCAGCATGAAGCCGCCGCCGATGCCCATGATCGCCACCAGCATGCCGCCGATGGCGCCGATCCCGGCCGGCAGCAGGGCCGAGATGTAGAGCTTGGAGCGGTGGAAGCGCATCTTCAGCGGCAGGCCGTGCAGCCAGATGTGGTGGTGCAGCTTGCCGCGGGTCGCCGTCGGCGAGCGCCGGCGCAGCAGCGCGCGGGTGCTCTCCGCCAGCATCAGCGAGCCGATGACGCCGAGGAAGAAGACGTAGCTGAGGCCGATGGCGATGTCGATCTGCCCCAGCCGCTGCAGGATGCCGAAGATCCACACGCCGATCGAGGTGCCGACCAGGCCGCCCAGCAGCATCACCACGCCCAGCTTGACGTCGACGTTGCCGCGCCGCCAGTGGGCCAGCACGCCCGACACGCTGGCGGCGACGAGCTGGTTGGACTGGGTGCCCACCGCCACCGCCGGCGGCACGCCGATGAAGATCAGCAGCGGCGTCATCAGGAACCCGCCGCCGACGCCGAACATGCCGGAGAGGAACCCGACCAGCCAGCCCATGACCAGCACGACCAGGGCGTTGACCGACATCTCGGCGATCGGCAGGTAGACTTGCATGGAGCGGGTCCGCGGCAGGCGAGGCGCAGGAGGGCGGCGGAAACCTTAGCGCAGCGCCCCCGCCAACCCAAGGCTTTACGGCATGCCGGCGTTACAGCACGCCCTTGGCGCGGACGAGCCCGGCCAGCGACACCTCCGGGCGGGCGCCGACGTGGCCGATGATCTCGGCCGCCGCGACGGCGCCGAGGCGGCCGCACACCGCCGGCGCCAGGCCGCGGGTGTAGCCGTAGAGGAAGCCGGCGGCGTAGAGGTCGCCGGCGCCGGTGGTGTCGACGACGTGGGCCACGGGATCCGCCGGCACCTCGTGCACCTCGCCGCCGGCGACGACGACCGCTCCCTTCTCGCTGCGCGTCAGGGCCGCCACCTTGCCGAGCCGCCGCACCGCCGCCAGCGCCTCCTCGAACCGGTCGGTGCCGTAGAGGGCGCCGATCTCGTGCTCGTTGGCGAACAGCACGTCGACGTGGTTCTCGACGAGGTCGAAGAACTCGCCGTGGTGGCGGTGGACGCAGAAGGCGTCCGACAGCGACAGCGACACCGCGCGGCCGGCGCCGTGGGCGATGCCGGCGGCCTTGCGGAACGCCTCCTTGGCGCGCGGCGGATCCCAGAGGTAGCCCTCCATGTAGGTCACCCGCGAGGCGGCGACGAGCGCCTCGTCGATGTCCTCCGGCCCCAGCTCGACGCAGGCGCCGAGATAGGTGTTCATGGAGCGCTGGGCGTCGGGCGTCACCAGGATCAGGCAGCGCGCGGTCGGCGCGCCGTCGTGCAGGGGGTCGGTGGCGAAGTGGACGCCGGCCGAGCGGATGTCGTGGCGGAAGACGGTGCCGAGCTGGTCGTTGCAGACCTTGCCGATGTAGGCGCCCGTGCCGCCCAGCGAGGCGAAGCCGGCCATGGTGTTGCCGGCCGAGCCGCCGGAGACCTCGATGCCGGGGCCCATGCGGCCGTACAGCTCCTCGGCCCGGGCGGCGTCGATCAGGGTCATCGCCCCCTTGTCGATGCCGTTGGCGGCGAGGAAGGCGTCGTCGGCATGGGCAATCACATCGACGATGGCATTGCCGATGCCGGTGACGTCGTACGCTGCGGCGTCCATGGGAACTCCTGATGTTGATGGCGGACCGTCGGGGTCGGCGGAGTATAGCGGGGCCGGGCGCCATCACAAGGCCGGCCGGCGCCCTTGCCGCGCCGCGGCGGCGTGGCTAGAACGTCGGGGGTGTCCGCGAAGGAGGAACCGCCATGATCCGCGCGCTGGTGCTCGGGTTCTCGCAACTGTCGGATCCGGCGTCGCGCCGCATCGTGCTGATCGGCGTCATCGGGGCGTTGGCGGCGTTCGTCGGCCTGTTCGTCCTGGTGGAATGGCTGCTGCTGGGCACCGCCCTGACCGACTGGGCCTGGATCGACGCCGCCATCGACGTGCTGGGCGGCCTGCTCGTGCTGATCGCCGCCTGGGTGCTGTTCCCCGGTGTCGTCGCGGCGGTGTCCAGCCTGCTGCTGGACGAGGTGGTGGACGCCGTGGAGCGCCGCCACTACCCGGGCCTGCCGCCGGCCTCGTCGCCGGGGTGGCTGGTCGAGTTCGGCACGGCGCTGCGCTTCCTGGCCGTCGTGGTGGCGGTGAACCTGGTGGCGCTGCCGTTCTACATCGCGGCACCGGGGTTGAATCTCGCCGTCTATTACCTCGTCAACGGCTATCTCCTGGGGCGTGAGTACTACGAATTGGTGGCGATCCGCCGCGTCGGCCGCCGCGGCGCCGCGCAGGCCCGGCGCGAAGCGGGCCTGAGACCTTTTGTGGCCGGTGTCATTATCGCCTTCCTTTCGACGGTCCCGGTGCTGAATCTGTTCGTCCCGGTCATTGCGACGGCCTTCGTGGCGCACGTCTTTCATTCCAAGAATGGCCACTTGCGGCCGCCGGGATGACCGTGATAACCCGCTTTCATGGTCTTCGCGCGGACCATGGCGCGGTCACCGAAGACGCCCATCCGACCTGACCAGAACCAGGGGACTTCCTGCATGCTGTTCGGACGAAAGACCCCGCCGGCCGGCTCGCCCAAGCTCGCGGGCGCCGACACAGCCGGAGCCGCCGCGCCGACCTTGGCGCCCGCGGCTCCGGCGCCGACACCACTCCCGCCGACCGCCGAGATCCCGTACCCGGACGAACCCACTGCGGAGTCCCCTGGCTCGGCCGTGGTCCCCGCGCCTTCGCATTCGCCGGCGTCGCCGCAGCCGAGCTTGGCGCCGACGCTCCGCTCGCCCTACTCCGACAAGGCTTCCGACATGAACACCGCACCGCCCAAGCCGCCGACCTCGCCCGCCGCCGCCCCGGCCTTCAAGGCCGACATCCCGCGCCGCATGGTGGACATGCCGGGTGCCGTGCCGCGGCGCCCCGAAGCCGCCCCGGCCGCCGCCGCGCCGGCACCGGCGCCGGTTGCCCCGCCGCCTGCTCCCGCCCCCGCGGCGACCGTCGAACAGCGCCGCCTGACCGTCGGCCGCGACATCTCCCTGTCCGGCGAGATCGCCTCGTGCGACGTGCTGGTCGTCGAGGGCACCGTCGAGGCCAAGCTGCGCGACGGCCGCAACATCGAGATCGCCGAGTCCGGCCTGTTCAAGGGCTCGGTCGAGATCGACGAGGCCGACATCGGCGGCCGCTTCGAAGGCGACATCAAGGTGCGCGGCCGTCTGCGCGTGCGCTCCACCGGCAAGATCAACGGCTCGATCCGCTACGGCGAGCTGGAGGTCGAGGCCGGCGGCCGCCTCATCGGCGACATCCAGGTGTTCAGCCCGGCCGCCGGCGGCACGGCGGCGCCGGCGGCGGCCGCGCCGACCCCGGAGATGGCCCCGGCGGAGTGAACCGTCCGCGCCCGCGGCCCTGACCCGACATCAGCCCGGCACGGCCGCCGCCGTGCCGGGCTTCGTCTTGTCCGGATAGGCGCAGAGGTCGCGCACCGCACAGACCGGGCAGTCCGGCCGCCGCGCCTTGCAGACGTAGCGCCCGTGCAGGATCAGCCAGTGGTGGGCGTGCCGGCGGTAGGGCGGCGGCACCACCGCCAGCAGGCGCCGCTCCACCGCCTCGGGGGTCTTGCCCGGGGCCAGGCCGGTGCGGTTGGCGACGCGGAAGATGTGCGTGTCGACCGCCATCGTCTCCTCGCCCCAGGCGACGTTGAGCACCACGTTGGCGGTCTTGCGGCCGACGCCGGGCAGCGCTTCCAGCGCGTCGCGGTCGCGCGGCACCTCGCCGCCGTGGTCGCGCTCGAGGATCTCCGACAGCTTGATGACGTTCTTGGCCTTGGTGTTGAAGAGGCCGATGGTCCTGATGTGCTGGCGCAGCCCCTCCTCGCCGAGCTCCAGCATCTGGCGCGGCGTGCGCACCCGCTCGAACAGGGCGCGGGTCGCCTTGTTGACGCCGGCGTCGGTGGCCTGCGCCGACAGCACGACGGCGACCAGCAGGGTGAAGGGGTTGACGTATTCCAGCTCGCTCCTGGGTTCCGGGTTGGCGGCGGCCAGGCGGCGGAACAGTTCTTCGACGGCGGGGGTTTCCATGGGGCCGACTGTAGCCGGCTTTACGGGAAACGCAATCGGGGGCAGGATCGACGACCATGAACGGCAGCGACGACCAGGCCCGCCAGACGGGCGTCCGCGTCTTCTTCGACGCCATCCTGCACCCCCACCGCAGCCTGGGGCGCACCGGCTTCCTGGTGCTGATGACGGCGGTGGTGCTGGTCAGCGCCGGCGTCGGCGTCCTCTTCCTGATGCAGGGGGCGTGGCCGGTCACCGGCTTCTTCGGCCTCGACGTGCTGCTGCTCTACTGGGCGTTCCGCGCCAACTACCGGTCGGCGCGGCGCTACGAGCGGGTGCGCCTGACCGAGGCCGACCTGACGGTGCAGCGGGTGGCCTGGCGGCAGCCGGAACGGCTGTGGCGCTTCCAGCCCAACTGGCTGCGGGTGACGATGGACGACCCGCCGCGGCACGAAAGCCAGGTGACCCTGTCCTCGCACGGCCAGTCGGTGGTGGTCGGCTCCTTCCTCAGCCCCGAGGAGCGGGCGGACTTCGCCCGGGCGCTGCGTCGCGCCCTCGACGCCTGGCGCCGCCCGCCCTGCCGTCCCAGCCCGGTGTAGGACGGCGCAAGAAACGGGTTGGAGCGCCGCCGGCAGCGCGCCACAGTCGTCGGCGTGAACCGGGGAGACCTGCCATGTCCTGCCTCCATCCCATCGACGATCCCGCCGACGCGCGCCACCACCGCGCCATCGCCGGCGCCATCCGCCACATGGTCGAGCACTGGGCGGAGCAGCCGACGCTGGAGGATCTGGCCGCCGCCGCCGGCATGAGCCCGTTCCATTTCCAGCGCCTGTTCAGCCGCTGGGTCGGCATCAGCCCGAAGCGCTTCGTCCAGTTCCTGACCCTCGACCGCGCCAAGCGTCTGCTGGAGGAGAACCGCAGCGTGCTCGACACCGCGCTCGACGTCGGCCTCTCGGGACCGTCGCGCCTGCACGACCTGTTCGTGTCCTGCGAGGCGATGACGCCCGGCGAGTACAAGGCGCTGGGCCACGGCCTGACCATCCGCTGGGGCCTGCACGACTGCCCGTTCGGGCGCGCCCTGATCGCCGCCACCGACCGCGGCGTGTGCTGGCTGAGCTTCTCCGACGCCGAGGACGGGGCCGACGCCCGCGCCGAGTTCGCCGCCGCCTGGCCGGCGGCGCGGCTGGTGGAGGACGCCGACGCCACCGCCCCGCTGGTGGCGCGGGTGTTCGCCCCGGCGGCGGCCGGCGGCGAGCCGATCCGCCTGCTGCTGCGCGGGACCAACTTCCAGATCAAGGTCTGGGAGGCGCTGCTGCGCATTCCGGAAGGAGCGGTGGTCAGCTACGAGGACGTCGCCCGCGCCATCGGCCAGCCGACGGCGTCGCGGGCGGTGGGCGCCGCCGTGGGGCGCAACCCGGTGTGCGTGCTGATCCCCTGCCACCGGGTGATCCAGAAGTCGGGGGTCGTCCACAACTACCGCTACGGGGTGCCGCGCAAGCGCGCCCTGCTCGCCTGGGAGCAGGCCCGCCGCGCCGACGACGACGGCTGCGCCGCGGCGTGACCTACGCCCGCGGCTCGACGCCGCGCGGCAGCAGCAGGAAATAGCCGCCGCGGCTCTTCATCGCCCCGGCGCGCCGTTCCGCCTCGTCGCCGTAGCCCCAGAAGACGTCGCCGCGCACCGGCCCGCGGATGGCGCCGCCGGTGTCCTGGGCGATCAGCAGGCGCTGCAGGCGCGCCCCGCCGTCCAGCGGATCCTCGGCGTCGAGCCACACCGGCACGCCGTAGGGCACGAAGCGGCGGTCGACGGCGAGGCTGCGGCCGGCGGTCAGGGTCACCCCCTGGGCCCCCGTCGGCCCCTCGCCGCCCAACTCGCGGAAGAAGACGTAGGACGGGTTGAGGTTCATCACCCCGTCGGCCTCGGCGGGGTGGGCCCGCAGCCAGTCGCGGATGGACTGGAGCGAGACCTCCTCGCGGGTGAGGGCGCCGCGGTCGATCAGCGCCTTGCCGATGGCGAAGTAGCGGTGCCCGTTCTGGCCGTCGTAGCCGACGCGGACCTGGCTGCCGTCGCGCAGGGTGATGCGGCCCGAGCCCTGGATCTGCAGGAAGAAGGCGCCGATCGGATCGTCGACCCACAGCAGCTCCAGCCCCTTGCCCTTCAGCGCCCCGGCCTCGATCGCCGCGCGGTCCTCGTACGGCTTGAGCGCGCCGTCGACGACCCGGCCGGCGATGCGTTCGCCTTTCCAGCGGTCGGAAAAGGCGGCGAGGTCGACGGTCACCAGATCCGGCGGCCGCCGGTAGAGCGCGGCGGGAAAGTCGAGGTTCGGCGTGCGCGAGCCCCTGAGCTCCACCTCGTAGTAGCCGGTGAAGAGTCCGGCGCGCTCCTCGCCGTTGGCGGCGGCGTAGGGGGTGAACCATTCCTCGAAGAAGGCGCGCGCCGTGGCGTCGTCGCCGGGCGGCAGGGCCGCCAGCCTCTCGCACGGCGGCCGCCAGTCGGCGACCGTCCCGGCGACGCCGTCCGGCCCGACCGGCCGGTCGTCCGGCTTGCCCTTCAGCGTCGCGCAGGAGCGTGCCAGGGCGGGCACCGCCTCGGCCACGCGGTCGGCCGACCAGCCGGGCAGCGCCTCGTAGGCGACGCGGGTGAGGGTCAGGCGATCGGGCGTCGGCTCGGGCTCGCTGGCGCGCTCGCAGGCACCGAGCGCCAAGGCGGCGAGAACGGCGGCGATCCCGAACGCCCGGGGCTGCCGGACGCCCGGGAACGGCGGGCGGAGGCGGATCACGACGGGGTGCGGGTCTCGACCAGAGCCCAGTTGGGATCGCGCGACCGCGTGTCGCGGGCGAAGGTCCAGATGTCGACCACCTCGACCGCCGTGTTGGGATCGCCGTCGACGATGGCGCCGTTGGCGTCGCGGGTGACGTTCACCTGATGGGAGACGAACTTCACCGACACCAGCGCGGTGCGCCCGTCGAGCCGGGCCTCGGCGACGTCGGCGTCCTCGATGCTCTCGATGCGGGTCTCCAGGGTCTCCCCGGCCGCCTGGCGCTCGCGGATGGCACGGGCGAAGTTCTCGTACACGTCGTCGGACAGCAGCGGCCGCAGCGCCGCGGTGTCGCCCCGCGCGAAGGCGTCGACGATCATCTCGAACGCGGCGCGGGCGCCCTGGAGGAAGCGCTTCTCGTCGAAGTTCGGGTCGACGCCGGCGATCTGGGCGATGGCGGCGGCGAGCGACAGGGGCTCGTCCGGCGAGGCCGGCTCGCTCGGCTGGCCGCGGGGCCGGCCGGGCATCGTCACCACGTTGTCGGGGCGTCCCTGGTCCGGCCGCGGCGCGTAGGGATTCGGCCGCTGCCGCTCCTCGCCGTTGCGGCGGCCGAGCACGCTGCGCAGCCGGTAAACCAGGAAAGCCGCGATCATCGCGAATATGACGATCTCGATGAACACGAATCCATCACCCATCGGCGCGGTCCTTGTGGGTTTGCCCTGGACCCCCCGGCAGGCTGTGACTAAGTGTACCCAAAGGGTGCCCACCAGACGAGGTGCCCGGTTTCGGTACGGGCGGTGTTTCCTCCCGACTACATAGGGGCTTGGGTCCCAAAGAGCAAGGATGGGCATGAATCCGCTGTTGCTGTTCCTTCTACTCCCGCTGGTGGAAATCGCGGTGTTCATCCAGGTCGGATCGTGGATCGGCGTGCTGCCGACCATTGGCCTGATCCTGCTGGCCGGCCTCGCCGGCACCGTCCTGCTGCGCCGCCAGGGCCTGGCCGTCCTGCGCGAGGCCCAGGCCTGCACCGACCGCGGCGAGCTGCCGGTGGACGCGGTGTTCCGCGGCTTCTGCATCGTCGCCGGGTCGATCCTGCTGATCATCCCCGGCTTCGTCACCGACCTCCTCGGCATCCTGCTGTTCGTGCCGCCGCTGCGGGCGGCGCTCGGCCGCTGGATGCTGGAGCGGATGCGCGGGCGCGGCGACCTGCGGGTGTGGACGAACGGCCGCGAGACGGACCCGCGCCGGCCCTCGCCGGGCCGGGTGATCGACGTCGAGTACGAGGAGGTGCATCCCCGCGACGGGAACGACGGGGCGGCGCCGCGGTTGGAGGAGTCACGCTGGCGGCCCGCGCGCGACGATTCCGACCGGCGCGGCTGAGCAGCCTTTCCCAACCCCGCCGGCAGGGCGGCGGGCGCCGAAAACCCGCAGGGCGACTCGGACAGAAGGCGGCACAGCGCGGAGCCGGCGGCTTCGCCCCGGCCCGGCCGCAGGCGGCCCGATCCGGGGAGGCCCGCTCGGCGCCGACGACCACGTCCGGGCGGGCGGCAGCGGGTTGCCGGCTACAAGGATCCGTGCTAGCCAGCCCCAGGCTCAACCCCTGAAATGGCCGGTTGCCGGCCAGGAGTTCCATCATGTCCGACCAACCGACGGCCGCCGGCAACGGTGCCGGCGAGAACGCCCAGGGCGGCGCCAGCGCCATGCCGGTGCACATCCTCGCCCAGTACATCAAGGACTTCTCGTTCGAGAACCCGAACGCGCCGCAGAGCCTGATGCCGGGCCAGCCGCAGCCGCAGGTCAACATCGGCGTCGACGTGCAGGCGCGCCTGGCCGCCGAGAACGTCTACGAGGTGGTCCTCCACCTGCGCTGCGAGGCCAAGCAGAACGAGAACACCGCCTTCCTGGTCGAGCTGGCCTACGGCGGCCTGTTCCAGCTGCCGGGCCTGGCCCCGGAGCATCACCGCCCGGTGCTGATGATCGAGGGGCCGCGCCTGCTGTTCCCGTTCGCCCGCGCCATCGTCGCCGAGGCCACCCGCGACGGCGGCTATCCGCCGCTGATGATCAATCCCATCGACTTCGCCGACCTGTTCCGCCGCCAGATCGCCGCGCAGGCCGGCCAGGCCCAGGGCGGCGAGGCGAAGCCGGAAGGCCAGCCGCCGTTCTGAACGGCCGGGCGCCGGGCGCCTGAAAACCGACGCGGGGGCTTGCGGCCCCCGCGTCTTTTTTTCGCCTACTGGTTCATCGATTCGAAGAAGTCGGCGTTGGACTTCGTGTACTTCAGCTTGTCGACGAGGAAGTCGACGGCGTCGGTGACCCCCATCGGCATGAGGATGCGGCGCAGGATCCACATCTTCGACATGGTGCCGCGGTCGACCAGCAGCTCCTCCTTGCGGGTACCCGACTTGGAGACGTCGATCGCCGGGAAGGTGCGCTTATCCGAGAGCTTGCGGTCGAGGACGATTTCCGAGTTGCCGGTGCCCTTGAACTCTTCGAAGATCACCTCGTCCATGCGGCTGCCGGTGTCGATCAGGGCGGTCGCGATGATGGTCAGCGACCCGCCCTCCTCGATGTTGCGGGCGGCGCCGAAGAAGCGCTTGGGCCGCTGCAGGGCGTTGGCGTCGACGCCGCCGGTCAGCACCTTGCCGGAGCTCGGCACCACCGTGTTGTAGGCGCGCGCCAGGCGGGTGATGGAGTCGAGCAGGATGACGACGTCGCGCTTGTGCTCGACCAGCCGCTTGGCCTTCTCGATCACCATCTCGGCGACCTGGACGTGGCGGGCCGCCGGCTCGTCGAAGGTGGAGGAGATCACTTCGCCTTGCACCGACCGCGCCATGTCGGTCACCTCTTCCGGCCGCTCGTCGATGAGCAGCACGATCAAGTAGGCCTCGGGGTGGTTGGTGGCGATGGAGTGGGCGATGTTCTGCAGCATCACCGTCTTGCCGGTGCGCGGCGGCGCGACGATCAGCCCGCGCTGCCCCTTGCCCAGGGGTGCCACCAGGTCGATGATGCGGCCGGTGTAGTTCTTCTTCGTGGGATCCTCGACCTCCATGCGCAACCGCTCGTCGGGATAGAGCGGCGTCAGGTTGTCGAAGTTGATGCGGTGGCGCACCTTCTCCGGCGCGTCGAAGTTGATCGTGTTGACCTTGAGCAGCGCGAAGTAGCGCTCACCGTCCTTGGGCGCCCGGATCTGCCCTTCCACCGTGTCGCCGGTGCGCAGGCCGAAACGGCGCACCTGGCTGGGGCTGACGTAGATGTCGTCGGGACCGGGAAGATAGTTGGCCTCCGGCGAGCGCAGGAACCCGAACCCGTCCTGCAGCACCTCCAGCACCCCGTCGCCGAAGATCGGAACGTCGTTCTCGGCCAGCTGCTTGAGGATGGCGAACATCATGTCCTGCTTGCGCAGGGTGCTGGCGTTCTCGATCTGAAGCTCCTCCGCGAACGCCAGAAGCTCTGCGGGGCTCTTGCACTTCAACTCTTGGAGATGCATCGGTGGCCTATGGACATGATCGGTCGGATGATTCGGGAGGATGGCCCTGGCCGGCGGGGGGTGCGCCGGGGGAAGACGGCGTCGGCGAAAGGCCGACGGAGTCGGTCGCCGTAGCCGGCGAATGGCGAGGGCCGGTACGCCGGAGTTGACGCTGAAAGCGTGGTATCGCCGGGTAGGATGGAACGTCCGCGGGTCGTCGAGCCCCGCGGTACACATTGGGTAGCGGATCGGGCCCTTCAAGTCAAACGAAAGAGGAGGCGGGTCGAAGGACTTCGGCCCGTGCGGCAACGCGCCGCCGACGGTTCCGGCGCGACGGCCGCCAAGGCCCTTCGCCGTCGAGTGGTGCCGATTTCCAGACATATCGCACTGATTGCGTACCCCGCAAGAGCCATGGCGTCCATCGCACCGTGCATCCCGATCTCCCCGTCGCCGGCGGCCGCTCCCGGCCCGTTCGGGATTTTTGTCGCAGGGTCTGGCGATGGCGGCGCCGTCTCACGACGTCTGAGGCATCCCTTTCCCCACCGGACCGTTCCGAGGAGCCGCAGGATGAGCCCGCTCGACACCGGATCCCTCGACGCCCCCTGGCACGCCCGCTCCGCCGACGAGACGCTCGACGCCCTCGACAGCCCCGACGGCGGCCTGACCGCCGCCCAGGCGGCGGACCGGCTCGCGCGCTTCGGCGCCAACCGCCTGACCCCGCCCAAGCGCCGCTCGGCGCTGATGCGCTTCCTGGTGCAGTTCGACAACATCCTGATCTACGTGCTGATCGGTGCCGGCCTCGTCAGCCTGCTGCTGGGCGAGCTGACCGACGCCGGGGTGATCGCCGGGGTGGTCCTGATCAACGCGCTGATCGGCTACGTCCAGGAGGGCAAGGCCGAACAGGCGCTGGACGCCATCCGCGGCATGCTGTCGCCCCATGCGACGGTGCTGCGCGACGGCCACCAGCTCGCCCTGCCCGCCGAGGAGCTGGTGCCCGGGGACCGGGTGATCCTGGCCTCGGGCGATCGCGTGCCGGCCGACCTGCGGATCGTGCGGGCCAAGGGGCTGCGCGTGCAGGAGGCGGCGCTGACCGGCGAATCCCTCCCCGTCGCCAAGACCACCCTCGCGGTGGCGGAGGACGCGGCGTTGGGCGACCGCACCGGCATGGCCTATTCCGGCACCCTGGTGGTCCAGGGGCAGGGCCTCGGCGCGGTGGTCGCCACCGGCGACCGCACCGAGATCGGCCGCATCGGCACCCTGCTGGCCGAGGTGCAGACCCTGACGACCCCGCTGCTGGCGCAGATGGCGGTGTTCGGGCGCCGGCTGTCGGCGGTGATCCTGGCCACCGCGGCGGCGACCTTCGCCTACGGCACCGTCCTCGACGGCCAGCCCTGGCCGGAGATGGTGATGGCGGCGGTCGGGCTGGCGGTGGCGGCGATCCCCGAAGGCCTGCCGGCGGTGATGACCATCACGCTCGCCATCGGCGTCACCCGGATGGCCCGGCGCAACGCCATCATCCGCCGTCTGCCGGCGGTGGAGACCCTGGGCTCGGTCGGCGTGGTGTGCTCGGACAAGACCGGCACCCTGACCCGCAACGAGCTGACGGTGCAGACCGTCGCCACCCTCGACGCCACCTTCGCCGTCAGCGGGATCGGCTACCGCCCGGACGGCCGCTTCCTGCTCGACGGCGGCGACGTCGAGCCCGGCGAGAACCACATCCTGACGGAGATCGCCCGCGCCTGCCTGCTGTGCAACGACGCCGACCTCCACCGCGACGGCGACGGCGAATGGCGGCTCGCCGGCGACCCGACGGACGGCGCCCTGCTGGCGCTCGCCCTCAAGGCCGGCCTGGATCCCGAGGGCGAACGCGGCCATCGTCCGCGCGGCGACGTCATCCCCTTCGAGTCCGAGCACAAGTTCATGGCCACCCTGCACCATGACCACGAGGGGCACGGCGTCGTCTACGTCAAGGGTGCGCCGGAACGGGTGCTGACCATGTGCAGCCAGGTCCTGGGCCCGGGCGGGCCGGTGCCGCTGCAGGCCGACGCCTGGCACGCCCGCGTCGACGCGCTGGCCGGTGACGGCCAGCGGGTGCTGGCGATCGCCGGCCGCCCTGCCCTGCCCGGCTCCACCGAGCTGGAGATGTCCGACCTCGAGGAAGGCCTCACCCTGCTCGGCCTGTGCGGCCTCATCGACCCGCCCCGCGAGGAGGCGGTCGCCGCCGTGGCGGCCTGCCGGGCCGCCGGCATCCGGGTGAAGATGATCACCGGCGACCACGCGGTGACGGCGCGCGCCATCGGCCGCCGTTTCGGGCTGGCCGCCGACGGGCGGTCGCTGACCGGCCCGGAGCTGGACCGCATCGCCGACGCCGATCTGGTGCGCGCCGCCGAGGAGACCGACGTCTTCGCCCGCACCACGCCGGAGCACAAGCTGCGCCTGGTGAAGGCGCTGCAGAGCACCGGCCACACCGTGGCGATGACCGGCGACGGGGTCAACGACGCGCCGGCCCTGAAACGGGCCGACGTCGGCGTCGCCATGGGGCGCAAGGGCACCGAGGCCGCCAAGGAGGCGGCCGCCATGGTGCTGGCCGACGACAACTTCGCCTCAATCGCCCACGCCGTCGAGGAAGGGCGCACCGTCTACGACAACCTGCGCAAGACCATCCTGTTCATGCTGCCGACCAACGGCGGCCAGGCGCTGGTCATCCTGGTGGCCGTGCTGGCCGGCTACACCCTGCCCATCACCCCGGTGCAGATCCTCTGGGTCAACATGGTGACGGCGGTGACCCTGGGGCTGGCGCTGGCCTTCGAGAAGCCGGAGGCGGACGTCATGAAACGGCCGCCGCGGCCGCCGCAGGAAGGCATCCTGCCGGCCGTCCTCGTCGTGCGCATGGTGCTGGTGGCGGTGCTGCTGCTCGCCGCGAGCTTCGGCTTCTTCCTCTACGAGGAGGCGCGCGGATCGACCCTGGAGCGGGCCCGCACCATGGCGGTCAACGCGCTGGTGCTGGGCGAGGTGTTCTTCCTGCTGAACGCCCGCGCCGTCCACGCCTCGGTGCTGAACCGCTCCGGCCTGTTCGGCAGCCGGCCGGTGTGGATCTCCATCGCCCTGATCGTCGCCCTGCAGCTCGCCTTCACCTACGCCCCGCCGATGAACGCCCTGTTCGGGACGGCGCCGATCGGGCCCGTCGACTGGGCGGCGATGGCCGGCGGCGGCGTCCTCCTGTTCCTCATCGTCGAGGCGGAGAAGGCGCTGCGCCGGCGGCCGGCCGGGGCGGCGTGACTCAGAACGGCTTGACGATGACGAGGATGACGATGCCGATCATCAGCAGGGTCGGCACCTCGTTCATGATGCGGAAGTAGCGCTGAGGGTGGGTGTTGCGGTCCTCGGCGAAGGCGCGGCGCCAGCGCGCCATCATCCCGTGCATGACCGTCAGCAGCACGACCAGCAGCAGCTTGGCGTGCAGCCAGCCGTCGCTGAGCCAGCCGGGGAGGATCACCAGCATCCAGATCCCGAAGACGTAGGAGGCGATCATCGCCGGCGTCATGATGGCGCGCAGCAGCCGGCGCTCCATCACCTTGAACTTCTCCGAGGCCGGCGAACCCGGCGCCACCTCGCAATGGTAGACGTAGAGGCGCGGCAGGTAGAGCAGCGCCGCCATCCAGGCGATGATGCTGATGACGTGCAGCGCCTTGACCCATTCGTACACCGGTGCCCTCCTGCGTCGGTTTCTCGCGTCTCAACCCTTGGCCGGCCAGGCGCGCAGCTGGCGGGCCAGCTGGGCCACGTGCTCCGGCGGCGTCTTCTGGGTGATCCCGTGGCCGAGATTGAAGATGAACGGCCGCCCGGCCAGCGCCTCGAGGATCTCGGCAACCGCCGCCTCCTGCGCCGCGCCGCCCGCCACCAGCATGATGGGATCGAGGTTGCCCTGCACCGGCAGGCGCGGCTGCAGGGTGCGCGCCGCCCACAGCGGCGGCACGGTGGTGTCGAGGGCGACGGCGTCGACGCCGCTGTCGCTGACGTAATCCTCGTAGAGCAGCCCGGCCCCGCGCGGGAAGCCGATGACCGGAACGGCGGGGTGGCGCGCCTTGACGCGGGCGACGACGGCCCGCGTCGGCTCGATGACGAGGCGGCGGAAGGCGCTGGCCGGCAGCACGCCGGCCCAGCTGTCGAACAGCTGCACCACCTCGGCACCGGCATCGACCTGCGCCGAGAGATAGTCGGCGGTGACCTCGACCAGCAGGTCGATCAGCGCGGCGAATCCCTTGGGATCGGCGTAGGCCCAGCTCTTGATCGCCGCGAACTCCTTGCTGCCTCCGCCCTCCACCATGTAGGTGGCGACCGTCCAGGGCGCGCCGGCGAAGCCGATCAGCGCCACCTCCGGCGGCAGGGAGCGCGACAGGCGCCGCACCGTCTCGTAGACCGGGGCCAGGCACTCGTGGAACCGCTCGCGGCTCAACCGGCCGAGGTCGGCGGCACCGCGCACAGGCTCCAGCTTCGGCCCCTCGCCCTCCAGATAGTCGAGCCGCTGGCCCAGCGCGTGGGGCACCACCAGGATGTCCGAGAACAGGATCGCCGCGTCCATGCCGTAGCGGCGGATCGGCTGCAGGGTGACCTCCTCGGCCAGCTCCGGGTTGTAGCAGAGGTCGAGGAAGCTGCCGGCCCGGGCGCGGACCTCGCGGTATTCCGGCAGGTAGCGACCGGCCTGGCGCATCAGCCAGAAGGGCGGGCGTTGGCTGACGGCGCCGGCGAGGGTGGCGAGGAGCGGCTTGCGGGATTCCGGCACCGGCTGGTCCTTCGTCGGAGGATCGGTCTTGGCTCTCCCCTATCTCACTATTCTTTTTAGAAGGGGATTGGAAGAGGATGCGGATCCCTGTGGATAACGGTGATCCCGGGTGATCCCGGATCCGTCCACAGGCGGGCGACGGTGCGCCGCAGGGTTTCCCGGCGCTGTGGACGACTCCGCGGCGATCGGGCCTGCGGTGAGGAATCGCGGGGGTTGGAAGGACGGGAGTCGTGGGGATAAACTGACCCGGCGGGACGGCTGTTCCCAGGTTCCGGACCGTGCCGGGGATCCGTCCCGCTGGGCACGGCGCGGGGGGTGGAACACCCGCGACCGGGCACGGATCCGCCGGACGCCGGGATATCCACAGGTTGGCCCACGTTTTCCCACAGCATGTTGGGGATGATGAAAGAGTTTCACCTACATCTGGTATCCGATGCGACGGGGGAGACGATCAACAGCGTGGCCCGCGCCTGCGTGATCCAGTTCGACCAGGTCCGTCCGATCGAGCATTTCTGGAACCTGGTGCGGACCGAGCGGCAGCTCGACATGGTGATCGACGGCATCAAGTCGCATCCCGGGCTGGTCATGTTCACCCTGGTGGACGAACCGCTGCGCCGCCGCCTGCAGGACGTCTGCCGCGAGCTGCAGGTTCCCTGCATCCCCGTGCTCGACCCGCTGATCAACGCGCTGGCGGCCCATCTCGGGCTGGAATCGCAGCGCCAGCCGGGCCGTCAGCACGCCCTCGACGCCGAGTATTTCGGGCGCATGGACGCCATGGAGTTCGCGCTGTCGCACGACGACGGCCAGTCCACCTGGGACCTGCACGAGGCGGACGTGCTGCTGATGGGGGTGTCGCGCACTTCCAAGACGCCGACCTGCATCTATCTCGCCAACCGCGGCATCAAGGCGGCGAACATCCCGATCGTGCCGGGCTGCCCGTTGCCGCCGGAGATCGAGAAGCTCACCCGGCCGCTCATCGTCGGGCTGACCAAGGATCCCGACCGGCTGATCCAGATCCGTCGCAACCGCCTGAAGCTGCTGAACCAGGGGGAGACCTCCACCTACGTCGATCCCGAGGTGGTGCGGCGCGAGGTCCAGGAGGCCCGGCGGATGTTCAGCCGGCGCGGCTGGCCGGTGATCGACGTGACCCGGCGCTCCATCGAGGAGACGGCGGCGGAGATCATGATGCTGCTGGCCCGCCGCCACGGCGGCGGCGCGGCGCCGGCGGCGGGGGCCTGAGGCGTGGCCGAGCCGGCCGACGGCGGTCCGGCGGAGGCCGTCCCGGCGCTGGTGCTGGCGTCGGCCTCGGCGGCGCGGGCGGCGATGCTGGCCCAGGCCGGCGTGCCCGTGGTGCGTGATCCGGCCGACGTCGACGAGGCGCCGGTCAAGCGCTCCTGCCGGGACGCCGGCGTCGGCGTGCAGGCGGCGGCCGAGGCGCTGGCCGAGCTGAAGGCGCGCCACGTGGCGCGGCGCCATCCCGGCGCCCTGGTGCTGGGCGCCGACCAGATGCTGGAGTGCGACGGCGTGTGGCTCGACAAGCCGGGCGACCGCGAACAGGCGCGTGCCCAGCTCCGCACCCTGCGCGGCCGCACCCATCGCCTGATCAGCGCCGCCGTGGTGGTGCGCGACGGCCGGCGGCTGTGGCACCGGGTGGACGGGGCGCGGCTGACCATGCGGCCGTTCAGCGACCGCTTCCTCGAGGAGTATCTCGACGCCGCCGGCGACGCGGTCCTCGGGTCGGTCGGCGCCTACCAGCTGGAGGGCCTCGGCGCCCAGCTCTTCGACCGGGTCGAGGGGGACTTCTTCACCATCCTCGGGCTGCCGCTCCTGCCGGTGCTCGAGTTCGCGCGGACACAGGGGATCCTCACGGAATGATCATCAGCGGCAAAGCGCGGCTGGCCGGCGTCATGGGCTGGCCGGTCGGCCATTCGCGGTCGCCCCGCCTGCACGGGTTCTGGCTGGAGCGCTACGGCATCGACGGCGCCTATGTGCCGCTGGCGGTGCCGCCGCACCGGGCCGTCGAGGCGATCCGTGCCCTGCCCGCCCTCGGCTTCCGCGGCTGCAACGTCACCGTGCCGCACAAGGAGGCGGCGGCGGCGGCGGTCGACCGGCTGGACGGGACGGCGCGGCGCATGGGCGCGGTGAACACCATCGTCGTCGGCGAGGACGGTGCGCTGGAGGGCCGCAACACGGATGGCTTCGGGTTCCTGGAGAACCTGCGGGCGGGCGCGCCGGGGTGGCGGGCCTCCGACGGGCCGGCGGTGGTGGTGGGCGCCGGCGGCGCGGCCCGCGCCGTCGTCGCGGCGCTGCTCGACGACGGCGCGCCGGCCGTCGTGCTGGTCAACCGCACCCGCGAGCGGGCCGAGGCCCTGGCGGCCGACATCGGCGGGCACGTCGCCGTCGCCGATTGGGTTTCACGTGAAACGCTGCTGAGCGACGCCGCGCTGCTGGTCAACACGACGACCCAGGGCATGGCCGGGCAGCTCGCCCTCGACCTCCCGCTCGACGCCCTGCCGGGCTCCGCCGTCGTCACCGACATCGTCTACACCCCGCTGGAGACGCCGCTGCTCGCCGCCGCGGCGGCGCGGGGCAACCGCACGGTGGACGGCCTCGGCATGCTGCTGCACCAGGCGCGGCCCGGCTTCGCCGCCTGGTTCGGCCGGGAGCCCGAGGTGGACGAGGAGCTTCGCCGCTTCGTGCTGGGAGGGTGACCCGGCAATGATCGTCCTCGGCCTGACCGGCTCCATCGGCATGGGCAAGAGCACGGCGGCGCGGATGCTGGAGGGGATGGGCGTGCCGGTGTGCGACTCCGACGCCGTCGTCCACCGTCTCCTGGGCCGCGGCGGCGCCGCCGTCCGCGCCATCGCCGCGGCCTTCCCCGGGGCCGTGCGCGACGGTGCCGTCGACCGCCGGGCGCTGGGCGCCGCGGTGTTCGGCGACCCGGCGGCGCTGAAACGGCTGGAGCGGATCCTCCACCCGCGGGTGCGTGCGGCGCAGGAGCGGTTTCTCGCCGCCGCGGCGCGGCGCGGCGTGGCGGTGGCGGCGCTCGACGTCCCGCTGCTGTTCGAGACCGGCGGCGACCGGCGGGTCGACCGGACCGTGGTGGTGACGGCGCCGGCGGCCGTCCAGCGGGCGCGGGTCCTGGCACGACCGGGCATGACGCCAGAGACGTTCGCCGCTATTCTGTCGCGCCAGACGCCGGACGCCGAAAAGCGCCGCCGCGCCGACTACGTCGTTCCGACGGGGGCGGGAAAGCGGCGGACGCGGGCGGCTCTGGCCGACATGCTTGCCGACGTGAAAGGCCGGCGCGGCCGTCATTGGCCGCCGCGCGGCTACCAGCCGGGGATGAGGACCCATGCGTGAGATCGTTCTGGACACCGAGACGACCGGCTTCAAGCCCGAGGAGGGCCACCGCATCGTCGAGATCGGCTGCGTGGAGCTGGTGAACCACGTCCAGACCGGCGAACGCTTCCACGTCTACATCAACCCGCAGCGCGCGATGCCGGCGGAAGCCGCCGCGGTGCACGGGCTGACCGACGACTTCCTGGCGGACAAGCCGCTGTTCACCGAGGTGGTGGCCGATTTCCTCGCCTTCATCGGCGAGGCGCCGCTGGTGATCCACAACGCCGCGTTCGACATGGCCTTCCTCAACGCCGAGCTGGGCTGGGCGGGGTTCGGCGCGCTGGCCGGCAGCCGCGCGGTGGACACCCTGGCGCTGGCGAAGCAGAAGTTCCCGGGATCCCCGGCCACCCTGGACGCGCTCTGCAAACGCTTCGGCGTCGACAACTCCGGCCGCTCCTACCACGGCGCCCTGCTCGACGCCCAGCTCCTGGCCGAGGTCTATCTCGAGCTGCGCGGCGGCCGGCAGGCCGGGCTGGCGCTGGCCGCCGGACCGGCCGCCCGCAGCGACGGCGCGGTCCGCGTCACCCGCACGGCGCGGCCGCCGCGGCCGCACGCGGCGAGCGAGGAGGAGCTGGCCGCCCACGCCGAGCTCCTCAAGGCGCTCAAGAATCCACTCTGGCTGGCGGAATAGGCGTTACGGCAGCAGCACCGTCGAGCCGGTGGTGCGCCGGCTCTCCAGGGCACGGTGGGCCTCGGCGGCCTCGCGCAGCGGAAAGGTCTGGCGGACCTCGATCCGCACCGCGCCGGCGTGCACCACCTCGAACAGGTCGGCGGCGCTCGCCATCAGCTCCTCGCGCTTGGCGGTGTAGGAGAAGATCGTCGGCCGCGTGACGTAGAGCGATCCCTTGGCCGCCAGCACCTGGAGGTCGAGCGGCGGCACCGGCCCGGACGCGGCGCCGTAGAGCACCATCAGCCCGCGCGGGCGCAGGCAGTCCAGGCTGTCCATGAAGGTTGTCTTGCCGACGCCGTCGTAGACGACGGGAACGCCCTCGCCGCCGGTCAGCGCCTTGACCCGCTCCATGAAGTTCTCACGCGTGTAGACGATGGGATGGTCGCAGCCGTGGGCCCGGGCGAGCTCTGCCTTCTCGTCGGAACCGACGGTGCCGATCACCGTCGCGCCGAGGTGCTTGGCCCACTGGCACAGGATCAGGCCGACCCCGCCGGCGGCGGCGTGGACCAGGACCGTCTCGCCGGCCTGCACCCGGTGGGTGGAGCGCAGCAGCGCCTGGGCGGTCATGCCCTGCAGCAGCATGCCGGCGGCCTGCTCGTCCTGGATCCAGCTCGGCAGCGGGATCAGGCGGTCGGCCGGCATCACCCGCGCCTCGGCGTAGGAGCCCATGGGGCCGGGCGCGTAGCCGACCCGGTCGCCGGCCGCCAGCGTGGTGACGCCGGGGCCGACCGCCTCGACCACGCCGGCGCCCTCGACCCCGAGGACCGCCGGCATCGCCGGCAGCTTGTAGACGCCGGACCGGTGATAGGTGTCGATGTAGTTCAGCCCGACCGCCGTGTGGCGCAGCCGGACCTCGCCGGGGCCGGGGTCGCCGACCGTCACCTCCTCCCAGCGCAGGACCTCCGGACCGCCGTGCTCGTGGATGCGGATGGCGTGCACCATGTGTCTCTGTTCCCCTTGTCGTCGTTCGTTGTCGTCTCGTCCCGCACTCGCTCGGCCTCACGCGGTGGCGAGGGCCGCGGCGCGCTCATGGTCGAGCAGCCAGGCCTTGGTGTCCAGACCGCCGAAGCCGGAATAGCCCCCGGGCCCCGCGCCGGCGACGACACGGTGGCAGGGAATCACGATGGGGATGGGATTACGCCCGCACGCACCGCCCACCGCCCGCGCGGCGGTGCCGAGCGAGCGGGCGAGGTCGCCGTAGCTGGCGACCCGTCCGAAGGGGATCTCCGCCATCGCCTGCCAGACCCGGTGTTGGAAGGGTGTGCCGCGGGGGTTCAGCGGCAGGGCGAAGCGGATGCGCCGCCCGGCGAAATATTCCGCGAGCTGCTCCGCGGCCAGATCGAGCACGGGGTCGGCGTCGCCGCCCGCCGGCCCGGTGCACCAGCCGACGGCGGTCAGGGCGCCGTCGGCGGCGGTCAGGAGCAGGGGCCTGAGGGGGCTGTCGATGATGCGAGTCGCCATGTCCGTCATCTCCCTTGCGCGCGTCCCTGGTCGAGCCCGGCGTCGAGCGCGGCGGCGAGCGCCGCCGGATCGCCGACCGGCGGCGAACAGGCCATGCCGGTGCAGACATAGGCGGTCGCCCGGCCACCGATCATACCCTTTCCGTGGGCCGGATGGGATGGCGGCAGCGCCGCGTCCGGCGCCACGGTCTGGAGGATGCGGTTGGGCAGCGACCGGCCGAGCACGGTGCGGCGCAGCCCGGCGAGGGCATCGTCGTCGGGCGGGCCGACCAGCACGACCAGCAGCGGCTCGTGCAGCAGCTCGGTGTTGTTGAGCAAGGTCGGCAGGGGAAAGAAGTTGCGCGCGAGTTCGCCGGCGAAGGCGCCGACCAGCGCGTCGGCGCGCCGCCGGTAGGCGTCCTCGCCGGTCAGGTGCCAGAGGCGGGCGAGCACCCCGACCATCACCCCGTTGCCGCTGGGGACGGCGGAATCGTGCGCGTTCTTGGTGCGCACGATGAGGTTCTCGGCGTCGTCGGCGGTGAAGAAGTAGCCGCCGGCGTCGTCGTCCCAGTAATGGCGGTCGAGGGCGGCGACCCAGGTGCGGGCGTGGTCGAGATAGGCGCCCTCCCCGGTGGCCTCGGCCAGCGCCAGGGCGGCGCGCGCCATCTGGGCGTGATCGTCGAGGGTGCCCGGGTGCTTGAGCTGGCCGGCCCGCCAGCTGTGGCCGAGCCGGTCGCCCACCGCCATGCGTTCGGCCACGAAGGCGAAGGCGCGCCGGGCGGCGGCCAGCCAGTCCGGCTCGTCGAACACGGCGGCCGCCTCGGCGAGGGCGGCGATCATCAGGCCGTTCCAATCCGCCAGCACCTTGTCGTCCCAGCCCGGCCGCACCCGCCCGGCGCGGGCGTCCAGCAGGACGCGCCGCTGCGCGGCCAGCGCCGCCTCGGCCGCCGCATCGCCCAGGGTCGGGTTGTCGAGGCGGTTGAGGATGGTGGCACCCTCGAAATTGCCGTGCGGGGTGACGCCGTACGCTGCTTTGAAGGCGGCCGCACCGGGACCGAGCAGCCCGTCGATCTCGGCCTCGCTCCACACGTAGAAGCGCCCCTCCTCCCCTTCGCTGTCGGCGTCGAGCGTGCTGGCGAAGCCGCCGCCGTCGGCGACCATCTCCCGCAGCAGCCAGCCCACCGTCTCGCGCACCCGGGTCTCGAACAGCGGATGCCGCGTCTCCTGCCAGACCAGGGTCAGCAGCTCGACGAGCTGGGCGTTGTCGTAGAGCATCTTCTCGAAGTGCGGCACCAGCCAGCGCTCGTCCACGGAGTAGCGGGCGAAGCCGCCGCCGAGATGGTCGTAGATGCCGCCCTGGGCCATCCGGGTGAGCGTGGTCGTCACCGCCTCGCGGTAGGCCGGGCGCCCGGTGCGCCGCCAGGCGCGCCACAGCAGCGTGAAGATCGGCACCTGCGGGAACTTCGGAGCGCTGCCGATGCCGCCATGGACCGGGTCGACCTCGCGGGCCAGCCGCTCGGCCACCTGGTCGATCACCGCCGGGTCGATGCCGTCGCCGGAGCGGTTCTCCCCCAGCTTCGCCAGGGCGTCGGCCAGTGCCGTGACGTTGCGGCGCACCTTGTCCGGTTCCCGGCGGTAGGTCTCGGCGACCCCCTGGAGCACGTCGACGAAACCGGGCCGGCCATAGCGCGAGGTGGGCGGGAAGTAGGTGCCGCCCCAGAACGGCTCCGCCTCCGGGGTCAGGAACATGGTGAGCGGCCAGCCGCCGGGCTGCCCCAGCACCGCCAGCGCGCTCTGGTAGATGTGGTCGACGTCCGGCCGTTCCTCGCGGTCGACCTTCACGCTGACGAACAGCTCGTTCATCACCGCGGCGATGTCGGGGTTCTCGAAGCTCTCGTGGGCCATCACGTGACACCAGTGGCACGCGGCGTAGCCGACCGAGAGCAGGATGGGCTTGCCCTCCGCGCGGGCCCGGGCGAAGGCGTCGGGTCCCCACGGCATCCAGTGCACGGGATTGTCCCGGTGCTGGAGCAGATAGGGGCTCGTCTCCCGGCCGAGGAGGTTGGCGGTCATGGCGGGCATCCCTTTGCTGGTCTTGAATGGTCGAGCCAGTAAGGATGGCGCCGGCCTGCCGATTGCGCCAGGGGTGCCTATCTGTATAGTGGGGCGCGAGCCGGAGCCGCGCTCGCCCCCGCACAACGACGGCACAAGCCCACCCGCTCCGGCGCGCCGCCGCGGCGGCCCGGCGGAGGAACGCCCATGAAGATCACCATCGACGTCGATTGCACCCCGGAGGAGGCGCGGACCTTCCTCGGCCTCCCCGACGTCAGGCCCATGCAGGAGGCCCTGATGAAGGAGGTGCAGAACCGCATGGTCAACGGTCTCAACGCCATGGATCCGGAGACCATGATGAAGACCTGGCTGCCCGCCGGCATCCAGGGAGTCGAACAGCTCCAGAAGATCTTTTGGACCCAGATGGCGGCGGCCATGGGCAAGGATGGCAAGAAGTGAACGATCCGAAGCCTTACTTCGAAGCGCACGTGTTCTGCTGCACCAACCGGCGGCCCGACGGACACCGGCGGGGCAGCTGCGCCGCGAGCGGGTCGGAGAAGCTGCGTGACTACATGAAGGCGCGGGCCCGCGAGCTCGGGCTCGACGGCCGCGTGCGCATCAATTCGGCGGGCTGCCTCGACCGCTGCGAGCTCGGCCCGACCATGGTCATCTATCCCGAGGGCGTCTGGTACACCTACCACTCCCCGGCCGACGTCGACGCGATCCTGCAGACGCACCTGGTCGAGGGCGGCCGGGTCGAGCGGCTGATGCTGGCCACCGAGCAGCGGGAGCTGCGGCCGGACCAGCGGGGCTGAGCGGGGCCGACCCCCGACCGCACGCCGATGGCCGACACCATCTTCGCCCTCGCCACCGCCCCCGGCCGCGCCGGCGTGGCGGTGGTCCGCGTGTCCGGGCCGGCCGCCGGGGCGGCGCTGGACGCCCTCACCGGCCGGCCGCCGCCGGCCCCCCGTGTCGCCACCCTGGCGCGCCTGCGCGATCCGGCGCACGGCGACCGGCTCGACGACGCGCTGGTGCTGTGGTTCCCGGCGCCCCGCAGCTACACCGGCGAGGACGTCGCCGAACTGCACCTGCACGGCGGCCGCGCCGTGACCGCGGCGGTCGTCGAGGCCCTGGCCGGCTGTCCCGGCCTGCGCACCGCCGAGCCCGGGGAGTTCACCCGCCGCGCCTTCGAGAACGGCAAGCTCGACCTGACCGAGGCCGAGGGCCTGATCGACCTGATCGACGCCGAGACGGCGGCGCAGCGACGCCAGGCCCTGCGCCAGATGGAGGGCGCGCTCGGCCGGCTCTACGAGGGCTGGCGCGGCCGCCTGATGCGGGCCCTCGCCCACATCGAGGCCGACATCGACTTTCCCGACGAGGATCTGCCGGCCGGCGTCGCCGACGCGGTGCGCCCGGAGCTGGCGGCGCTGGCGGCGGCGATCGCCGACCATCTGGACGATGCCGGGCGCGGCGAACGGCTGCGCGAGGGGCTGCACGTCGCCATCGTCGGCGCCCCCAACGCCGGCAAGTCCAGCCTGCTGAACGCCCTCGCCCGCCGCGACGCCGCCATCGTCTCGGCGCGCGCCGGCACCACCCGCGACGTCATCGAGGTGCACCTCGACGTCGGCGGCTACCCCGTCGTGCTGGCCGACACCGCCGGCATCCGCGAGGCGGCCGACGAGGTCGAGGAGGAAGGGGTGCGCCGCGCCCTCGCCCGCGCCGCCAGCGCCGACCTCAAGGTGGCGGTCTTCGACGCCGCGCGTTGGCCCGACCTGGACCCGGCCACCGTCGGGCTGGTCGACGCGGCCGCCGTCCCCGTGCTCAACAAGGGCGACCTTGCCGCGGTGAGCGGGCCCGTCGTCGCCGGCCGGCCGGCGCTGGTCGTCTCGGCCGTGAGCGGCGCCGGCCTCGGCGCGCTGGAGCGCCGGCTCGCCGACGAGGCGGCGGCGCGCCTTGCCGGCTCGGGCGCCCCGGCGCTCACCCGGGCGCGGCACCGCCGGGCGCTGGAGGAGTGCCGGGCGGCCCTGCTGCGGTCCCTCGATGCGGCGCTGCCGGAGCTGGCGGCGGAGGACGTCCGGCTGGCGAGCCGGGCGCTCGGCCGGATCACCGGGCGGGTCGACGTCGAGGATCTGCTCGACGTCATCTTCCGGGACTTCTGCATCGGCAAGTGAGGCGAGCGTGTTTCACGTGAAACATCGCCGCGGCCGGCCCGGCAAGCCCCTTGGCAGCGCCGCCGCCCTCCCCTAGATTGCCGCCCATGCGGACCTTCGATGTCATCGTTGTCGGCGGCGGACACGCCGGCTGTGAAGCGGCGGCGGCGGCCGCGCGCATGGGCGCGCGCACGCTGCTCCTCACCCACACCCTCGCCACCATCGGCGAGATGTCGTGCAACCCGGCCATCGGCGGCCTCGCCAAGGGCCATCTCGTCCGCGAGATCGACGCCCTGGACGGCGTGATGGCACGGGTCATCGACCGTGCCGGCATCCAGTTCCGCATCCTCAACCGGAGCAAGGGACCGGCGGTCCGCGGCCCGCGCGCCCAGGCCGACCGCAAGCTGTACCGGCAGGCCATGCAGGCGGTCCTGGCCGAGCAGCCCGGCCTGGCGCTCGAGGGCGGCGGAGTCGAGGATCTGCTCCTGGACGATGCCGGCCGGGTGACCGGCGTCGTCACCGGCTCCGGCGAACGGGTCGGCGCCGGAGCGGTGGTGCTGACCACCGGCACCTTCCTGCGCGGCGTCATCCACATCGGCGACGAGACGGTGCCCGCCGGCCGGGTCGGCGAGGCGCCGGCGGTCGGGCTGGCCCTTACCCTGGAGCGGATCGGCTTCGCGCTGGGCCGGCTGAAGACCGGGACGCCGCCGCGGCTCGACGGCCGCACCATCGACTGGGCCGCCCTCGAACGCCAGCCGGGCGACGAGCCGCCGCCGCCCTTCTCCTATCTGACCGACCGCATCGACACGCCGCAGGTGGACTGCGCGATCACCTGGACGACCCCGGAGGCGCACGCGCTGATCCGCGCCAACCTGCACCGGGCGCCCATGTACTCCGGGCAGATCCAGAGCGTGGGTCCGCGCTACTGCCCGTCGATCGAGGACAAGGTGGTGCGCTTCGCCGACAGGGAGCGGCACCAGGTCTTCCTCGAGCCGGAGGGTCTGGACGACGACACTGTCTATCCCAACGGCATCTCCACCTCCCTGCCCCGCGACGTGCAGCGGGCCGTGCTCGCCGGCATGCCGGGGCTGGAGCGGGCGGTCATGCTGCGGCCGGGCTACGCCATCGAGTACGACTACGTCGATCCGCGGGAGCTGCGGCCGACCCTGGAGACCCGCCGCGCGCCGGGCCTGTTCCTCGCCGGCCAGATCAACGGCACCACCGGCTACGAGGAGGCGGCGGCGCAGGGGCTGATGGCCGGGATCAACGCGGCGCTGCGGGCGGCGGGCGGCCGCGACGGCTTCGTGCTCGACCGTGCCGACGCCTACATCGGCGTCCTCATCGACGACCTCGTCACCCGGGGCACCAACGAACCGTACCGCATGTTCACCTCGCGCGCCGAGTACCGGCTGCTGCTGCGCGCCGACAACGCCGACCAGCGGCTGACGCCCCGGGGCGTCGCGGTCGGCTGCGTCGGCAGCGTCCGCCGCGCCGCCTTCGATCGCAAGCGGACGGCCCTGGAGGCGGCGCGCGCGCTGGCGGGTTCGCTGCGGGCGACGCCGGCCGACCTGCTCCGCCAGGGTCTCCCGGTCAACCAGGACGGGGTGCGCCGCTCCGCCGCCGACCTGCTCCGCTACCCCGACGTCACCCTCCAGGGTCTGGCGCGGGTCTGGCCGATGCTGGCGGAGATCCCCGCCGACGTCGCCGAGCAGCTGGAGATCGACGGGCGGTACGCCGGCTACCTGGAGCGCCAGGAGGCCGACATCCGCGCCTTCCGCAAGGACGAGGCGCTGGCCCTCCCGGCCGACCTCGACGTCGATGCGGTGGGCAGCCTGTCGGCGGAGATCCGCATCAAGCTGCGGCAGGCCCGGCCCGAGACGCTGGGCGCCGCAGCGCGGATCCCCGGCATGACGCCGGCCGCCCTGGTGGCGCTGCTGCGTCACGTGAAACGTCGGCCCGAGTCGGTGGCGGTGTGATGGCGGCGCTGTCCCCGGAGGCATTCGGCGAGGCCGCCGCTGTTTCACGTGAAACGCGGGAGCGGTTCGCCGCCTACGAGGCGCTGCTGCGCAAGTGGCAGCCCTCCATCAACCTGGTCGGCCGATCGACCCTGGACGACGTCTGGCGCCGCCATTTCCTCGACTCGGCGCAACTCCTCCCGCTGCTGCCCGAAGGAACCCGGACGCTGGTCGACCTCGGCAGCGGCGCGGGCTTTCCGGGGCTCGTGCTGGCGATCCTCGGTGTGCCCGACGTCCATCTCGTGGAAAGCGATTCGCGCAAGGCCGCCTTCCTGCGCGAGGCCGCCCGGCTCACCGGCACGGCGGCGACCGTCCACAACCGCCGCATCGAGGCGGTCACCCCCTTCCCCGCCGATGCGATCACCGCCCGCGCCCTGGCGCCCTTGTCCGAGCTGCTGGCGTGGAGCCTGCCTTTTCGCACGCCGCGCACGGTCGCCCTGTTCCTCAAGGGTCAAAATCTGGAAGACGAATTGACCCTCGCCACCAAATCTTGGAGTATGACCGTCGAGCGCTTCGACAGCGCCACGGACCCGCAAGGGACCGTCCTGCGCCTGAGTGGTATCGCCCGTGTCTGAGACGCACCAGACCCTTTCCCGCTCCCCGGCTTTTCGAGAGGCCACCATGTCCGCCGTCCGTGTCATCGCCGTCGCCAACCAGAAGGGTGGCGTGGGCAAGACCACGACCGCCATCAACCTCGCCACCGCCCTGGCGTCGGTCGGCAAGCGCGTGCTCGTCGTCGACCTCGATCCCCAGGGCAACGCGTCGACCGGCCTCGGCATCCCCCGTGCCAACCGGCAGGTCGGCTCCTACGACGTGCTGTTCGACGGGTTGGCCCTGGAGGCGGCGGCCGTGCCGTCTGAGGTGCCGAACCTCTCCATCGTCACCTCGTCGGTCGACCTGTCGGGCGCCGAGATCGAGCTGGTCGGCGCGCCGAACCGGGAATTCCGGCTGCGCGAGGCGGTCCGGCGCAGCGCCCTGGAATACGACTATGTGCTGATCGACTGCCCCCCCGCCCTCGGCCTGCTGACCCTGAACGCCCTGGTCGCCGCCAACGCGGTGATGGTGCCGCTGCAGTGCGAATTCTACGCCCTGGAGGGACTGAGCCATCTGGTGCGGACGATCGAGCGGGTGAAGCGCAGCTTCAACCAGGACCTCGACATCCACGGCGTCGTCCTGACCATGTTCGACAAGCGCAACAACCTCTCCGACATGGTGGCGGCCGACGTCCGCGGCTTCTTCGGCGAGAAGGTGTTCGACACCGTGATCCCGCGCAACGTGAAGGTGTCGGAGGCGCCGTCGCACGGCAAGCCGGTGCTGATCTACGACATGCGCTGCCCGGGGGCGCAGGCCTACATCAACCTGGCCGGCGAAGTGCTGCGACGCGAGAAGAGGCTGGTGGCGTGATGGACGATTCGAAGCGCGCGGCCGAGGGCGGCCGGCGGACCAACCTCGGCCGCGGCCTGTCGGCGCTGTTCGGCGAAGCCACCGAGGACTATTCGGCGCTCGACAAGGTGCGGCAGTCGAAGCAGGTGCCGATCGACTTCCTGCGTCCCGGCAAGTACCAGCCGCGCCGCAGCTTCGACGAGGGGGCGATCCAGAGCCTCGTCGACTCGGTGCGCGAGAAGGGCATCCTGCAGCCCCTCCTCGTCCGCCGCACCTCGGAGTCGGCCAACGACTACGAGATCATCGCCGGCGAGCGGCGCTGGCGGGCGGCCCAGCTCGCCGGCCTGCACGAGGTGCCGGTGGTCATCCGCGAGCTCAGCGACCGCGAGGCGCTGGAGATCGCCCTCATCGAGAACATCCAGCGCCAGGACCTCACCCCGCTCGAGGAGGCGGAGGGCTACCGGCGGCTGATGGAGGAGTTCGAGCACACCCAGGAGGACCTGTCGCGCGTCGTCGGCAAGAGCCGCAGCCACGTCGCCAACATGATGCGTCTGCTGTCCCTGCCCGAGCCGATCAAGCACATGGTCCAGGCCGGCGAGATCACCGCCGGGCACGCCCGCGCCGTGCTCACCGCGGACGACCCGGTGGGGCTGGCGAAGGAGGTCGTCAAGCGCGGGCTCAACGTCCGCCAGACGGAGGAGCTGGCGCGGCGCAGCGCCGAAGGCGCGCGCGAGGGCCGCCCCGCTCCGGTCAAGGACATGGACCTCACCAACCTGGAGGAGGAGATCTCCGCCCGCATCGGCCTGCGCGTCGCCATCAAGCCGCAGGGCAAGCGCGGGTCCATCACGATCCACTACCAGAGCCTGGACCAGCTCGACGAGGTGCTGCGGCGCCTCGGCGAGGACGGCCAGCCGCCGGCCGACGACGCGGAGTAGCGGACCGCCACCGACCGGGACGGCGTGAACGGTCCGCCCCCTGCCCGACCCGTTCCGCCGTTGCGCAGCGCGCTCAAACCGTCACGACGATCTTTCCGAACTGTTCGTTCGACTCCAGGAAGCGGTGGGCGTCGACGATCCGGTCGAACGGAAAGGTCCGGGCGATGACCGGGTGCAATGCCCCTTCCCTCAGCCCGTCGAGGATGAAGGCCTTCGCCGCCTCCAGGCGCGCCGGATCGCCGATGACCTCATGGACGAGGTAGCCGCGCAGGGTCAGCGATCTGCTCAGCGCCGTGAACAGCGGGAACGGCGTCGGCTCCGGGCTGAGACCGCCATACTCGATGAGGATGCCACCGCGCGCCATGGCGGCGGTCAGCGCCGCCAACGACGGCCCGCCGACGGCATCGAAGACGACGCGCACCCCGGCCGGACCGGCGATGGCCCTCAGGGCGGCCCCCAGGTCCTCGTCCGCCGACGCGATGGCGTGCGCGGCCCCGGCGTCGAACAGCGCCCGCACCTTTCCGGATGAGCGGGTGACGGCGATGGGCGTCGCCCCCACCCTGTTGGCGATCTGGATGGCCGCCAAGCCGACACTGCTCGACGCGGCGGTGATGACGATGGCGTCGCCCCTGCGAAGCTTGGCGACGTCGACCAGGGCGCCGTAGGCGGTGAGATAGGGCATCCACAGCGCGGCCGCCGTCTCCCATCCCAGCGACGGCGGGTGCTTGACGGCGTGTTCCGCCGGGAAACGGACGAGCTCGCCATAGGTCGGCCAGCGGACCATGGAGAGCGGCGGCACCAGGCTGACGGCATCGCCCGGCGCGAGGCCGCCGACGGCGGCGCCGACCGCTTCGACGATCCCCGCGGCTTCGAGGCCGAGGCCCGACGGCAGGCCCGGCGTCTCGATGTAGGAACCGGAGCGGAGCAAGGCCTCGGCCCGGTTGAGACCCAACGCCTTGACGCGGATGCGCACCTCTCCCCGGCCGGGAGCGGGAACGTCGATGTCCTCGATGCGCAGAACCTCGGGGCCGCCATGCCGGTGGAAGCGGACGACGCGTGCCATGGGCCGATCACTCCTAATCAGATAGGATGAATGGAGTGTGTCAGCGTGCATGTCCGGGATAAACCAGGCATTCCGAACGACATCGAAAACCATTGGTTTCGAAACATGGACCGTCTTGCGAGCATGGCCGTCTTCGTGAAGGCCGTCGACCTGGGCTCCTTCGCGGCCGCCGCGGCGGCGCTCGAGCTGTCCGGACCGATGGTCGGGAAGCACGTCCGCTTCCTCGAGGAGAGGCTCGGCGTGCGTCTCCTCCATCGCACCACGCGCCGCCAGAGCCTGACCGAGTTCGGACGCGCCTACTACGAACGCTGCCGGGTCATCCTCGCCGAGGCTGATGCGGCGGACGCCCTTGCCGCGGAGCAGCTGTCGGAACCGCGCGGCCGGCTGCGCGTCACCATGCCCGTGCATTTCGGCCGGCGATGCGTCGCTCCGATCCTGCTGGCCCTGGCGCACCGGCATCCGTCGCTGGACCTCGACCTGTCCTTCGGCGACGCCTTCGCGGATCTGGAGGACGGATACGATCTCGCCATCCGGACCGGGAGCCTGCAGGACCGCTCCGGGGTCATCGCGCGTCGGGTTGCGCGGCAGCGCATGATCGTCTGTGCCTCGCCGTCCTATCTCGACAGACACGGCGGTCCGCAGCGGATCGACGACCTCGGCGGCCACCACGCCGTGATCTACCGCCGGTCCGGCCGCATCCGTCCCTGGCTGTTCCCGCGCCCCGGCGGTCCGCCCGTGGAGGTCATGCCGGCCGGTCGGCTGCGGCTCGACGACCTCGACGCGATCGCCGACGCGGCGGCGTCCGGCGCCGGGCTCGCCTGGCTTCCCTCTTGGCTGGTTCGCGACCGCGTGCAGGCCGGCGCGCTCGTGCCGCTGCTGCCGGGCGAGCCGCAGTTCCTCTACGACTGCCACGCGCTGTGGCTGCAGACGCCCTACCTGCCGCTGAAGGTCCGCGTCGCCGTCGATGCGCTGGCGGCCGGACTGCCAGGGCTGATGGGGTGAAGGTGGCCCGCCCCGCGGCGGATCAGCGGCGTGCCAGCGACGCCACCTGGAACAGGGCGCGGGCGCAGACCGTCTCGTCCGGCATGTGGGTGCGCTTGCACTCCGCCTCGGCGTCGACGAGCCGTTCCAAGGCCTGGCGCACCGCCGTCGGCGACCAGCGCCTGGCCTGGTTGGTGAAGCGTCCGCGCATCTTGAAGAAGATCGGCGGCCGCAGCGCGGCGATGGTGGCCTCCAGGGGCCGCCCCTTGGCGGTCTGCGAGCCGACCAGGTGCAGGCGCTGGAAGTGGCGCTGCGCGGCGCGCAGGATCGCCACCGCGGAGGTGCCCTCGGCGAACAGGCGGCCGAGCGAGCGGTCGAGCGTGGCGAAGTCGCCGTCGCCGGCGGCCCAGATCGGCTCGTCCATCTCCAGCGCGCCGCTGTCGCCGACGCAGGCCTGGGCGTCCTCCAGGCGGACGCGCTTCTCCGTCCCCATGTAGAGGGCAAGCTTGTCCATCTCGCCCCGGGCGACCAGGCGGTCGCCGACGAGGTTGCCCGACAGGAAGGCGAGGGCGTCGGGATCGGCGGCGAGGCCGTGCTCGCGCAGCAGGTCGGCGATCACCTGCCCCAGCGACGCCTCGTCCTCCACGTAGCAGGGAACGGCGGCGGCCGCTTCGGCCTCCTCGAACAGCAGGCGCAGCTTGGAGCGCACCGAGAGATCGCCGGCCTCGGCGACCACCAGGCTGTCGCCGGGCGGCAGAGCGCCGAGCAGCGCCGCGAAGGCGCCCGCCGTCGCGTCGTCGGCCTCGCGGATGCGCACCAGGCGGCGGCCGCCGGTGAGCGCGATCGCCGCGGCCTCGTCGGCGAGGCGCGCGGGGTCCTCGACCAGCGCCCGCCCGTACAGCTCGGCCACCCGGAACGGGTCGGCGAGATCCTCGACCACCGTGCGTCCCAGGGTGCGGGAGCGGTCCTGCACCAGGCCGGCGTCGGGACCGTAGAACAGCACCGCGCGGATCTTCGGGTCGGGCCGGCGCAGGAAGCCGTCGACGGAGCGGGGCTGCAGCTTCACCGCCGCCCTGCCCCGCTCACGCGCGGACGAGGACCATGGCGGTCCGCGAGGTGATCTCGTCGGCGATCTGGCGCAGCGCCCGCTCGTAGGCGTCGTCGACGGTCGCCAGGGCCGCGTAGTGCTCTTCCAGGAGGTTGTAGGAGATGAGCGCCCGGGCGCTGCTGGACAGCAGCACGCGGCCGTTGCCGGCGTCCACCACCCGGAAGGGGACGGTGACGACGAGCTGGGCGCGCTCCGCCGAAGCGTCCTTGCGGATCGCCAGCTTCTGTTCGAAGGCCTGGATCGTCGCGTCGAGTCGGTAGGGCTGCTGGGCCGCCTGCTCGGTGGTGTAGAAGCGGTCGATCAGCAGGTTGCGGAGCTGCTGACCGCGCCGGTCGGCGATGTTGGCGATCGCCACCTCGGACAGCTGCTGGGCCGCGCCGCCGACCGCGCCGCGGTCGCCGTACAGCGGCTGGAAACCGCAGGCCGGGAGGAGGGCGGCGGACGCCAGCGCGCCGGCCGCCCGCAGGAGGGCTCGCCTAGACGACGACATTGATCACCCGATTTGGCACGACGATGACCTTGCGCACCGGCTTGCCGTCGATGGCGCGGACGACGTTCTCGTCGGCCAGCGCCGTCCGTTCGGCGACGTCGTTGGCGGCGTCGCGCACCAGCTCCAGCTTGGCGCGCAGCTTGCCGTTGACCTGCACGGCGACGGTGACGGTGTCGTCCACGGCCAGCGCGGCGTCGGCCTGCGGCCAGGGCTGCTCGGCCAGCAGCGTGGCGTGGCCGAGCCGCGCCCACAGCTCCTCGGCCAGGTGCGGCATCATCGGCGCCACCAGGCGCACCGCCGCCTCGTAGCCCTCGCGCAGCACCCAGGCCTCGCCGGCGCCGCCGCCGTCGACCTCGGCCAGCGCGTTGGTCAGCTCGCGCACCCGGGCCACCGCCTTGTTGAAGCGGAACTTCTCCAGGTCGTCGCCGACGCCGGCGATGGTCTTGTGGACCAGCTTGCGGGTGGCCAGGGCGCGCTCGGACAGGGCGGCCGGACGCGGCTCGCCGGGGGCGGGCAGGGCCACCGGGGGCTCCGTCACCATGCGCCACAGGCGGTTGATGTAGCGCCAGGCGCCGTCGATGCCCGCCTCGGTCCACTCGAGGTCGCGCTCCGGCGGGCTGTCGGACAGCATGAACAGGCGCGCCGCATCGGCCCCGTAGGTGTCGATGATGTTGGCGGGATCGACCACGTTCTTCTTGGACTTCGACATCTTCTCGACGCGGCCGACGGCGACCGCGCCGCCGGTGTCGGTCCGCACGTAGGCGCCGGCGTCGTTGCGGACGATGTCCGCCGGCGACAGCCAGGCGCCGGTGGCGGCGTCCTTGTAGGTCTCGTGGTTCACCATCCCCTGGGTGAACAGGCCGGCGAACGGCTCGTCCAGGTTGAGGTAGCCGCACTGCTTCAGGGCGCGGGTCCAGAAGCGCGAATAGAGCAGGTGCAGCACCGCGTGCTCGATGCCGCCGATGTACTGGTCGACCGGCAGCCAGTAGTCCACCGCGTCGCGAGCGAACGCCTCGGTGTCGGCGTGCGGCGAGCAGAAGCGGGCGAAGTACCAGGACGACTCGATGAAGGTGTCGAAGGTGTCGGTCTCGCGGGTCGCCGGCTTGCCGCAGGACGGGCAGGTCGTGTGCTTCCAGGTGGGGTGGTGGTCCAGCGGGTTGCCCGGCTTGTCGAAGGTGACGTCCTCGGGCAGGACGACCGGCAGGTCGGCCTCCGGCACCGGCACGGCGCCGCAGGCGGCGCAATGGATGACCGGGATCGGGCAGCCCCAGTAGCGCTGCCGCGACACGCCCCAGTCGCGCAGGCGGAACTGGGTGGTGCGTTCCCCCTGCCCCGCGGCCTCCATCCGCCGGCCGACCTCCTGCTTGGCCGACTCGACGTCCATGCCGTCGAGGAAGCGCGAGTTGCGCAGCACGCCGGGTCCGGTGTAGGCCTCCGCCGCCACCGCGAAGGCGGCGGGGTCGGCGTCCTCGGGAATCACCACGGGGGTGACCGGCAGCCCGTACTTGCGGGCGAAGTCGAGGTCGCGCTGGTCGTGGGCCGGGCAGCCGAAGATGGCGCCGGTGCCGTACTCCATCAGCACGAAGTTGGCGACGTAGACCGGCAGGGTCCAGGACGGGTCGAACGGATGGACGACCTTCAGCCCGGTGTCGTAGCCCCGCTTCTCCGCCGTCTCGATGGCCTCCTCGCTGGTGCCCAGGCGGTTGCACTCGGCGATGAAGGCGGCGAGCTCGGGATCGCCGGCGGCCAGCTCGGCGGCCAGGGGATGGTTCGGCGAGATGGCGGCGAAGGAGGCGCCGAACAGCGTGTCGGGCCGGGTGGTGAAGACCTCCAGCCCGTCCTCGCGGCCCTGCACCGCGAAGCGGAAGCGCACGCCGGTCGACTTGCCGATCCAGTTCTCCTGCATCAGCCGCACCCGCTCGGGCCAGCGGTCGAGCGTGGCGAGGCCGGCCAGCAGCTCGTCGGCGAAGGCGGTGATCCTGAGGAACCACTGGGACAGCTTGCGCTTCTCCACCAGCGCCCCGGTGCGCCAGCCGCGGCCGTCGATCACCTGCTCGTTGGCCAGCACCGTGTTGTCGACCGGATCCCAGTTGACCCACGATTCCTTGCGGTAGGCGAGCCCGGCCTCGAGGAAGTCGAGGAACATCTTCTGCTCGTGGCGGTAGTATTCCACGTCGCAGGTGGCGATCTCGCGGTCCCAGTCGACCGACAGGCCCATGGTCTTGAGCTGGCCGCGCATGGCGGCGATGTTCTCGCGCGTCCACTTGGCCGGGTGGACCTTCTTCTCCAGCGCGGCGTTCTCAGCCGGCAGGCCGAAGGCATCCCAGCCCATGGGATGCAGGACGTTGAAGCCGGTCGCCCGCTTGTAGCGGGCGATGACGTCGCCGATCGTGTAGTTGCGCACGTGGCCCATGTGGATGCGCCCCGACGGGTAGGGGAACATCTCGAGCACATAGTACTTGGGCCGGGACGGCTCCTCGACGGCCTCGAAGCAGCGGCGCTGCTCCCACGTCGCCTGCCACTTCGCCTCGGTTTCCTTCACATTGTAGCGCGACATGGCGGTCGGCCGGTCCCTTGGTTCCGTTCGCGATGGGTGAGATGTCCGGCGCCGCGGCGCCGTCAGCGGGCCGCCTGGGCGACGCGGAGCTGGCGGGCGCGCGTGAGGATCGCGTCCTCCAGCGAGCGGCCGGTGTCGCTGGCGACGGCGACGTCCTGCCAGGTGCCGCCGGTACGGGCCTGGCGGAACACCGAGACGCGCACGCCGTCGGCGCGGAGCTGGCGGTCGAGGATGTAGAGGTTGACCTTGAACCGCTCGTTCGGCGTCTCCGGCGGCGAGTACCAGTCGGTCAGGACGACCCCGCCGAAGGGATCGGCCTGGACGATCGGCATGAAGCTGAGCGTGTCGAGCGAGGCGCGCCACAGGAAGCTGTTGACGCCGATGCCCGAGGTCTCGTCGGCCCCGTCCTGGCCGCGCTTGCGCGGTCCGCCGAACAGGGTCAGGCCGCCGTCCTCGCCGAGGAGGCTGCCGTAGCGGTAGATGTTGTCGCGCTCCGGCTCGGGCGACTGCACCGCCTCCCCGTTGGAGCTGCAGGCGGCGAGAAGGGCGCCCAGGGCGAGGATGGCGGAACGCACGAAAACAACACGCGGTGAAAGGCCGGTCATGTGGTCACCATTGTGGTCCCGGCACCTCACCGGGGAAAAGCGTCTTCCGGCCGGTATAAAGGAGTGTCACGGGGCGCGCAAGCGGTCGCCACCGCGGGCCGCCGGAGCGGCGCCGATCACTTGCTGCGGCGCGCCGCCATGGCGTCGAGGGCTGCGGAGATCCCCTTCAGGGACACCGAGGCGCCCACCTTCTCCTTGCTGGCTTCGGGCGCGAAGACGACGGTCATCGTCTTGCCCTTCCTCAGCGAGGCGACGAGCTCATCGGGCATCGGGAACCTCAGAACGCAGGCCTCTTTCGTGCAGCCGGCGAAGGGAGCGGAGTAGACGCGGCCCTTGTCGACCTGGAACTCCACGCCGGCGTCCTTGCGGACCTGCGGGGCCGTCTTGATCGCCATGTGCAGTCCGGAGGCCTTGTCCGCGGCGCCGACGGCGACGCCCAACACCTGCGCCTTGGTCTCGGGATCGAGGGCGACGGCGGAGACCAGGCAGTTTCGGTTTTCGACGGGGCCGCTGTCCTCGCACACCAGGGTCCAGTCCTGGAAGGATTTCGTCTCTTCGGCCGCCGCTGGAGAGGTGGCGGCGCCGAGCGCCAGGAGGAGCAGGGGAAGAGCCGGTCGGAACGCGGACATGATCGGGCCTGACTGGGACTGTGGTCGGATGGCGCCGACGTCATCATGCCCCGCCGCCGCCGGTCAAGACGTTTTCGTCGCCCGGATGGCGATGCGTCGACGCGCCCCCGGGAGGCGCGGGTCGCGGGCATGAAAAAGGGCGGCGGTTCGCACCGCCGCCCGATTCCAAGGCCCAGAAACCGCCGTCGCCGGTTAGAACGACATGCGGGTGCTGAACAGCACCAGGTTGCCGTCGTCCTCGATCACCGTACCGGTGGTGCCGGCATCCGCTTCGAACCAGATGTAGTCGGCGCCGACGCTCAGACCGGGCGCAACCTCGTAGGCGACGCCCACGCTCCAGGCTTCCTCTTCCGAGCCCGAGGTGCCGTCGAGCTTGGCATACTGCACGGCAACGCCGAACGGACCGGTCTCGTAGCGAGCGCCGACGTTCCAGGCGTGCTCCCAGAAGCCTTCGAACAGGTAAGACCCGGAGCCGGAATTGAACTCGTTGAAATCGACGTATCCGCCGCCGACGGTGAAGCCCGCATAGCCGAGCTGCAGGCCGGCGACCCACATCGCCTTGTCGCCGTCTTCAACGTCGCCGTCGTCCAGCGCCTTGACGATGCCTGCGCTGGCGGCAACGGACACACCGGAGAACTCGCCGGCATATCCGACCGAACCCTCGAGGAAATCGCTGGCCGTGCCGGGATCCGAGAGGATGGTCGCGTCGCCCTCGTTGAGCTCCGGGGTGTAGCTGACGCCGAACGAGAAGCCGGCGAAGTCGGGGGAGTAGTAGCTGATCTTCGAGCTGTCGCTGACCAGATCGGTCGGGAAGAACGGATAGGCGTTGGCGGCGTCGAAGAAGCCGCTGGAGAACTTGAAGCCGATGCCGTCGAGCTGGCCGATGCCGACCGTCGGCGCATAGACCGCCATGTTGGCGATGGCGCCATCGTTGTCGCCGAGCTCGACACGGCCCCAGGTGCCGCCGACGTAGATCGACGCCTCGTCGGTGCGCAGCGACCGGCCGTCGCCGTCGGCGGCGGTCCGCAGCTCGAGCTCGATATGGACACCGTACTCGAGGCCGTTGTCGGCCTTGCCGTCGGCGTTGATGTGGACCTCGACCTCGTTGGCGAAGTCGAAGTCGTTGTCGTCGGTGTCGTTATCGAAGTAGCCGGCCTGGAAGTCGACGAAACCGCCGAGCGTCACGACCATTTCAGCAGCGGACAACGGCGCGGCGGCGCTGAGCAGCGCGACGGCCGTTCCAGCGAAAAGCATCTTCTTCATTGTTCGATCCTCAGACTTGCCAGGTCCTCGCTGGGCGATGCCGCAACCGAGGATCCCACTGGGAGGTGGCGTGGACACTTGGAATACGTCCATTTTTCATCCACGCTCCTCGCCGTATCAACGGCATTTATCGTTTCGTCCGCCGATGACGGACAGACGTTGCATCTCTACAACACCTTGTGTCCTGCGCGCACACCCGCTGCGCAACGTGCCCAGAAAACCACCAAGGGATTGACCAAAAAACAGAAGCCCACCGCCGGGGCGCATCGGCCGTCGCCAAACGAAAAGGGCGGCGCCACAGGCGCCGCCCCCTCTCGTCGATCGTGGGAACGATCAGAACGACATCTTCGTGCCGACCAGGATGGCGTGGCCGTCGAGCTCGGGGCCACCGTCCACGTCGAGCTCGTACGGGGAGTACGAGACGCCGACGATCAGGCCCGGAGCCACGGTGTACCCGATGTCGAACAGCCACTGGGTGTAGTCACCCTCCTCGAAATCGACCGAGGCGTAGACGACGCTGGCCGAGATCGGGCCGTTGGCATAGGACACGCCGAGGTTCCAGCCGTCCTGAGCCGTGAGCTGCGGCAGGGTGCCGGCGGTGTTGCCGGTGATCGAGGTGGCGCCGCCGCCGGTCAGGGCGTCGTCGTAGTCGATCCAGCCGCCGCCGAGCGTGAAGCCGGCGTAGCTCAGGTTCGCACCCAGCTGCCACTGGGTGAAGTCGTCGCGGCTGCCCTCGCCCTGGGCGTTCACGATGGTGGCGCCGAGAGCGACACCGACGCCGCTGAACTCACCCTTGTACTGCGCGCCGCCTTCGATCCAGTCGGTGTAGCCGCCCGTGGCGCCGTCCGTCAGGATGGTCGCGTCGCCCTCGTTCGCCTCCGGCGCGTACGAGACACCGGCCCGGAAGCCCGCGAAGGTCGGGGTGAAGTAGGTGATCTTGCTCGAGTCGCTGCTGTCGAAGGTCTTCAGGAAGTCGCCGGCCGTGGCGGGGACGCCGTAACGGTCGGACTGGTCCGAGAAGCCGGCGCCGGCGACCGGGGCGGCGATCGCCAGCTGGTCCGAGGCGCCGTCGTCGTCGCCGAGCTCGACGCGGCCCCAGGTGCCGGCCACGTAGATGTTGGCTTCGTCGGTGCGGAAGTTGCGGCCATCGCCGTTCTGCGCGGCGCCGGCGGTCTCCAGCTCGATCTTCACGCCGTAGAGCAGGCCGTTGTCGGCCTTGCCGTCGGCGCGGACATGAACCTCGACCTCGTTGTCGAAGTCGAAGTCGTTGCCGTCGGCCAGATAGTCGTGATCGAAGAAGCCGCCGGTGAAGTTGATGTAGCCACCGAGCTTCACGGTGATTTCAGCGGACGCCGGCTGGGCGAGGACGAGCGCGCCGAGCAGGGCCGTGCTACCGAGTAGAATCTTGTTCATTTCCGTCAACCTCCATTAAGGGCCTGATGGCCGAATAGACCCGTCCGATCCCGTCGTACGCGGTAGCGCCACCGGGGGTCCGGAGAACCCGGTCCGTTAAATACGCCGTGGTGACGAAGCTCTTAAAGGCAAAAGTTGCCTGCTGGCCACAAAAGGGGCACCGTGTGGCACACCGGCCACAAAGCTTTTCGCAGGTGCATCAAGGGCCGGCGGCGCCTGAAACGGCGCTCCCGACGGCGCTGGCGAGGGCGCCCGCGCCGGGCCATACTGTGCCTCCTGTTGATGCACAGGACGGCGACGGCGCGGCGGCTGCCGCACCGGCCTCCTGCGGTGGACGATTTGCGAGCGAGACGACCATGAGCCCTTCCACGCCCGATGCCGCTCACGATCCCGGGACCGATGCCGCGGCCGACGTCGCCGCCCATCTCGCCGCGGTGCGCCGGGCGATCGCCGAGGCGGCGGCCCAGGCGGGGCGCGATCCCGCGGCCGTGACCCTGGTGGCGGTGTCGAAGACCCACCCGGTGGAGCGGATCGAGGCGGCGCTGACGGCCGGGCAGCGGGTGTTCGGCGAGAACCGCGTGCAGGAGGCCAAGGCCAAGTTCCCGGCGCTGCGCCAGCGTTTCCCGGACCTCGAGCTGCACCTGCTGGGGCCGCTGCAGACCAACAAGGTAAAGGATGCGGTCGCCCTGTTCGACACCATCCAGACCCTCGACCGGCCACGCCTCGCCGAGGCCCTGGCGGCGGAGATCGCCCGCACCGGCCGGCGGCCGCGCTGCCTCATCGAGGTCAACACGGGCGAGGAGCCGCAGAAGGCCGGCGTCGCCCCGGGCGATTTCGCGTCGTTCCTCGCCGCCTGCCGCGACACCTGGCGGCTTCCGGTGACCGGCGTCATGGCCATCCCGCCGCAGGACGAGGAGCCGGCCCTCCACTTCGCGCTGCTCGCCGATCTGGCGCGGCGGCACGGCCTGCCGGACGTCAGCATGGGCATGAGCGACGATTTTCCCGTCGCCGTCCGCTTCGGTGCGACGCAGGTGCGCGTCGGCACCGCGATCTTCGGCCGCCGCCCGCCGCCCGGCGACCGACCTGCGGCCCGATGATGTTGCGGGGTTTCCGAGCCCGCCCCTGGGTGGGCGGAGCGGGAACCCCCCATGGCCGGGCACGAACCCGGGCACGGACGGCTACGCCGGAGAGTCGATTCGCAGCACGCTGGCGGGCCCGCAGTCGCGCAGCAGGGCCAGCAGGGCGTCCCCCGCCAGGGCGACGCAGCCGGCGGTCGGCGTTCCCCCGGGGTGGACGAGGTGCATGAAGACGGCGCTGCCGCGACCGGGCACCACCGGGTCGTCGTTGTGGCCCAGCACGACGACGAGGTCGTAGACGTGGTCGTCGCGCCACATCCGTTCATGCCGCCCGGGATAGGGCAGCGTGACCGGCCGGTTGTAGGCGGGGTCGCCGGGGTCGTCGCACCAGCCGTCGGCGGGGGCGATGGCGGCCGTCGGCAGGCCGGTCTCGGGGCGCGGCAGACGGTCGGCCCGCCACAGCACCCGGCGCAGCGGAAAGCGCCCGGCCGGGGTCGCCCCGTCGCCCTCGCGCTTGTCCCGGCGCACGCCGCCGCGCCCCAGCGTGCAGCGGACCTCGCCCCCCGGCCAGCGCAGCCAGCCGTCGGGCAGGACGAGGATCTCCGGGACAGGGATCTCCGGGACAGGGATCTCCGGGACAGGGACGTCCGGGCGGCCGCCGGTCATCAGCCCGACACCTCGACGCCGGCCGGCGCGCGCTGCGCCGCCTTGCGGGCCTGCTCGTACTTGGCGAGGTTGCGCAGCATGACCTCCGACAGCGCCTCCTTGGACACCGGTTGGGGGAAGGCCGCGTCCGGCGCCGGCGCCGTGGCGGCCGCCGCAGCGGCCGCGGGGGCTGGGGCCGCCGCAGCGGCCGCGGGGGCCGGGGCCGCCGGGACGGCCGGGGCGGTCGCGGCCGGCACCATGGCCGGCAGCACGGGTGCGCTCGCCGCCGTCCGCCCCTGGGCGAGCGCCGCGGCGTGGCGCGCCTGGGCCGTGTTGGCGAGGATGGTGTCGCGCGCCGGCATGCGACTCGGGCGGTGCTCGCCGGGCGCCGCGGCGAACGGGTCGTGCCCGCGTCCGACCGTCGCGGCCGGCCGTGCCGCCGTCTCCGTCATGGCCGCCATCGCCGCCTTGGCCGGCGCGGCCCCCTGCGGACCCGGACCGGCCGCGGCCCCCGCGCCCGCCGCGTCGGCGACCGCCGTCGCGGCGGCACCGGCCGTCGCCGGTCCGGCGGCATTGGCCGTCGCCGGTCCGGCGGCATTGGCGGCGGCCGGCCCGGCGGCGCCGGGAGCCGCAGCCACCGCCGTGGCGGTCGCCGCCTCGCCGTCGTCCTCGAGGCCCATGGCGACGAGCATGTGGTCGCCGGCGTCCTTGCCCGTGGTGTCCTCCAGCACGGCGTTGGCCACCGCCACGGCGCCGCCGATCACGCCGCCGAACAGGATGCCGCCCATGACCCGCGCCGGACCGCCGATCTGGTCGCCGGTGACGGCGCGGTAGACCGAGCCGATCACCGGGATGTGCTGCAGCGGATTGATCACGTCGAGGAAGTCCCAGAAGGACAGGTCGGACTCGGCCACCGCGGCCGGCTCCTCCCGGTTGCCGTTGGGCGCCTGCAGCGGCGCCGCCGCTGCCGGCGGGCGGCCGGTGGCGATGGTGCTGCTGTCGATGGCCATGGCGGACATGGTTGCCTCCTGGTCTCGCGCGATCGAGTCGGTCGGCTGCCTACACGCAAGACCCGTGCCAGGGACGGGAGGGGGGACTTGGGCGGGACTCCGCCGGGCCGGCCGGCGCCGGCCGCCGGCCGGCCCCGGCAACATGTGCCGGGCGGGCGGCCAATCGTGCCGCCCGCCGGGCGGGCGGCGCGCTCAGAACAGGTGGCCGCTGCGCTCCGCCTTGGTGCGCAGGTAGCCTTCGTTGTGGGCGTTGGAGGGGAAGACGTGGGGCACCCGCTCCACCACCTCGATGCCGCAGCGGGCGAGCTGGTGCAGCTTGTCCGGGTTGTTGGTCATCAGCCGCACCGCGGTGAAGCGCAGCTGCCGCAGCATCTCCGCCGCCGGCAGGTAGACCCGCTCGTCCGCCTCGAAGCCCAGCATCTCGTTGGCGTCGACGGTGTCGAAGCCACGATCCTGGATGCGGTAGGCGCGCAGCTTGTTGACCAGGCCGATGCCCCGTCCCTCCTGGGCGAGGTAGAGCAGCACGCCGCCGCCGGCGCGGGCGATCTCGGTGATGGCGCCGCGCAGCTGCTCGCCGCAGTCGCAGCGCAGCGAGCCCAGCAGGTCGCCGGTGAAGCACTCCGAGTGGAGGCGGGCCAGCACCGGCCGGTCCGGCGACGGGTCGCCGATGACGATGGCCAGGAACTCCGGCCCGCCGTCGGCCGGGCGGAAGGCGACGACGCGGGCGTCCTCGGCCCCCTCCAGCGGCACCCGCGCCTCGGCGACGCGGCGCAGCGTGCGGACCACGTGGACGCGGTAGTCGGCGACGTCGCGCGCCCGCGCCGCCAGGACGTCGTGGCGCGCCGCCCAGGCGCCGGCGCTGCCGCGCAGGCCGCGCACCGGCACCACCACGGCCGCCGGCAGCAGGCGCGCCACCTTGGCGAGGTCGACCGCCGCCGCCGCCGCCGAGCCCGGCGCCGCGGCGGCGGCGGCGAGGCCGGCCGGCAGGGCCGCCGCCGGCTGCTGCTCCGGGTCGGCCAGACGCAACGCCTCGTCGGCCCGCAGCCCGGCGGCCAGGGTGAGCGCGACCGCGCCGTCCTCGGGTGCCGGGAGGCCCAGCATGGCGGCGCGCCGGCGCGTCACCGCCAGCACCGGATCGCCGCCGGCCAGCCGCTTCAGCCGGGCCAGCGACTCGGCCTCCAGCATCTCCACCGCCAGGACCAGGGCGCACGACCCGTCTTCGGCTTCGACCGCCACCGGCTCGCCCCGCCGCAGGGCGGCCAGGACACGGTCGACGGTGCGCATCGCCGCTTCGTCGACGGGGTGGGGCGGGTCGGGCTGCAGGTCTGCGTACATCGGCCGGGTACCAGGTGAAAGCGCCGCCGGGCGGGCGTCGGCGGCACGGTAGCCGCCGCCGGGGAGAAAAGCAAAAGCGCAAGAGCCGCGCCACCGTCCGCGCGCTGCCCTCACATGGGGGTGGCGGCGGGCCCTGTCACCCTTCGCCGGCCGTCCTCGCCCGCACGGGCGGGCCGGCTCACCCGTTCGGCCGATTCCGGCGGCCCGGCGGCGTTCCCACATGACGGTGCGCCATGAACAGTTTCGACCGTCCCACGCCGGACCGGGTCTGGCAAGCCGTCCTCTCGCTCCGCTCCGTTGCGCGCGGCGCAACGATCGACCCCGTTGCGCGCGGCGCAACGAGCGGCGCGTCCGCGCCGGGCGACGGCGGCCTGCTCCAGGTCACGGCCGACGGCCGCTGGTCGTCGGCGGTCGAGCTGTGCAGCGAGGGGGCGGCGCTGTGCGACCTCTACCTGCCGCTGGTCGCCGCGGCGGCCGGCCGCCCCTACGCCGTGGCCCACCTCGGGCAGAGCCTCGACGGCTGCGTGGCCACCGCCGGCGGCGCCTCGCAGTGGGTCACCGGCCACGAGGACGTGGTGCACAACCACCGCCTGCGGGCGCTGGCCGACGCCGTGCTGGTGGGCGCCGGCACCGCCGCGGCCGACGACCCGCGGCTCACCGTGCGGCACTGCGCCGGCGCCCACCCCGTGCGCGTCGTCGTCGATCCCGGCCGCCGCCTGCCCGAGACCCTGACCCTGTTCACCGACGACGCGGCGCCGACCCTGCTGCTGTGCACGGCCGCGGCGGCGCAGGGCGGTCCGCGCCACGGGGCGGCGGAGGTGGTCGGGCTGCCCGCCACCGCCGACGGCCGCCTCTGCCCGCGCGCCGTGCGCGCCGCCCTGGCCGAGCGCGGGCTCCCCCTGCTGTTCGTCGAGGGCGGCGGGGTCACGGTGTCGCGCTTCCTGGAGGCCGGGGCCCTCGACCGCCTGCAGGTCACCGTGGCGCCGCTGTTCCTCGGCGCCGGCCGCCGCGGCGTCGCACTGCCGGCCGTCGCCGCGATGGACGAGGCGCTGCGCCCGCCGGCCCGCCGCTTCGCGCTGGGGCCGGACGTGCTGTTCGACTGCCGCCTCCATGAGTGACCCGGCCCCCACCGCCTTCTGGGTGCGCGAGCCGGGCCGCGGCGCGCTCGGCCCGGCATCCTGGGGCGACGGCCCGGTGCGGGTGCGCGCCCTCGCCAGCGCCGTCAGCCGCGGCACCGAGAGCCTGGTCTTCCGCGGCGGCGTGCCGGCCGAGCTGCACGCCCTCATGCGCTGCCCCTTCCAGGAGGGGGAGTTCCCCGGGCCGGTGAAGTACGGCTACAGCCTCGTCGGCGTCGTCGAGGAGGGGCCGCCGGAGCTGGCCGGCCGCACGGTGTTCTGCCTGCACCCCCACCAGGACCGCTTCCGGGTGCCGGCCGCGGCGGCGCTGCCCGTGCCCGACGGCGTGCCGGTGCGCCGCGCCACCCTGGCGGCCAACCTGGAGACGGCGGTCAACCTGCTGTGGGACGCCCTGCCCCCGCTCGGCGTGCGCGCCGCCGTGGTGGGCGGCGGCGTGGTCGGCTGCCTGGCGGCCTGGCTGCTCGCCCGCCTGCCCGGCGCCGCCGTGCAGCTGGTCGACGTCAACCCGGCCCGGGCGGCGGTGGCGGCGGACCTCGGCGTCGCCTTCGCCGGGCCCGACGCGGCGGCGGGCGACCGCGACCTGGTGGTGCACGCCAGCGGGACGCCCGAGGGCCTCGCCACGGCGCTGCGGCTGGCCGGCTTCGAGGCCACGGTGGTCGAGGCGAGCTGGTACGGCGACCGGCCGGTGCCGGCGCCCTTGGGCGGCGCCTTCCACCCGCGCCGGCTGCGGCTGCTGTCGAGCCAGGTGGGCAGCATCGCCCCGGCGCTGCGCGGCCGGCGCAGCCACCGCGAGCGTCTGGAGCTGGCGCTGGCGCTGCTCGCCGACCGCCGCCTCGATTCGCTGTTGACCGGCGACAGCCCCTTCGCCGACCTGCCCGCCCTGATGCCCCGCCTCGCCGCCGGTTCCGGCGACGCGCTGTGCCACACCATACATTATGGCTGACGGGACACCTGACCGACGGGACACCTGATCGACGGGACGCCGGGCCGGCGTCCCGCCACTGCGGAGGACACGCGGCATGTACAGCCTGACGGTGCGCGACCACATCATGATCGCCCACAGCTTCAAGGGCGCGCTCTTCGGGCCGGCGCAGCGGGTGCACGGGGCGACCTTCGTGGTCGACCTGGAGTTCCGCCGCGGCGCCCTCGACGGCGATGGGCTGCTGGTCGACATCGGCGCCGCCCGCGGGCTGCTGCGGGCGGTGCTGGAGCCGCTGGACTACCGCAACCTGGACGAGGTGGCGGAGTTCGGCGGGCGCAACACCACCACCGAGTTCCTGTGCGGCGAGATCTTCCGCCGCGTCGCCGCCCGCCTCGCCGACGGGGCGCTCGGCGAGGGCGGGCGGGCGGTGGAGTCGCTGAAGGTGACCTTGCACGAGTCGCCGCTGGCCTGGGCCGCCTACGAGGGCGCCCTGGCGCGATGACGGCGCCGGCGCTGCACCTTCTGGTGCCGGGCCCGCTGGAGCAGGTCACCGGCGGCTACCGCTACGACCGCCGGATGGTGGAAGGCCTGCGCCGGCGCGGCTGGACCGTCGCCGTGCACCCGCTGCCCGGCCGCCACCCGCTGGCCGACGGCCCGGCCGTCGCGGCCGCCGCGGCGACCCTGGCGGGCCTGCCCGACGGCGCCGCCGTGCTGGCCGACGGGCTGGCGCTGCCCAGCCTCGCCGCGGCGATGGCGCGCGAGCGCCGGCGCCTGCGGCTGGCGGCGCTGGTGCACCATCCCCTGTGGCGCGAGGCGGACCTGGACGGGACGCGCCGCGCCGCGCTGCGGCGGCTGGAGGGGGCGGCGCTCGCCTGCGCCCGCCGGGTCGTGGTGCCGAGCCGGGCCACCGCCGCCGACCTCGCCGCCATGGGGGTGGCGGCGGACGTGGTCGCCGTGGTGCCCCCCGGCACCGATCCGGCGCCGGCCGCCGCGGGCTCCGGCGGCGTGGCACCGGCCCTGCTGGCGGTCGGCATGGTGACGCCGCGCAAGGGGCATCTCACGCTGGTGGCGGCGCTGGCGGCGCTGACCGACCTGCCCTGGCACCTCACCCTGGTGGGCAGCCTCGAGCGCGACCCGGCGCACGCCGGAGCCGTGCGCGACGCGCTGGCCCGCGCCGGGCTGGCGCACCGGGTGACCCTGCGCGGCGCGGTGGCCGAGGCGGACCTCGCCGCCGCCTTCGCGGCCGCCGACCTGTTCGTCCAGCCCTCCCACCACGAAGGCTACGGCATGGCGCTGGCCGAGGCCCTGGCGCGCGCTCTGCCCGCCGTCTCCACCGCCGTCGGCGCGGCGCCGGAGCTGCTGGCCGGCGGCGCCGGCCTGACGGTGCCGCCCGGCGATGCCGGCGCGCTCGCCGCCGCCCTGCGCGCGGTGCTGGGCGAGCCGGACCGCCGGCGGCGTCTGGCGGCCGCGGCGCGCGGCGTGGCGTCCCGCCTGCCGACCTGGGACGACGGCGTCGACCGCTTCGCCGGCGCGCTCACCCCCGTGGTTCGCGGCTGACGGCCGTTCCACTCGCGCAACGACCGCATCGGGCAGGCATGCGGGCGGCGACAAGGGCGGTGTCCCGTGATAGAATCCGCGCGCCTTTCCACGACGAAGAGACGCGCTCCGCATGGTTCCGGCGAAACGCATCCTCCTGGTGGACGACGACGAGCCGCTGCGGCAGTCGCTGGCGGAGCAGCTGCAGCTCCACGAGGAGTTCGAGACCGCCGAGGCCGCCAGCGGGGCGGCGGGGCTGGAGGCGGCGCGCGCCGGCGCCTTCTCGGCGGTGCTGCTCGACGTCGGGCTGCCCGACATGGACGGACGCGACCTGTGCCGGCTGATGCGGCGCGAGGGGGTGCGCTGCCCGATCATCATGCTGACCGCCGCCGGCACCGACGCCGACACCATCCTCGGCCTGGATTCCGGGGCCAACGACTACATCGTCAAGCCGTTCCGCCTGGGCGTCCTGCTGGCCCGCCTGCGCGCCCAGCTCCGCCAGTTCGAGCAGAGCGAGGACGCGGTCTTCGCCATCGGCCCCTACTCCTTCCGCCCGGCCTCCAAGCTGCTGGTGGACGAGGCGACGCACCGCAAGATCCGCCTGACCGAGAAGGAGACGGCGATCCTCAAGTTCCTCTACCGCGCCGGCGGCAAGGTCATCGGCCGCGAGGTGCTGCTGGGCGAGGTGTGGGGTTACAACGCCGGGGTGACGACGCACACGCTGGAGACCCACGTCTACCGGCTGCGCCAGAAGATCGAGCGGGACCCCTCCAACGCCGAGATCCTCGTGACCGAGCCCGGCGGCTACCGCCTGGTGCCCTGACCGCCGCCCCGCCGGTTGGCGCCCGAACCGTTGGCGCCCCGGCCGTCGGCGCCCCAGCCATCGGCGATGGTGACGGCCAGCGACCCGCCGGGCCAGCGCCGCCGCGGCCCGTCCGGCCCGCCGGCGGGCAGGGCGCCGGCGCGCGGGCCGTGCGGGCGCCACAGGCCGCGCCCGCGCGGCGCCACCGGCAGCAGCCGCAGCTTGCGCCCGACGATGGCGAGGCGGCGGCGCCAGTGCGCCACCACCTGCGGCGAGGTGCCGACGCGCCGGGCGATCTCCTGGTCGGACAGCGGCGCGCTGCCGGGATCCTGCAGATGGTCGAGAATGGCGCGGCGCTTCTGCAGCGGCGTGTGGCGGCTGGCCCGGCGTTCCAGGGCCTTGCCGACGTCCCACAGCTTCTCCGCGGTCTGGCGCGCCAGGACCTTCCAGCGCTCGGTCTCGTCGCGCTGCTTCTCCGCCTCTCCCACCGCCTGGTCGAGCTGGCGCTTCAGCGCCGTGACCTCCTTCTCCAGGTCCGAAACCTGGCGGCGCAGGCCGAGCACCATCTGGTCCGGCGGCGGCGGCTTGACCGGCGGCTGCGCCGGCTCCGCCGCCCGGGCGGGACGGGCGTCGGCGGGGGCCTGGGCGGCGGTGGCGAGATCGCGGAAGGTCAGGCCGGCGCGGGCGAGCATGATCCGGGCGGCACGCAGGGCGGACAGCGCCTCGCCCTGGTGCTCCGATTCGGCCATGGCGAGAACCTTGGCGAGCTTGTTTGGGTCCATGCGTCGTTCGAGTCCGGCGCCCGCGGTCCGCGGTGGTGGGAAAGCGCGCGCCGACCCTACCACATGTTATGCCTTTCGGCATCCCTACATGTTGAGCGGAACAGTCTGGAATTGCAGACGGTCGCGGGATCGTGCACGTATGACGCTCTCAGTGTGGCGCTCTTAAGGCCCAGCTTTTCGCTCGACTTCGCCGGCATCGCCCCGGCAACATGCCGGAACCATGACGGACGCCGCCGTTTCGAACGCCCCTTTCCCGCCCGGCGGCCCGAGCCGGAGCTTCACGGCCCGTTTCTGGGGCGTGCGCGGCAGCATCGCCTCGCCCGGCCCGGACACCGTGCGCTACGGCGGCAACACCGCCTGCCTGGAGGTCCGCTGCGGCGGGGCGCTCCTGGTGTTCGACGCCGGCACCGGGCTGCGCGCCCTCGGCCTGGCGCTGGAGCGCGCCGGGCCGGCCGACCTCGACCTGTTCCTCAGCCACAGCCACTTCGACCACATCTGCGGCCTGCCCTTCTTCGCGCCGGCCTTCAACCCGGCGAGCCGCCTGCGGGTGTGGAGCGGCCACCTGCCGCCCGAGCACACCACCCGCTCCGTCGTCTGCGACATCATGTCGGCCCCCTACTACCCGGTGCCGGTGGACATCTTCCGCGCCGACTGCACGTTCCACGAGTTCGAGTGCGGCGCCGTGCTGGAGCCGGTGCCGGACGTCCGCGTCCGCACCGCGCCGCTCAACCACCCCAACGGCGCCGTCGGCTACCGGATCGAGTTCGCCGGGCGCAGCCTGTGCTTCGTCACCGACACCGAGCACCTGGCCGGGGGACGCGACCCGGCGGTGCTGGAGCTGGTGCGCGGCGCCGACGTGATGATCTACGACAGCACCTACACCGACCAGGAATACCCGCGCCACGTCGGCTGGGGCCATTCCACCTGGCAGGAGTGCCTGCGCGTGGCCGACGCCGCCGGGGTCGGCCGGGCCGTCATCTTCCATCACGACCCGACCCGCGACGACGCGGCGCTCGACGCCATCGCCGCGGCGGCGCAGGCGCTGCGCCCCGGCACCTTGGTGGCGGCGGAAGGCATGGAGCTGGTGCTGTGAAGGGAGCGCGATGAGCCGGGCGCACCGTCTTCCCCTCGGCCTCGCCACCCTGTTCGGGCTGGCGCGCCGCGGCTTCTTCATTCCCTACCGCCACGCCGCCACCCTGCCGCCGGCCGGTGCGGTGCCCGTCTACGCCCCCTTCGAGGCGCTGCTGCGGCGCTGCGAGCCGGCGTTCCTCGCGGTGCTGGCGGACATCGACCGCTTGGCCGCGGCGCTCGCCGCCTTCGACGGCACGGCACCGCCGGCGCCGCGCTGGCGGCAGGACTGGTTTCCCCGCCTCGACGGCGCCGCCGCCTACGCGCTGGTGCGGCGCCACCGGCCGGCCCGCATCGTCGAGGTGGGCTCCGGCCATTCCACCCGCTTCCTGGCGCGCGCGCTGGCCGACGAGGGCGTCGAGGCCGAGGTCACCTGCATCGACCCGCAGCCGCGCGCCCGGCTGGCCGGGCTCGCCGTCCGCCATCTCGCCGTGCCGCTGCACCGGGCGGGAGCGGAGCCGTTCGCCGCGCTGCGCGCCGGCGACGTGCTGTTCATCGATTCCTCGCACATCCTGATGCCCGGCACCGACGTCGACGTGGCGGTGGCGCGCATCCTGCCGGCCCTGCCCGAGGGCGTGCTGCTGCACGTGCACGACGTCTTCCTGCCCGACGACTACCCCGCGGACTGGGCGTGGCGTGGCTACAACGAGCAACAGGCGGTGGCGGCGCTGCTGGCCGGCGGCGGCTTCGCGCCGCTGTGGGCCAGCCACTACGCCGCCACCCGCATGGCGGCGGCGGTCGCCGCCTCGGCCGCCGGCGCGCTGCCGCTGCCGGCGGGGGCCCGGGAGTCCAGCCTGTGGCTGCGCAAGACGGCGCCGCCGCTGGCCGGCTGGGACCTCGCGGCGCGTTGATCGTTCGTGAAGGCGCGGCGGCGGCGCGACCGACGTAGAATGGGGTGACGCGTTTCCGCCCGCGAAAGGCTCCGCCATGCGCCTGTCCCTGCTCCGTCCGTCCCTGCCCGCCGTGCCGCCGGCGCCTCTGCCCGAGCGGGTGCGGGCGGCCGTGCGCGAGCAGGAGGAGCGCAGCGAGATCCTGATCGGCTGGGTGCAGCTCGGCGTCGTCGTCACCTTCGGCACCCTCTACGCCGTGGCGCCCAAGGCCTTCGACCGCACCATGGCGATGTTCGAGCCGGTGCCGATCGCGCTCGCCGCCTATCTCCTGTTCACCGTGCTGCGCCTGGTCCTGGCCTACCGGCGGCGCCTGCCGCCGTGGTTCCTGCTGCTGTCGACGGGGGTCGACGTCGGCCTGCTGATGGGGCTGATCTGGAGCTTCCACGTCCAGTACGGGCAGCCGCCGAGCTTCTATCTCAAGGCGCCGACCCTGCTCTACGTCTTCATCTTCGTGGCGCTGCGGGCCCTGCGCTTCGACCCGGCCTACGTGCTGACCACCGGGCTGGCCGCCGCCGCCGGCTGGGGCGCCATGGTGGTCTACGCGGTCGCCGCCGGCGACGGCATGGTGACGCGCGACTACGTCGCCTACCTCACCGGCAACCGCATCCTGCTGGGCGCCGAGTTCGACAAGATCGTCACCATCCTGATGGTGACCCTGGTGCTGGCGGTGGCGCTGGCGCGCGGCCGCCGCCTCCTCGAGCGCGCGGTGGCCGAGGAGGCGGCGGCGCGCCAGCTCAGCCGCTTCTTCGCCCCGGAGATCGCCGCCCGCATCACCGGCGCCGAGCAGCCGGTGGCGGCCGGCCAGGGCGAGGCGCGCGACGCCGCCATCCTCACGGTCGATCTGCGCGGTTTCACCCGGCTGACCGCCGGCATGGACCCGGCGTCGGTCATCGCCCTCCTCACCGAGTACCAGGCGCGCATGGTGCCGGCGATCGTCGGCCACGGCGGCAGCATCGACAAGTTCATGGGCGACGGCATCCTCGCCAGCTTCGGCGCCGTGGTCCCCAGCGCCACCCACGCCGCCGACGCGCTCGCCGCCGTCGACGCGCTGCTCGCCGAGGCCGACGCCTGGGCCGCCGAACGCCGCGCCCGCGGCCTCGCCACGCCGGACGTCAACGCCGCCGTCGCCACCGGCCGGGTGATCTTCGGCGCCGTCGGCGACGCCGACCGGCTGGAATACACCGTGATCGGCGACGCCGTGAACCTCGCCGCCAAGCTGGAGTCCCACAACAAGGTGGCGGGCAGCCGCGCCGTCGCCAGCGCCGAGGCCTGCCGCCTCGCCGCCGTCCAGGGCCACCGCGGCGGCGATCCGCGCGGGCCGGCGGCGCTGTGCCGGGTGGCCGGGGTCGAGGGCGACGTCGAGCTGGTGGTGCTCGCCCCTGTGGCAGAAGCGTGACAGGGTTGTGGCAAACATCGGGCGCGTTCCAGCGCTTTGCTAACTTCCGCCTGTAAAGCGCTGTCCTGCCTATGATATGGAAAACGCGTGCAACCGGGTGACGAACCTGGAGGTGAGCATGCGGCTTTCCCGACGTGCCCTGATGTGCGGCGTGCTGGCGACAGGAACGCTGGCCGGCTGCGCGACCGGTCCGAACCCGGACGCCGGGCCGGACACGCCGCGGTCGATCGTGCTGGTCCATCCCGAGAGCGGCGAATCGGTGGCGGTGACCTACTGGCGTCCCGGCGGTTACGAGTCCAAGGCGCTGTTCGAGATCGGGCTGCTGTTCCGCGACCGCCGCGCCGGCGACTTCCTGCCGGTCGACCCGGCGCTGATCGAGACCATCGTGGCGGTGCGCGACCGCCTGGGCCTGCCGCCGGACACGCCGATCCACCTCACCTCGGGCTACCGCTCGCCGATCACCAACGCCTCGCTGGCGCGCGCCAACGGGCACGTCGCCGAGAACAGCTACCACGTCACCGCCCGCGCCGCCGACATCCGCATCCCCGGGGTTCCCGGCCGGCGGGTCGCGGCCGCCGCGGCGGAGCTGCGGCGCGGCGGCTACGCCTACTATCCCGGCAGCGACCACGTCCACATCGACACCGGCCCGCCGCGCACCTGGACGGTGCGGTAGGGCCTACCGGTAGGGATCCGCCGCGTCGCGCAGGCCGTCGCCCAGGAAGTTGAAGGCCAGCACGGTGACGATCACCGGCACCACCGGCAGCATCAGCCAGGGGTAGAGGGCGACCACGTTGATGTTCTGCGCCTCCGCCAGCAGCACGCCCCAACTGGTGATGGGCGGGCGCAGGCCGAGGCCGAGGAACGACAGGGCCGTCTCGCCGAGGATCATGCCGGGGATCGACAGGGTGGCCGAGGCGATGAGGTGGCTGGTGAAGCCGGGCAGCAGGTGGCGGCGGATGATGCGGGCGGGCGAGGCGCCCATCAGCTGGGCGGCGGTGCAGTAGTCCTCCTCGCGCAGCGCCAGCAGCTTGGAGCGCACCGCCCGGGCCAGCCCGGTCCAGTCGAGCAGGCCGAGGATCACCGTGATGCCGAAATAGATGAAGATGGGATTCCAGGTGACCGGCAGGGCGGCCGACAGGGCCATCCACAGCGGCAGCTCGGGAAAGGAGCGGATGATCTCGATGGCGCGCTGGATCACGTTGTCGACCCAGCCGCCGTAGTAGCCCGCCACGCCGCCGATGGCGATGCCGAGCACGAAGGAGATGGCGATGCCGAACAGCCCCACCGTCAGCGAGATGCGGGTGCCGTAGACGATGCGGCTCAGCATGTCGCGGCCCAGCCGGTCGGTGCCGAGCAGGAACAGGGTGCCGCCGGCGGCCGGGCAGGCGAGGTGCAGGTCGGCCTCGAACAGGCCCCAGAACGCGTACGGGTCGCCGCGGCAGAAGAAGCGGATGGGCTGCACGTCGGCGGGATCGGGGGTGTAGACGCGGGTCAGCGTCTCCATGTCGAGGCGGTAGTCGAAGCCGTAGACGAAGGGGCCGACGAAGCGCCCCTCGTGGAACAGGTGGACCGCCTGGGGCGGGGCGTGGATGAAGCGGGTGTGGCGGCTGTCGACGGCGTAGGGGGCCAGCATCTCGCTGACCAGGGTCGAGGCGTAGAGCAGCAGCAGCACCGCCCCGGACAGCACGGCGAGGCGGTGGCGCTTCAGCTTCCACCACATCATCCGCCACTGCGAGGCGAGGAAGTAGCGCTCCTGTTCCGGGGTCAGCCGCTCCTCGACCTCCGGGCTCCAGGGGGCGGTGGAGACGGTGTGGGGCAGGGGGGCGTCGCTCATTTGCCGGCCCCCGCGCCGAGGCGGATGCGCGGGTCGAGCGCCGCCAGCGCCAGGTCGGAGACGAAGACGCCGACCACCGTCAGCACGGCGAGGAACATCAGGAACGAGCCGGCGAGATACATGTCCTGGCTGCGCAGGGCCTGCAGCAGCATCGGCCCGGTGGTCGGCAGCGACATCACCACCGAGACGATGGCGGCGCCGGAGACCACCTGCGGCAGCAGGTTGCCGATGTCGGAGATGAAGGGGTTCAGCGCCATGCGCAGCGGGTACTTCCACAGCACGCGGCCGGGCGACAGGCCCTTGGCGTGGGCGGTGACGACGTAGGGCTTGTGCAGCTCGTCCAGCAGGTTGGCGCGCAGGCGGCGGATCATCGCCGCGGTGCCGGCGGTGCCGATGACGATCACCGGGATCCACAGGTGCTCCAGCACGCTCAGCACCTTCTCCGCGGTCCACGGGGCGTCGAGGTAGCGCGGGTCCATCAGCCCGCCGATGGAGGTGCCGAACCACACGTTGGCGAGGTAGAGCAGCACCAGCGCCAGCAGGAAGCTGGGCGTCGCCAGCCCGAGGAAGCCGAGGAAGGTGAGGGCGTAGTCGCCGGCGCTGTACTGGTGGGTGGCGGAGTAGATGGCGATGGGAAAGGAGACGGCCCAGATGAACAGGATGGTGGCGAAGGAGACGACGGCGGTCAGCCACAGCCGGTCGCCCACCACCTGCGACACCGGCAGCTCGTACTCGAAGGAGTAGCCGAAGTCGCCGCGCAGCATGCCGACGACCCACAGCGCGTACTGCTCGATCATCGGCCGGTCCAGGCCGTAGGTGGCGCGCAGCATGGCCAGCCGCCCCTGGTCGACGGTCTCGCCGCGGCTCTGCATCTCCATCACCAGCGTCGACAGGTAGTCGCCCGGCGGCAGCTGGATGATGACGAAGGTGATGACGCTGATGGCGAGCAGCGTGGGGATCATCACCAGGACGCGGTGCGTCAGGTAGCCGAGCATGGTGCGCTCCTCCGCAAGGGACCACGTGGCCACTCGGCTTCCCGACCGGCGCTCATTCTCTGCCCTCGAACCAGAAGCTGTCGGGCCGGTAGATGCCGAAATGGGCGCCGGGGTCGTAGTTGTAGAGGCCGTCCTCCGGCACGTTGCGCAGCCCGTCGGCGACCACCACCGGCTGCGGCACGCCCGACACCAGGCCGATGGTGAAGACCTGGTCGGCGTTGATCTCCAGGATGCGGTGCCAGGCCTCGGCCTTCACGGCGGGATCGACGGCGTCGCGCCAGGCGGCGAAGGCGTCCTCCAGCTCCTTGGCGGCGGGCAGGTCCGGAGGCTCGCCGTTCTGGCCCTTGGTCTCGTGGTACTGGCCCCAGGCCGGCCACTGGTACTGGGTCTGGGCGCGCGGCACGAACTCGGCCGGGCTCATCTGCGGCGTCGGGATGGCGTTGTCGACGCCGTGGGCGATCGCCATCAGGGTCTCGCCGGCGAAGATGCGGTTGCGGAAGACGTCGAGCTGCGAGGGGCGGGTGAACAGCAGGATGCCGAGGCGGCGCCAGGAGTCGGCGACCAGCTCCAGGGCGTCGGTCTCCTCGGTGCTCTCGCCGGCGGTCTCGACGACGATCTCCATGGGGCGGCCGTCGGGCAGCAGGCGGGTGTCGTTCAGGTTGCGCTTCTCCAGGCCCATCGCGTCGAGCAGCGCGTTCGCCTTCTTCAGGTCGAAGTCCGCCCAGCGCTGCTGGTACTCCGGCCGCCACAGCGGCGATTCCGGCAGCACCGTGTTGTTGGAGGGCTGGGCGAGGCCGAAATAGATCACCTGGTTCAGCTCGTCCCGGTTGACGGCGAGCGACAGGGCGCGGCGGAAGCGGACGTCGCGCATCACCGCGCGCCACACCGGATCCCGGGCGTTGAGGTTGGGATAGAGCGCCATCTGCGCGCCGGTGCCGCTGCGCCAGAGATGGACCCGGTAGCCGTTGCGCTTCTCCCCCTGCTTCAGGAAGGTGTAGTTGTCGAAGCGCAGGTAGCGGGCCTGCAGGTCGCTTTCGCCCGCTCCGGTCTTGGCCGGGATGATCTTGCCGTCGGCCACGCTCATCACCACCCGGTCGATGTAGGGAAGCTGCCGGCCCGCCGCGTCGACCCGGTGGAAATAGGGGTTGCGGACGAAGACGAAGCGGTCGGCCGGCGGCGCCGTCGTCGGCACCCAGGGCTGCAGGGTCGGCAGGTCGGGATTGTTGAACTCGGTCAGATCGTCCTTGCGGTTGTGGAGCTGCTGCCAGTTCTTCTGCTTCGCCTCGGCGACCCGGTCGGCCAGGGTCTTGGCGTCGGTGTAGCGCGGGTGGAAGCGCTTGAGGTAATGGGCCGGCGCGTAGATCTCCACCGGCTTGGCGCCGGCCAGCATGGGCAGGAAGAAGGGGTTCGGCCGCTCCCAGGAGTAGCGGACGGTGGACTCGTCGAGGATCTCCACCACCGGCGGCCGGCCTTCCACCATCAGCTCGGCCGGCGGCCCCAGCGGGTAGCGCTTGTCGTTCTGCGCCATGTCCTCCCACCAGTAGCGGAAGTCCTCCGTGGTGAAGGGATGGCCGTCGGACCAGCGGTGCCCCTTGCGCAGGTGGAGGGTGAAGACGCGGCCCTCCTCCACCTCGAAGCGCTCCAGGATGTCGGGGACGATGGTCAGGTCGGGGGTGTAGGCGACGAGGCGGGCGTAGCTGTAGACGTAGATGATCCGCGTGTCCTTGGCCCGCGCCATCAGCAGGCGCAGGTCGCCGCCGTGGCGCCCGGGCGCCTGCCAGGGCCGGTCCATCGTCACCACGGAGGGCTCCTCCGGCAGCCGCTCGGCCACCGGCGGCAGCAGGCCGACGGTCACCTGGTCGGCCAGCACCGGCGTCTCGACGTAGTCGGCCGCCGCCGGGGCGCCGTAGGCCAGCAGGACGAGCAGGGCCAGGGCGAGGCGGCGCATCACGCCGCGTCGATGATCGAGGCGGCGCATCACGCCACCTCCGCGATCGAGGCGGCGTCGGCGGCGGCGCGCACGTGGTGGCCGTTGCCGAGGTCGACCAGGTGCGGCCGGTGGGCGGTGTCGACGGTGAAGGGGGCGGGCCAGGCCGTGGGGTCGGAGGCGGTGCCCTCGCGCAGCGCCGCGAGCGCCAGCGGCCGGGTCGGGTCGGGCTCGGGCACGGCGGCCAGCAGGGCGCGGGTGTAGGGATGGACCGGGTTGCGGAAGAGCGCGGCGCGCGGTGCGGTCTCGACGATGCGGCCGCGGCACATCACCAGGATGCGGTCGGCCATGTAGTCGACGACGGCGAGGTTGTGGCTGACGAACAGGTAGGTGAGGCCGAGCTTCTCCTTGAGGTCCTTCAGCAGGTTCAGCACCTGCGCCTGGATCGACACGTCCAGTGCCGACACCGGCTCGTCCAGCAGCAGCAGGTCCGGGCGCAGGGCGAGGGCGCGGGCGATGCCGATGCGCTGGCGCTGGCCGCCGGAGAAGCTGTGGGGGTAGCGCTTGAGGAAGCGGGGGTCGAGGCCGACCAGCGCCATCAGCTCCTTGACCCGCTCCGCCCGCTCGGCGGCGTCGCCGATGCGGTGGATCAGCAGCGGCTCGGCCAGGATGTCGAACACGGTCATGCGCGGGTTCAGCGAGCCGAACGGGTCCTGGAAGACGAACTGCACCTTGCGGCGGAAGCGCTCCAGCGCCGGGCCCTCGAGGCAGGGGACGTCGACCATGCGGCCGCGGTCGTTGAAGCGCACGGTGCCGGCGTCGGGCCGCAGCGCCCCCATCAGGATCTTCAGGAGGGTGGTCTTGCCGCAGCCGGACTCGCCGACCAGCCCGAGGCACTCGCCGCGCCGCACCGCGAAGCCGACGTCGTCGACGGCCAGCGCCCCGGCCGACGGCTTGGCGCCGAACCAGCCGGCCTTGCGGGCGCCGTAGCGCTTGGCGATGCCGTCCACCGCCAGCAGCGGGCCGGCGGCGTCGCCGTCGGCCGGCCAGGGCTCGCCGAGCCCGTCGAGCAGGCGGCGGCCGTCGCCGGCCGCGGCGGGCGCCGCCGCGCGCACCGGCACCAGCCGCTCGCCCGGCGCCATGCCGAAGCGCGGCACCGCGCGCAGCAGCGCCTTGAGGTAGGGATGGCGGGGGTCGGCGAACAGGTCCCCGCGCGTGCCGGACTCCATCACCGCGCCGCGGTGCATGACCACCACCTCGTCGGCGAGGTTGGCGACCACGCCGAGGTCGTGGGTGATCAGCAGCACCGCCATGCCGAGCTCCGCCTGCAGCTCCTTCAGCAGCAGCAGGATCTCCGCCTGGATGGTGACGTCGAGCGCGGTGGTCGGTTCGTCGGCGATCAGCAGCGCCGGGCGGCAGACCAGGGCCATGGCGATCATGGCGCGCTGGCGCAGGCCGCCCGACAGCTCGAACGGGTAGCTGTCGAGGGCGCGGGCCGGGTCGGGGAAGCGGACGCGGGCCAGCATGTCGGCGGCGACGGCGCGGGCCTCGCGCCGGCCGACGCCGCGGTGCAGCCGCACCGCCTCGCCGATCTGGTCGCCGATGGTGTGCAGCGGCGACAGCGAGGTCATCGGCTCCTGGAAGATGATGGAGATGCGCCCGCCGCGCACCGCGCGCATGGTCCGGCCCTCGGCGGGCACAGCGGCGAGGTCGAGCCGGCCGGCCCCGTCCGGATCGTTCAGCAGGATGCGGCCGCCGGCGATGCGGGCCGGGCGGGGCAGGATGCGCAGGATGGCCTGGGAAACCACCGACTTGCCCGACCCGGACTCGCCGACCAGGGCGACCGTCGAGCCGGGCCGCACGCGGAACGACACCCCGCGCACCGCCCGGACCACCCCTTCCGGCACGTGGAACTCGACCTTCAGGTCCTCGACGCGCAGCAGGTCGGCGGTCACGCTCGGTCCTCCGTCCGCTCGGGATCGATGCCGAGCGCCAAGAGATTGTCGACGGTGGCGGCGTCGAGCGCCACCCCGTTGCGGCGGGCGGCGGCGGCGGCGCGGGCGGCCAGCGCGCCGAAGCCGTCCAGCGAGGATTCCACCCGCACCCGGCCGCCGCCGCCGGCCAGGGTCAGCTGCATCCAGCCTTGGGAGCGGTCGCGGCGGGTGGCGTAGAAGCGCAGGCGCAGCCGCGCCAGGGCGTCCCAGCGCACCGCGCCGCCGAGCGGCCCGTCGGCCCGCACGCCGGCGCCGTCGACGGACACCCGGGTGAGCTGGCGCTGGGCGGTGCGCGCCGCGAACAGGGCGAACAGCAGCGCCGCCGCGCCCAGCGGCACCGCCAGCCAGCGGCTGACCTCCAGCAGCGCCAGCGGCAGCGCCGTCATCGCCAGCCCGGCGCCGGCCCGGGCGTAGTCGCCGTAGAGGCTGCCGGCGGGATAACGCAGCGCGTCCATGCTCATCCCGGCGCCCCGAAGAGGGCGCGCGGGTGCAGCCAGCGGCCGGCCGGGTGGGCGGACGTCTCGGCGAGGAAGCGCGCCGCGAAGTCCCAGGTGGCGGCGTCCATGACCAGATGGTGGGTCAGAAGGCCGGTCGGCTCGTCGGGGTCGGCGGCGCCGGTGCGCCGCGCCGCCAGGTGCGCCACCGCGGCGCGCAGGGCCGGGGCGTCGCCGACGAAGCCGCCGCCGCCCCGCCAGTCCACCGGGTCGACGTGGGTGTTGACCCGCGGCACGCCGTCGCCGGCGGCGGCACGCGCCGTGAAGGTGGAGAGGCCGGCCAGCCCCGCCTCGGGCAGGCGGGCGGCGACGGCCGGGGCGATGCGGTTCCACGGCGGCGCCAGCACCGGCAGGAAGGCGGCGCCGAACAGCGCGGCCAGCCGCCGCCGCCCCTCGGCCAGCTCGGCCAGCACCGTCCCGGCCGGCCGGCCCGCCCCCAGCTCGCACTTCTTCTCCGCCGGCCCGGCGTGGTTGACGTGGGCCCAGCCGTGCTGGATCGCCACCGCCTCCGGCCAGTCGGCCAGCGCCGCCGCCAGGTCCGGCACCGCCGCCGCGGGAACGACGGCGAGCGCCAGCGGCACGTCGGCGTCCCGGCTCAGGGCGCGCAGCCGCTGCAGCGCCGGCGTGGCCGCGGTGGCGTCGTCGTCCCGCCACCAGAAGGTGGCGGTGCGCCCGTCGGCCGCCCACTCGTCGAGTTCGGCCCGCAGCACGGACCAGGCGTGATGCAGAGGGTTTGCGCAGGGGGCGGTGGAAAGGACGGCGGTCATGGAACTCGTCGGCGCTTGACCGGCACTCCATCGCACGGCCGTATGTCAGAATGACGCACGTTTGCCGAACATTCAAAGAAGTTTCGGGACGTGGCGGCCGGGCCCGCCGGCCTCCTCACCGCCCGGGCCGGCCGGCCGCGAGCCGTTCGGCCAGCAGGCGGGCCGTCTGCGCCGCCCCGTCCAGGCGCAGCGGCAGGGGAGGGGGCGGCGGCAGGGCGAGGGCACGGGCGACGCCGGCGGCGAGGGTGGCGGGGGAGAGCGTCGCCTCCTCGACCACGGTGAGGCGGCCGCGGTCGGCCAGCAGCCCGGCGCGCAGGGCCTGTTCGGTCTCCGCGCCGGCGGCGAAGGGGACGACGACGGCGCGGCAGCCGGCCTGCAGCAGGTCGAGCACCGTGTTGTAGCCGGCCTGGCTGACCGACAGGCGGCAGCGGCGCAGCAAGGCCGGGAAATCGGGGCGCGCGCGTTCCACCACCACGCCGGCCGGCGCCGCCGCCGCCAGCGCGGCGAGCGCGTCCGCCGGCACGTCGGGACCGGCCAGCAGGCGCCAGACGGCGCCGGCGGCCGGCGAGCGGGGGCGCGCCTCCAGGGCGGCGCGCAGCAGGGGCAGGCCGACGGCGCCGCCGCCCACCGACACCAGCACCTCGTCGCGGCCGTCGTCGCCGTCGCCGTCACCTTGGCCGAAGGACGCCGACGGCGGGTTGGCGACGTAGCCGGTGTAGCGGATGCGCCCCGCGATGCGGTCGGCGGCGGGGAAGGTGGCGGCGAAGGGGATCAGGTCGGGGTCGCCGTGGACCAGCACGTGGTCGACGAAGGCGGTCACGGTGTCGACCACCTCGGCCACCCGCTCGGGCTTGCGCTTGGCGACCAGGATGTCGCGCACCGACACGGCGGTCGGCAGGCCGCGCTGGCGGGCGGCGGCGAACAGGGGCAGCAGCTCGAAGCGGAAGGCGCGGCGGGCGAAGGGAAAGGACTCCACCAGCAGCAGGTCGGGCCGGGCGCGCTCGAACGCCGCCCGCGCCGCGGCGGCGCGGGCGGCGCGCCAGGCGTCGTCGAGGGGACGGCCGTCGGCGTCGAGCAGCACCTTGAACGTCGCGTCGGCGGCGCGGGCGGCGGGAAGCTGGACGATCTCCGCCGCCCCGTAGTCGACGCCGGGCACGGGGTGGCCGCCGCGGGCGACGGTCACGTGCAGCCCGGCCTCGATCAGGGCCCGGGTGATCGCCGCGGCGCGGCGGTCGTGGCCGATCCCCAGGAGGTGCTGGACATGGAAGAAGACGCGTCGGGTCATCGCCGGTTCCGGGGAGCGTCCGGATGAAAACGCAAAGAATGGAAGGATGGAAGGGCTTTCATTCTTCCATTCTTCGCGCTTTTCATCGGCGTGTCTCCGGCGTGAGCGGGATGTTCATCGCCACGACCTCGACCGCGCCGCCCGGGCCGAGGCGGAAGCGGTGGGCGCAGAAGTCGCGCAGCTTGTGGCGGGGCGGGGCGACGAAGTCCCAGCCGGTGGCGAGGCCGTAGAGGGCGCGCATCACCCCGTTGTGGGCCACGGCGCCGGTGGCGAGGCCGGCCTCCGCCAGCTCGGCCAGCCACGGCCGCAGCCGCTCCTGGACGTCGCGCGGGCTCTCGCCGCCGGGCCCCCGCAGGTCGAGGCCCAGCGCCTCCATCGCCGGCGTCAGCTCGCCGGAGGCGCGCAGCTCCTCGCGCAGCCGGCCTTCCCAGGCGCCCCAGTGCATCTCGCGCAGGCGCGGCTCCGGCTCGGGCGCCAAGCCGAGCAGGCCGGCGGTCTCCCAGGCGCGGCGCAGCGGGCTCGCCACCCAGCGCCAGGCGCGGGTCTCCTCGGGCAGGCGCCAGCCGGCGACGGCGGCGCGCCCGGCGTCGGACAGCGGTTCGTCGATGCCGCCCTGGATGCGGCCGGCGGCGTTCCAGGCGGTCGGCCCGTGGCGCAGGATGATCAGGTCGGGCATGCGGCGCAGCCTCCGGTCAGGCGCCGCACCACACCGTCCAGCACGGCGGCGGCGGCGGCGAGGTCGTGCTCGGCGGCGGCGCAGCGCCGGGCGGCCTCGCCCATGGCGGCGCGCGCGGCCGGATCGGCGAGCAGCGCCGCCACCGCGTCGGCGAGCGCCGCGGCGTCGCCGACCGCGACGAGGCGCCCGGTGACGCCGTCGCGGACGATGTCGGGCACCCCGCCGGTGCGCCCGGCGACCACCGGCAGGCCGGCCGCCTGGGCCTCCAGCAGCGCCATCCCGTAGGCCTCGTTGACGGCGGGCCACACCATCAGGTCGGCGGCGGCGTAGGCGGCGGCGAGGGTGTCGGCCTCCAGCATCCCGGCGAAGCGGATGCGGGCGCCGCCGGCGGCGGCCGTCAGTTCCGCCTCCACCGCGGCGCGCTCGGGGCCGTCGCCGACCACCAGCAGGCGCCAGTCGCGGGCCGCCAGCCGGGCCAGCGACTCGGCGAGCACGGCGTAGGAGCGCCGCTTGTCGCCGCCCCGCATCATGCCGACGGCGAGCAGCCAGGGGACGTCGTGGGGCAGGCCGAAGCGGCGGGCCAGGGCGGCGCGGTGGCCGGCGCGCGCGGCGGCGGCGGCGGCGAAGGGGGCGGTCTCGACGAAGGGGCGCAGGCGCACCAGGCGCTCCGGGCCGCGCAGCAGCGGCAGCACGGCGGCGGCGTCCTGGCTGGCGAGGTTGACGACGGCGTCGGCGCGCCGGATCGCCGCCGCCGCCGCGGCGTGGCCGGCGGCCCAGGGACCCCGGGCGCGCTTGGCCGCGTGCGACGCCTCGGCGACCACATAGGGGATGCCGAACGCGGCGCTGACCGGCGGCCCCAGCCAGTCCGGCGCCTTGTGGTAGAGGTGATAGGTGAACCACAGGTCGGGCGGGTCGGCGCGCCAGCGGGCGACCAGGCGGTTGGCGCCGCGCGCCCCCAGCGCCGCCAGACGGGCGGCGCGGCCGGGCCGGCGGGCGTCGTCCCAGCTCCGCAGGGTGCAGGCGAGGCGGACCTCGTGGCCGCCGGCGGCCAGTGCGGCCATCAGCAGGCGCGCCATGCGGCGGTCGCCGGACGGCACCGGGTGGGTCGGGGCCTTCAGCGGCGCGTAGAAGGCGATGCGCATCGGCGGCCGGCGCCTCAGGCGGCGGGAACCGCGGCCAGCGACGCGGCGAAGCGGGCCATCAGCCGGTCGATCCCGGCGTCGCAGCCGAAGCCCGCCCGGACGCGGGCGCAGCCGGCGGCGCCGAGGCCGGCGCGGCGGGCGGGATCGCCGATCAGCGCGGCGAGCGCCGCCGCCAGGGCGGCCGGGTCCTCGGGCGGCACCAGAACCCCGGTGGCGCCGTCCTCGATCAGCTCGGGGACGGCGGCCATCCGCGTCGACAGGCAGGGCAGGGCCTGCGACTGCGCCTCCATCAGCACGTTGGGCAGGCCGTCCTGGTCGCCGTCGCGGGCGCGCCGGCAGGGCAGGACGAACAGGTCGGCGCGGCGGTACTGCGCCACCACCGCGTCCTGCGCCAGGGCGCCCAGCCAGTCGACGCGGCCGGCCAGGCCCAGCGCCTCGGCCTGCGCCCTCAGCGCCGGCAGCCGCTCGCCGCCGCCGACGTGGACCCAGCGCCAGGCGAGGCCGGCCGGCAGGCGCGCCAGCGCCTCCAGCAGGACGTCGAAGCCCTTCTTCTCCACCGCCCGGCCGACCGACAGCAGGATCACCGGGTCGGCGGCGACGGCGCCGTCGCGCGGCGGGCGCGCCGCCGGCGGGTCGGGGAAGCGGGTGAAGTCGAGGCCGTGGTAGAGCAGCTCGACGGTGCCCGGCGCCGGCGCCAGCGCCTCCAGGCGGGCGTGGCCCTGGGCGGTGCAGGTGACGCCCCAGCGGCAGCCGGCCAGCTTGTCGCGGAGCTCCCAGTCGGGGCTGGTCCAGATGTCCTTGGCGTGGGCCGAAAAGCTCCAGGGCAGACCGGCGAGCAGGGCGGCGTAGCGGGCGACGCTGGCTGGGGTGTGCAGGAAATGGGCGTGCAGCCACGCCACGTCGTCCGGCAGTTCGGCGGCCAGCACGCAGGCCTGGCCGAAGCGGCGCACCCGGTTGCGGGTGGGGTCGCGCGCCAGATCGGCGCGCCACGCCCGGAGCGCCGCCCGCCAGCCGGGCCGGCGGCTCGCGGCGGCGACCGCGCGGGCGACGCGCAGCGGCGCCTCGTGCAGGTATTCCGGCAGGTAGAGCACGGGGGCGGCGACCTGCCGGTTCAGGGCGTGCACCGCCCGGTCGGTGGGGCGGCGCAGGGAGACGACGACCTGCTCCAGGCCGCGCCGTTCCAGCCCCAGCACCTCCTGGGCGATGAAGGTCTCCGACAGGCGCGGCCAGCCCTTGACGATTACGGCGACGCGGCGGCCGCCGCGCTCCGCCCCTCCTCCATAGGGCATCAGCGGCCGCCCGCCAGCAGGGTCATGGCGCCGCGCGGGCCGCGGCTGGCGTGGTCGAGATGGCGCCGCGCCAGGCGGTCGACGTTCTCCAGCCCGTCGAGCAGGCCGGGCACGACGACCGACGAGGGGACGTCCTGCTGCGGCAGCTGGCGCAGCGCGGTCGCCATGTCCTGCGGCCGGCGCACGTCGTCGTCGGGCAGCATCGCCACCAGCCCGAGCTCCTGGGCGCGGCTGGCGCGGATGTACTGCTCGCGGCGCGGCGTCTCCCGCGGCACGATCAGGGCCTTCTTGTCGAAGGAGAGGATCTCGCAGAAGGTGTTGTAGCCGCCCATGGCGACCACCCCGACGGCCGCCTGCATCAGGCTCTCCAGCCGCGTCTCGAAGGTCGTCACCTCGACGTCGGGCAGGGCGGCGGCGCGGGCCAGGAACTCCGCCTGGCGGTCGGGCTGCATGAAGGGGCCGAGCACCAGCAGGGCGCGGTACGGCATCTCGCGGTCGTGCTCGTAGGCGCGCAGCACCCAGTCGATCAGTGCCTCGCCGTCGCCGCCGCCGCCGGCGGTGACCAGGATGAAAGGGGCCTCGGGCAAGCCCTGGGCGGTGGGCAGCGGCGGCGGCGCGCTGCGCCGGAGATAGCCGGTGTAGACCATCTTGCGGCGCACCGACGGCGGCAGCTCGATGCCCTGCAGCGGGTCGCAGATCTGCGGCAGCCCGTAGGCCCACAGCTCGTCGTAGAGGTCCTCGAGCGCCGGCTGCACCCGCTTGCGCTCCCATTCCGGGGCGAGCAGCGCCGGCTCGTCCATGACGTCGCGCAGGCCGAGCACCAGCGGCACGCCGCGGTCCTTGAGGATCTCCAGGGTCTCCTTCACCTCGCCGCGCAGGCCGAGCGGCTCCTTGTCGACGATGAACAGGTCGGGGCGGAAGGCGTCGGCGGTGTGGCGGATCAGCGAGGCCCGCATGTGCAGGATCTCGTCGACGTCCATGTGCAGGTTGAGGGCGGTGTACTCGCCGTTGCGCAGCTTGATGACCCCGGGCACCCGCACGAAGTCGACGCGGGTGCGGAAGTCGAAGCTGCCGACGATGGGCGACCCCGAGAGGATGAGGACCGACAGGTCCTTGTGCCGGTCGACCAGGGCATGGGCGATGGCGCGGCAGCGGCGCAGGTGGCCGAGGCCGAAGGTGTCGTGGCTGTAGATGAGGATGCGGTGCGTCGGCGAGCGATCGGTCATGGTCCCTTTTCCCCTTCGATCGCCCCCTCGGCCATCGGCGGCGGGTGTGAGGGGCGGCCGGCCGCTTGGCGGCGATCCTAGCAGAAGGTGGGTGATCGAACCATGCATTTGCCGCGGCACAGCAAACCGGCTAAGGTCAAGGGCGGGTCCATGGTCCGGAGCGTCCGGCCGGGCTCGGCGCCGCTCTCGTGAGCCGTCATGGAATCCAGCATCTACCGCTTCATCCTGCGCCACAGCGTGCGCCAGCAGATCGTCCTTCTGCTGCTGACCTTGGCGTCCTTTCCGTTCCTCTACGCCTCGCTGGACCTGCCCAAGCGCATCGTCAACGAGGCGATTGCCGGCTCGGGCGTGCCCGATGCGGTGTGGGGGATCCCGGTCGACCAGATCAGCTACCTGCTGATCCTGTGCGGCGCCTTCCTCGGGCTGGTGCTGGTCAACGGCGCCTTCAAGTACGTCATCAACACCTTCAAGGGCCGACTCGGCGAGCGCATGCTGCGCCGCCTGCGCTACGAGCTCTACGCCCGCGTCCTGCGCTTCCCGCTGCCGCGCTTCCGCAAGATGTCGTCGGGCGAGATGATCCCGATGATCACCGCCGAGGTGGAGCCGCTCGGCGGCTTCATCGGCGACGCCTTCGCGGTGCCGGTGTTCCAGGGCGGCACCCTGCTGGTCTACATCGGCTTCATCTTCGTCCAGGATCCGGTGCTGGGCGGCGCCGCGGTGTCGCTCTACCCCTTCCAGGGCTGGCTGATCCCGCGCCTGCAGCGCCGGGTCAACCAGCTCGGCAAGCGCCGGGTGCGCGCCATGCGCACCATCGCCGACCGCATCGGCGAGACGGTGGCCGGGGTGACGGAGGTGCACGCCCACGACACCTCGGCCTGGCACCTCGCCGACGTCGCCGACCGCCTCGGCGAGGTCTACGACATCCGCTTCGAGATCTACCAGCGCAAGTTCTTCATCAAATTCCTCAACAACTTCATCAACCAGCTCACGCCGTTCTTCTTCTATTCGATCGGCGGTTACCTGGTGATCGAGGGCGAGCTGTCGTTCGGCGCCCTGGTGGCGGTGCTGGCGGCCTACAAGGACCTGGCCGCGCCGTGGAAGGAGCTGCTGGACTGGTACCAACAGAAGGAGGACAACCGGATCAAGTACGAGCAGGTGGTGGAGCAGTTCCAGGCCCCCGACCTGATGGAGGAGGAGCGCCAGCGCGCCGACGTCGCGCCCGACGCCCGGCTGTCCGGCACGCTCGCGTTCTCCAACGTCAGCTTCGGCGAGGACGGCGGCGCGGCGGTGCTCGACGGCGTCAACGGCGAGGTGCCGCTCGCCGGTCACACCGCCGTGGTGGGCACCGGCGCCGGCAAGGAGGAGCTGGCGCAGATCGTCGCCCGTCTGCTGCTGCCGACCGGCGGGCGGGTGCTGGTCAACGGCGAGGACTACGCCCATCTGCCCGAGGCCCTGACCGGCCGGCGCATCGCCTACGTCGGCGGCTCCTCCCACCTGTTCGCCGCCAGCCTCTACGAGAACCTGGTGTACGGGCTGCGCCACCGTCCGCTGGTGCCGCCGGCGCGCGACGAGACGCAGGCGCAGCGCCGCCGCCGCCGTGCCGCCCTGGCGCTGAGCGCCGGCAACACCGACCACGACGTGGAGGCCGACTGGATCGACTACGCCGCCGCCGGCTGCTCCGGGCCGGAGGAGCTGATGGACCGCATCCGCCGGCTGCTGCGCGACGTCGACCTGGAGGACGACGTCTACGCCATGGGGCTCAACCGCACCATCGACCCGACCCGCCGGCCGGACGTCGCCGCCCGCATCCTCGAGGCGCGCGTCGCGGTGGCGGGCCTGCTGCAGGACGGCCATTACGGCGACGTGGTCGAGCGCTTCGATCCGGACCGCTTCAATTCCAACGCCACGGTGGCGGAGAACCTGCTGTTCGGCACGCCGGTCGGGCCGGTCTTCGCCATCGAGACGCTGGCCGAAAACCCCTACATGCTGCACGTTCTGGACAAGGTCGGCCTCACCGAACGGTTCCTCACCGCCGGCCGTTCGGTGGCGGCGACCATGGTCGAGCTGTTCTCCGACCTGCCGCCGGGGCACGAGTTCTTCGAGCGCTTCTCCTTCATCGACTTCGCCGATCTGCCGGAGTTCCAGGCGATCCTGGCCCGCGCCGACAAGGAGGGGGTGGAGGGCCTGCGCCCGCAGGACCGCACGCGGCTGCTCGGCCTGCCGTTCCGGCTGATCCCGGCGCGCCACCGCCTGGGCCTGTTCAAGCCGGAGGAAATCTGGCCGCGGCTGGTGGAGGCGCGCCGCGTGTTCGCCGCCGACCTGCCCGGAGAGCTGCGCCACGCCGTCGAGTTCTTCGACCCGCAACGCTACAACGCGGCCGCCTCGATCCAGGACAACATCCTGTTCGGCAAGGTGGTCTACGGCCAGGCGCAGGCCCAGCCGCGGGTCGGCCGCATGATCGGCGAGCTGATGGAGCGCATGCATCTGCGCGACACCGTCGTCGAGATCGGGCTGGAGCATCCCGTGGGGATCGCCGGTTCCCGGCTGTCGTCGGCGCAGCGGCAGAAGACGGCGCTGGTGCGGGCGCTGCTGAAGGCGCCCGACCTGCTGGTCATCGCCGAGGCCACCGCCGGCCTCGACGCCGCCACTCAGGCCCGCATCCACGCGGCCATCCTGCGAGACCGTGCCGGCCGCGGGCTGTTCTGGGTGGTGCACCGGGCGGACCTGGCGCGCGGCCTCGACCGCGTGCTGGTGCTGCGCGGCGGCCGCATCGTCGAGCAAGGACGCTTCGACGAACTGGAAAAAGAGAGTACAGTGCTGAGAGAGCTGATGGCGGCGGAATAGCCACCACCACGGGTAGAAAGGACAGGGCCCCCGTGAGCATCGCTGAAGAAGTCGAGTGCCTGCGTCGCATCCCGCTGTTCGCCAACATCGACGTGGCGAAGCTGAAGCTCCTGGCCTTTACCAGCGAACGGATGACCTTCAAGGCGGGCGAGGAGCTGTTCCACCAGGACGACCCGGGCAACTCCGCCTACATCGTGCTGGACGGCGAGGCGGAAGTGGTGATCCACACCGCCGAGGGCACGCTGCCGGTGGCGGTCCTGGGGCGCAGCGAGATCGTCGGCGAGATCGCCATCCTGTGCGACGTGCCGCGCACCGCCACGGTGCGGGCGCGCAACGACCTGACCACGCTGTGCATCTCCAAGGAGCTGTTCTTCCGCCTGGTGACGGAGTTCCCGCAGATCGCCGTGCAGATCATGCGCGTGCTCGCCCACCGCCTGGACCAGACCCTGCGCGCGCTGCGCCGCCATGGGGTGGTGGGGGCCTGACGGCGGGCTCCCCCGCCGCGCGCCCCCCACCCCTCAGAGCGCCAGGTCCACCAGCACCGGCACGTGGTCGGACGGCTTGGGCTCCCAGCCGCGGGCGTCGCGCACCACGGCCTGCCCGGCGAGCGTGCCGCGCAGCGCCGGGGTGACCCAGACATGGTCGAGCCGCCGCCCGCGGTCCGACGCCGCCCAGTCCCGCGCGCGGTAGCTCCACCACGTGTAGAGCTTTTCCGTTTCGGGAACGAAATGGCGCATCGCGTCGATCCAGCCGACCGACCGCTGCATCGCCGTCAGCTTGTCCACCTCGACCGGCGTGTGCGAGACGACGTCCAGCAGCTCCTTGTGGCTCCAGACGTCGTTGACCAGCGGCGCGATGTTCAGGTCGCCCACCAGCACCATCGCCCGATCGCCGCTGCGGCGGCTGGCCATCCACTCCGTCATCTCGTCGAGGAAACGGAGCTTGTGGGCGAATTTCGGATTTTGTTCCGGGTCCGGAATGTCACCGCCCGACGGGATGTAGACGCTGTGCAGTTCGATGCCCCCGGGCAGGGTGGCCAGCACGTGGCGGCAGTCCTCCTTGCCGCACCAGTGCTGCACCGCGCACGCCTCCAGCGGCACCCGCGACAGGATGGCGACGCCGTTGTAGCTCTTCATGCCGTGGACGTGGGCGTGGACGAAGCCGCGCTCGGCCAGCGGCTTCAGCGGGAAGTCCTTGTCGACCACCTTGGTTTCCTGCAGGCAGACGACGTCGGGAGCGTGCTCGTCGATCAGCTTCAGCAACAGGTCGAGTCGCAGGCGGACGGAGTTGATGTTCCAGGTGGCGATGCGCATCGGGGGTCCTAAGGGGGTGGTGGCGCGGGGCGGGCCGTCGCCCCGGCCGGGCCGGCCGCCGGCGGGCGTCCGCCACCGGCGCCACCGGGCCGGCGGGTCCGGCGGTCGGGTCCCTGCAAGACCTAACCGGCGCCGCGCCGCTTGCCAAGAGCGCTGCCGCGGCCGCGGCGGCGAATCGGCGGCGGCGAAATAAAAAGCGCCCGGTCTGGGGGGGACCGGGCGCCGGAAGCTCCCAAGTGGAGCCCGTCGGCTGGCAGGGGAAAAACCAATCCGCCGGGCGATCGCCACCGGTGCTGCCGGCAGCGGTCACTTCGTGCGATTCAGGTGGTCAGCCTTTTGAAGGTAGACCAATGCAACAAGCGAATATGTGATATGCGAACGGCTGGGTTTGTGCTGTTCTAGCTGACAAACCCGCGGCGCCGCAGCATTTTAGCCGGGTTGGTCCATATCCACGAAACTTCAATGGTTTTTCAGGTGAACGACTCCGACCGTTCCTCGCCCGCCGACCGGCGGTCCCGCGGGCGAACCGGCAAGAACGGCAAGATGGGCCTCGGCCCGCTGCCCGGTCTCGTCGGCTACAATCTCCGTAAGGCGCAGGTGGCCCTGTTCCAGAGCTTCCAGAACGCCGTCTCGCCGCACGACATCACGCCCGGCCAGTTCGGCGTGCTGATCATGATCAGGGAGAACGAAGGCCTCAGCCAGTCCGACCTCGGCTCGGCGGTGGGGATCGACCGTTCCACCATGGTCGCGGTCATCGACCGGCTGGAATCGCGCGGGCTCGTCATCCGTGCCCCCTCGCCCAACGACCGCCGCTCCTACGCGCTGCGGCTGTCGGACCAGGGCGAGCGGCTTCTCGACGAGCTGATCCCGCGGGTGCAGGCGCACGACGACGCGATGGTCAAGGACCTCTCCGCCGAGGAGAAGGCCCAGTTCATCGACGCCCTGCAGCGCGTCGCGCGGTCCAGCTGACCGTCGCCGGTCACGCCTGACGGCGCCGCGCGCGCTCGGCCGAGGCCGCCCCGAAGGCGGCGAACAACGCCGAGGACAGCGCGTCGTCGTGGAAGCGCCACTCCGGGTGCCATTGCACCGCGATCGCGAAGGCGGCCGCGGACGGCACCCGCACGGCCTCGACCAGGCCGTCCAGCGCCGTCGCCTCCACCGCCAGCCCCGGGGCCAGCCGGTCGATCCCCTGCCCGTGCAGGGAATTCACCGTGACCTCGGTGGCGCCGGCCAGTCCGGCGAGCACGCCGCCCGCGGTCAGCCGCACCGGGTGCGACGGGCCGTACTGCACGTCGAGCGACTCCGACTCGGCCTCGCGGTGGTCGTTCAGGCCGGGCACCTCGTGCACCCGCTGGTGCAGGGTGCCGCCGAACGCCACGTTCAGCTCCTGCAGGCCGCGGCAGATGCCGAGCACCGGCACGCCGGCGGCGACGGCGGCGCGAATCAGCGGCAGGGTGGTGGCGTCGCGCTCGGGATCGTGGAGCGTGCCCGGCGCGCTCGCCACGCCGCCGTAATGGTGCGGCTCGACGTTGGACTTGCTGCCGGTGACCAGCAACCCGTCCAGCCGGCCGACCAGGTCGGCGATCTCCAGCGATTCGCCCAGCGCCGGAATCAGCAGCGGCAGGGCGCCGGCACCGTCGGCGACGGCGCGGACGTACTTGTCGCCGGCGACGTGGAAGGGATGCGGGCCGATCATGCGCGCGCACGCCGGGATGCCGATCAGCGGCCTTGGTGCGAATCGCGGCATCTGCCCCTCGCGTTGCATCGTCGCGGAGCACTATGCCGCAGCCCGCTTCGGCGGGATAGGGCGCCGTCGTCGGCACACCCATGCGGAACGCTCATAAGCGCCGGCGGTTGTCAGGTCACCCGCCGCGACGGGCGTGAAAAGGCCATGTCGCGGCGTCGTGCGGCACCGGCGGATCGTGTCCCGCTGCAACAGAGGAATCACCGGTGCGCCGCGATTTTCTGTTGATTCACCGGACACTTTGCCGCATATGCGGCTCTCCGCAGGGAATGCGGGGTCATCTACTGATGGGGGAGACCGATGGCGAACGCCGCTTCTCTCTTCCAATTGGGGATGGACTTGGGACGCGCGCCAAGGAAAGCCCAAACGGAAGTTTCGTCCGAACCGTCGAGCATCACCACCGGGCCGTGGACGGCCGGTGACGACGGCAAGGACCATTTCGTGACGCGGGACGGCAAGGTGTTCGCCGGCACGCATCTGATCGTCGACCTGTGGGACGCCGTGCGGCTCGACGAGCTCGACCACGTGCGCCAGACGCTGGTCGAGGCGGTGCGCGTCGCCGGGGCGACCCTGCTGCACATCCACCTGCACCACTTCACCCCCAACGGCGGGGTGTCGGGGGTGGCCGTGCTGGCGGAGTCGCACATCAGCATCCACACCTGGCCGGAACGGGGCTACGCCGCGCTCGACATCTTCATGTGCGGCGACGCCGAACCGCGCAACGCCATCCCCGTGCTGGAACGGGCGTTCCGGCCCGGCAGCATCACGTGCGACGAGCTGCTGCGCGGCGAGACCGGGGACTGAGCGGCCGCCATGACCGAGTGGTTCACCGAATCCCTGTACCCGGACGTCGCCCAGGCTCTGCGCATGGACCGCGTCCTCCACCGCGACCGGACCGGACACCAGGACCTGGTGATCTTCGAGAACGCGGCGCTGGGGCGGGTCATGGCCCTGGACGGCGTCGTCCAGACCTGCGAGCGCGACGAGTTCGTCTACCACGAGATGCTCACCCACGTGCCGATCCTGGCGCACGGGCGGGTGCGGCGCGTGCTGATCGTCGGCGGCGGCGACGGCGGCATGCTGCGCCGCTGCCTGGAGCACCGGTCGGTGGAGCGGGTGACGATGGTGGAGATCGACCGCACCGTGGTCGACCTCTCCATCGCCCATCTGCCGTCCATCAGCGGCGGCGCCTTCGACGACCCCCGCGCCGACCTGGTGATCGCCGACGGCTGCCGCTTCGTCAAGGAGACGGCGGAGCGCTTCGACGTCATCATCGTCGACTCCACCGACCCGCACGGGCCGGGGGCGGTGCTGTTCACGCAGGCGTTCTACGGCGACTGCAAGGCCCGCCTGACGCCGGGCGGCGTGCTCGTCACCCAGAGCGGCGTGCCGTTCCTCCAGCCGCAGGAGCTGCGCGACGGCCACCAGCGGCTCGCCCGGCTGTTCGCCGACACGGCCTTCTTCGTGGCGCCGGTGCCCAGCTACTACGGCGGCTTCATGGCGTTCGGCTGGGCCAGCGACGACGCCACCCTGCGCCGCCGCACCGCCGAGGAGATCCGTCCCCGCTTCGCCGCGGCGGCCCTGACGACCCGCTACTACACGCCCGAGATCCACGTGGCGAGCTTCGCCCTGCCGGCCTACATGCAGCGCGCCCTGGCGTGAGCGTCCGCGGGTGGCGCCCTCAGGGGAGGGCGGCGCCGGCGCCGCCGTGCGGGCCCTCGACGTGGCGGCGGCGCAGCCGCAGCGCCGTCATCAGCGTCAGCGCGCCGAAGGCGATGGCGTAGGCGGCGATGCTCCAGACGATCGCCAGCAGCCCCAGCACCGGCACGGTCCAGAAGGCGATGCCGAACAGGATCGACAGGGCGCCGGTGACGCCCCACAGCCAGCGGCCGTGGCTGTCGCGCATCTGGAAGGCGCTCAGCAGCTCGGCCAGGCCGGTGATGGTCGCCCACACCGCGACCAGCCACACCAGGGCGAAGATGCTGGCCATCGGCCACAGCACGGCGATGACGGCGGCGGCCAGGCTGACCGCGCCCTCCAGGATCAGCAGGTGCCAGCGCTGGTCGCGCCGGGCGGCGCGCAGGCCGGCCACCAGCGCGAACACGCCGTCGACCGCCAGCCAGGCGGCCAGCAGCATGGCCAGGGTGGCGACGGTGGCCGCCGGCAGGGCGATGGCGAGGACGCCCAGGGCGATGGCGACGCCGCCGCGCAGCGCCATCGCCCACCAGTTGCGGGCCAGGCCGTCGTTCATGCCCTGGACCCGGATCGGATCGCTCACGACTCGGCTGATCATGCCGCTTCTCCCTGGTTGCGACGGCCCCGGGGGTGTCGTCCCCCGGAAGCGTCAACAGGGCGGGAGCGGAATTGTCCTGCCGGCGGTGGGGCTATTCAGTTGCCGAACCCGTCCTCGGGCGTGCGGAAATAGAAGAGGTCGCGGTCGAGCGGGACGCCGACCCGGGGGTTCAGCAGGCCGACCTCGGTGACCAGCCCCTGGGCGTCCAGCACGCGCCACTTGCGCAGGTTCAGCGGGCGGTCCTCGAACACCAGGGTCAGGACGCCCTTGCCGGGGTCCTTGGTCTCCACCAGCGACACCTCCAGCACGCCGGGCTCGTGCTGGACGTCGATCACGGTGACGTCGCCCGACAGGGCGATGTCCTTGCGCAGGATGAAGTCGGCCAGGGTCGAGCCGATGGGGGTGTTGGACTGCTGCTTCATCTCGCTGTCCCAGTAGAACAGCATGAGCCCGTCGGCGACGATGAAGTCCTTGATCGGCGGGTCGTATTCGAGCCGCATGCGGCCGGGCCGCGAGAGGTAGAAGGTGCCGGCGACCTGCCGCCCGTCGGGGTTCACCTGGACGAAGCGCGACTGCAGGGTGCGCACGCCGTTCAGATACGCCTCGACGCGGCCGAGGTCGGCGCGCTCCTCGGCGGTGAGCGGCGCGGCGCGCGGCGCCGCGGCGGCGGTCGTGCCGGCGGTGGCGGCGACGGCCAGGAGGGCGGCGGCGATGAGGGGGCGGAGGAACGTCTTCATGTCGCTGAGCTTGCCGGTGATGTCCAGCGGAGATGGGGCGCGGCGGCGGCGGTTCCAAGGACAAATCGTCGGCGCGGCGCCCGCCCGGCGTCCCGGGCGGGCATGGAAAAGGCGCCTCGCGGCGCCCTTTCCGTCTCCGTCGGTGAGCGCGCCGTCACTGGGCGGCGGTGCCCTCGTCCTTCTTCTTCACGAGGTCCTCGCCGGTGGCCTGGTCGACCTGCTTCATGGACAGCTTGACCTTGCCGCGGTCGTCGAAGCCGATGACCTTGACCTTCACCTCGTCGCCCTGCTTGACCACGTCCGACACCTTGCCGACCCGCTGCTGGGCCAGCTCGGAGATGTGGACGAGGCCGTCGCGCGAGCCGAGGAAGTTCACGAAGGCGCCGAAGTCGACGACCTTCACCACCTTGCCGGTGTAGACCACGCCCATCTCCGGTTCGGCGACGATGCCCTTGATCCAGTCGATCGCCGCCTGGGCGGCCTTGTTGTCGACCGCGGCCACCTTCACCGTGCCGTCGTCCTCGATGTCGATCTTGGCGCCGGTCTGCTCGACGATCTCGCGGATCACCTTGCCGCCGGAGCCGATGACGTCGCGGATCTTCTCCTTGGGGATGTTGATGACGGTGATCCGCGGGGCGTTCTGGTTGACCGCCTCGCGGGCCCCGCCGATCGCCTTGGCCATCTCGCCGAGGATGTGGAGGCGGCCGTCATGGGCCTGGGCGAGCGCGATCTTCATGATCTCCTCGGTGATCGAGGTGATCTTGATGTCCATCTGCAGCGCCGTCACGCCGGCCTCGGTGCCGGCCACCTTGAAGTCCATGTCGCCGAGATGGTCCTCGTCGCCGAGGATGTCGGAGAGTACGGCGAACGCCGCCTCCTCCTTGATCAGGCCCATGGCGATGCCGGCGACCGGGCGGGGCAGCGGCACGCCGGCGTCCATCATCGACAGCGACGAGCCGCACACGGTGGCCATCGACGACGAGCCGTTGGACTCCGTGACCTCCGACACCACGCGCAGGGTGTAGGGGAAGTCCTCCTTCTTCGGCAGCAGCGGGTGGATGGCGCGCCACGCCAGCTTGCCGTGGCCGATCTCGCGGCGGCCCGGCGAGCCCATGCGGCCGGCCTCGCCCACGGAGTAGGGCGGGAAGTTGTAGTGGAGCATGAAGTGCTCGCGGTACTCGCCCTCGAGCGCGTCGATGATCTGCTCGTCCTGGCTGGTGCCCAGCGTGGTGACCACCAGCGCCTGGGTCTCGCCGCGGGTGAACAGGGCCGAACCGTGGGCGCGCGGCAGCACGCCGACCTCCGAGACGATGGGGCGCACCGTCCTGGTGTCGCGGCCGTCGATGCGCTTGCCGGTCTTCAGCACCGCACCGCGCAGGATGTCGCTCTCCAGCTCCTTGAACTGGGCGGCGACGGCGCCGGCGTCGATCTCCTCGGCCAGCAGCGTCTCCAGGGCCTTCTGCTTGGCGGCGGACAGCTTCTCGTGGCGGGCCTGCTTGACCGTCTCGGTGTAGGCGGCCGCCACGTCGGCGCCGACGACGGCGCGCAGGCGGGCCTTCACGGCGTCGGCGTCGTAGGCCGGCGGCGGCACCTCCCAGGGCTCCTTGGCGCACTGCTCGGCCAGGTCGATGATGGCGTCGATGACCGGCTGGAAATTCTTGTGGCCGAACATCACGGCGCCGAGCATGACCTCCTCGGACAGCTCCTTGGCCTCCGACTCGACCATCAGCACGCCCTCGCGGGTGCCGGCGACCACCAGGTCGAGGGCCGAGCCGTCGATGGCGTCCATGGTCGGGTTCAGGACGTACTGGCCGTCGAGGTAGCCGACGCGGGCGGCGCCGATCGGGCCGAGGAAGGGAACGCCGGAAATGGTCAGCGCGGCCGAGGTGCCGACCATCGCGACGACGTCGGCGTCGGTCTCCAGGTCATGGCTCAGCACCGTGCAGATGACCTGGGTCTCGTTGCGGAAGCCCTTGGCGAACAGCGGACGGATGGGACGGTCGATGAGCCGGCTGACCAGGGTCTCCTTCTCGGTCGGGCGCCCCTCGCGCTTGAAGAAGCCGCCGGGGATCTTGCCGGCCGCGAAGGTCTTCTCCTGATAGTTGACCGTCAGCGGGAAGAAATCGATGCCGGGCTTGGGCTGCTTGGCCGCCACCACCGTGCACAGCACCGTCGTCTCGCCGTAGGTGGCGAGGACGGCGCCGTCGGCCTGGCGCGCGATCTTGCCGGTCTCCAGCGTCAGCTTGCGCCCGCCCCAGTCGATTTCCTTGCGGTGAACGTTGAACATACTTTGCTTCCTTCCATCCGACACCCGCGCCGCCCGGATTGGCGGACCGGGTCGGGAGCGGCGGACCGCGCCGCCGGGGTCCCATGAAAAACAAAAATCAAAGGCCGGTGGCGGGATCCGCGCACCGGCCCCGAAACGGGAGCGTGCCGACAAAACAGAAAACCCGCCCCGCCATGCACGCCGTCCCCTGCGGCGCCCGAAGGCGCTGGGAACCGGCGGCGTGGCGGGACGGGTTCACGGCGTCGAAGCCTCGGGCGTTGGGAGCCGGCGTCAGCGGCGCAGGCCCAGACGCTCGATCAGAGTGGAATAGCGGCCCTGGTCGTTCTTCTTGAGATAATCGAGAAGGCGGCGACGCTGGCCGACCATCACGAGAAGGCCACGGCGGGAGTGGAAGTCCTTCTTGTGGGTCTGCAGGTGCTCCGTCAGGTTGCGGATGCGCTCCGACAGGATGGCAACCTGCACCTCGGGCGAGCCGGTGTCGGCTTCGGCCCGGGCGTATTCCTTGATCAGCTCCTGCTTGCGCTCGGCGGTGATCGACATCGGGGTCTCCTTCAAGGGATCAGAGGTTGAGCACGCGCACCGGGCGGACCTCCGCCCCCTCGACACGGGCCAAAGCCACCGGCCTGCCCGCGCAGAGCGCAAGAATGGCGCCATCCTCCCCTGCCGAACCACGCACCGCCATCAGGCGGTCGCGGTCGGGCCGGGCAAGAAGCGCCACCGGTTGGCCGTGTCTCAGTCGGTGCGCTTCGGCTTCCGTCAGGGCCAGCGCCGGGATGTCGTCCAGCGCGGTCTCGATCGGCAGCAGAAGTCGTTCGACGGCCGCACCTTGCTCCATCGCCGCCAGTTCGTCCAGGGAAATCGCCCCCTCGAGGGTGAACCGGCCGACCCGGGTGCGGCGCAGCGTCGCGACGTGGCCGACGGTGCCCAGCGCCTCCGCCAGGTCGCGGGCGAGCGAGCGCACGTAGGTGCCCTTGCCGCAGTCGACCTCGAACACGGCGTGGTCGGCGTCGGGCGTGTCGAGCAGGGCGAAGCGGTCGATGCGCACGGCGCGCGGCGCCAGATCGACGGCGTCGCCCTCGCGGGCGATGTCGTAGGCCCGTTCGCCGTCCACCTTGAGCGCGCAGAACTGCGGCGGCACCTGGGCGATGGTGCCGAGGAAGCCGGGCAGCGCGGCGGCGACCGCCGCCGCGTCGGGGCGGTGTGGGCTGGTGTCGATGACCTCGCCCTGGCGGTCGTCGGTGGTGCGGCGCTCGCCCCAGCGGACGGTGAAGCGGTAGGTCTTCGCCCCGTCCATGGCGTAGGAGACGGTCTTGGTCGCCTCGCCCAGCGCGATCGGCAGCACGCCGGTGGCGATGGGGTCGAGCGTGCCGCCGTGCCCCGCCTTCTCGGCGTTCAGCAGGCGGCGCGCCCGGCTCAGCGCCTGGGTGGAGGTCACGCCCTCGGGCTTGTCGAGCACCAGCCAGCCGTGGACCGGCTGCCCCTTCCGCCTACGCGCCACGGCGGCCATCCGCGCCGGGCGCCGCGTCCGTCTTCTCCTCGTCCGGGTCGTCGAGCGGATCGTCCAGCGGGTCGTCGGACTCCTGGTCGTACTCGAACTCCTCGGCGGCCTCGTCCTCGTCCTCCCAGGAGTCCTCGTCCTCGTCGTCCTCGTCATCCCCGTCGTCGCCGTTGACGCGGTCGGGCAGCAGGTCGCGGGCGACCGCCGGGCTGTGCAGGATGGCGTCGATGCGGCCGGCGTACTCGAACGAGGTGTCGGCCTCGAAGCCGAGCGTCGGCGCGTGGCGCAGGTTGACGATGCGGGCGACCTGGCCGCGCAGGAAGGGGGCGGCGCGGCGCAGCGCGCTCAGCGTCTCGTCCATGGGACCGCCGCCCAGCGGGGTCACGAAGGCGGTCGCGTTCTTCAGGTCGGGACTGATGCGGACCTCGGTCACGGTGACGTTGAGGCCCTGCAGTTCGGGGTCGTGGAAGTCGCCCCGCTGGAGGATCTCCGCCAGGGTGTGGCGCAGCTCCTCGCCGACGCGCAGTTGCCGCTGGGACGGGGCCTTGCCGGCGCGCTCGGCGCCGCGATGCTTGCTCGCCATGGTCTTTGCTTTCGTTTCTGCGACCTGACCGGGAACACCGGCGCCGTCGAAAGGGCTCGGTCCGCAGTTCGGATCCGTCCCCGGCTCCGCCGGGGAAGGGAAGGGGCCCGTGCGCAGCATGGGAAGGGGTGGGGGCACGGTGCCGCACGTCCCGCGACGTCGCGGCCTTCAAGCCCGATCCGCCGCTTCCTTGCCGCACCGTGCCCCACCCGGCGCCTTCGGCACCACCCTCCCCCGCCGCCGGCGGGGGAGGGTGGGGCGTTACAGCGCCCGCGCGACCTCTTCCATCTCGAAGGCCTCGATGATGTCGCCGGCCTCGATGTTGTCGTAGTTCTCGAAGGCCATGCCGCATTCGTAGCCCTCGCGCACCTCGCGGACCTCGTCCTTGAAGCGCTTGAGGGTCTTCAGCGTGCCCTCGTGGATCACCACGTTGTCGCGCAGCAGCCGCACCCCGGCCCCGCGCTTGACGATGCCCTGGGTGATCATGCAGCCCGCCACCTTGCCGACGCGGGTGATGTTGAACACCTCGCGGATCTCGGCGTAGCCGATGAAGCGCTCGCGCAGGGTCGGCGTCAGCATGCCCGTCAGCGCCGCCTTCACGTCGTCGATCACGTTGTAGATGATCGAGTAGTAGCGGATCTCGACGCTGTCGCGCTTGGCGAGGTCGCGGGCCTGCGGGTTGGCGCGGACGTTGAAGCCGATGATCATGGCGTTGGACGCGTTCGCCAAGGTGACGTCGGACTCGTTGATCGCGCCCACCGAGGCGTGCAGCACGCGCACCTTGACCTCGGTGCTCTCCGCCGTGAGCTTCTCCAGCGAGCTGGAGATCGCCTCGATGGAGCCCTGCACGTCGCCCTTGATGACGACCGGCAGCTCCTTGGCCTCGCCGGCCTGGATGCGGTTGAACATGTCCTGCAGCGAGCCGCGGGCGGTCGCCGCGTTGGCCGCCTCGCGCTTCCGGCGCTGGCGGAACTCGGCGATCTCGCGGGCGCGCGCCTCGGTGTCGACGACGGTGAAGTCGTCGCCGGCCATCGGCGTGCCGTTCAGGCCCAGCACCTCCACCGGGGTGGCGGGGCCGGCCTCCTGGACGGTCTGGCCGCGGTCGTTGACCAGCGCGCGCACGCGTCCCCACTCGGAGCCGGTGACGAAGACGTCGCCGACCTTGAGGGTGCCGCGCTGGACCAGGACGGTGGCGACCGAGCCGCGGCCGCGCTCCAGCTTGGCCTCGACCACCACACCTTCGGCGGTGCGGTCCGGGTTGGCCTTGAGCTCGAGGATCTCCGCCTGCAGGAGGATCGCCTCCTCCAGCTTGTCCAGGTTCAGCCGCGCCTTGGCCGAGACGGGGACGTCGAGCACGTCGCCGCCCATCTCCTCGACCACCAGCTCGTACTGCAGCAGCTCCTGGCGCACCCGCTCCGGCTTGGCGTCGGGCAGGTCGATCTTGTTGATCGCCACGATGATCGGCACCTTGGCCGCCTTGGCGTGGTGGATCGCCTCGATGGTCTGCGGCATGACGCCGTCGTTGGCGGCCACCACCAGGACGACGACGTCGGTGACGTTGGCGCCGCGCGCGCGCATCTCGGTGAAGGCGGCGTGGCCCGGCGTGTCGATGAAGGTGATCTTGGCGCCGGAATGGAGCTGCACCTGGTAGGCGCCGATGTGCTGGGTGATGCCGCCGGCCTCGCCCGAGACCACGTCGGTCTGGCGCAGCGCGTCCAGCAGCGAGGTCTTGCCGTGGTCGACGTGGCCCATGATGGTGACCACCGGGGGACGCGGCGCCAGCTGCTCGGCGACGTCCTCCTCGCCGCGCATGCCGAGTTCGACGTCGGCCTCGGAGACGCGGCGCACGCGGTGGCCGAACTCGTTGATGATGAGCTCGGCGGTGTCGGCGTCGATGGTCTGGTTGATGGTCGCCATGACGCCCATGCGCATCAGCGCCTTGATGACGTCCGCACCGCGTTCGGCCATGCGGTTGGCGAGCTCTTGCACGGTAATGACTTCGGGAAGCACCACGTCGCGGGTCACCTTCTGACTCTCCTGGCGGGAGAGCATGCGTTGACGCTCGCGTTCGCGGGCGCGGCGCACCGCCGCGAGGCTGCGGCCGCGGCCGCCCTCGTCGTCGTTGAGCGCCTGGGTCACCGTCATCTTGCCGCCGCGCCGCCGGTCGGCGCCGGCCGGACCGGGCTTGCGCGGCGCCGGCGCCGGCGCCTTGCCGGCGGTCTTGCCGCGGCTGCCGCGACCGCCGCCGCGGCCGTCGTCCTCCTCCGGCGTGGCGAAGCGGGGGGCGAGGACGCCGGCCGCCGGCGGACGCGCCGCCGGAGCCTCGGCCGTACGGGCCGCGGCGGGCCGCCGGGTGTCGTCCTCGCGCTTGCGGCCCTCCTCGCTCTTGCGGGCGTCCTCGGCCTCCTTGCGCTTGGCCTCCTCCTCCTTGCGGCGGCGTTCGGCCTCCTCCTCCTGGCGGCGCTCGTCCTCCTGGATGCGGCGGAGCTCCTCCATCTCGCGCTGGCGCAGGGTCTCGGCGTCGAGAACCTCGGGCTCCTCGGGAGCCGGCGCTTCGACGACGGTCTCGGCCAGCGCCGCCTCTTCGGCGCGGGCGGCCGCCTCCTCCTCCTCCTGGATGCGCCGCTGCTCCTCCTCGAGCACGGCGCCGCGCAACGCCCGCAGGCGGGCGTCGCGCTCCTCCTTGGTGAGCTGGCGCACGGCACCGGCGCCGCCCCGCGCGGGGCGGCCGCCGCCGCCGCCGCGGATGGGCAGCCCCTGGGCGGCTTGGCGAGCGGCCGCACCGCCGTCGGCGACGCCCGGCAGGGCGCCCTTCTCGACGGTGCGCTTGCGCTTGACCTCGACGGTCACGGTTTTCGACCGGCCATGGGAAAAGCTTTGCCGGACCGTGGTGTCGACCGGCTTCTTCAGCTCCAGTTTCCCCTTGCCGGAGCCGGAGAGGTGCAAGACTTTCTTTTGGTCCTGGTCGTTGCTATCGGTCATCGGTTCCGGAATGTTGGATCGTTAGTTGCCACGGCCGCCCGGCCCCGCGCCGGCGACGGAAGGTCTGGCGTCCGGGTCGGCGAGGCCGCCGAGCCGCGCCGCGTCGCGAGCCAGCCCATCGGCCAGCTTGCCGCGGGCGACCACGGCGTGCACCGCGTGTTCCCGTCCGAGCGCCGCAGCGAGGGCTGCGGAATCGAAGAGGTCGACCACCGGCAGGGCCGGGGCCAACGCCTGTAGCTTGCCGCGCTGGTCGGCCGAGCCGTCGCGGGCCTCCAGGAGGAGGCCGGGCGGCGTGCCGGGGCGGCCGACTCGGCCCCCCTTGAGCGCCTCGCGGACCTTCTCGAAGCCGGCCACGGCTTGGCCGGCGCGGCGCGCCAGGCCGATCGTGTCGAGGCAGCGCCGCTCCAGCAGCGCCGTCAGGCGGATCGCCAGGTCGGGCGGCACGCGGACGGCGCGGCGGGCGGCCTTGGCGAAGAGATTGCGGGCGACCGCCTTATCGAGCAGCGGCCGCTCGGCCGTCAGCCAGAGACCGCGGCCGGGCAGACGCTCCTCGAGATCGGGCACGAGCTCCCCGTCCGGCGCGACCGCGAAGCGGATCATGCCGTCCTTGGGCCCGACCGTGCCCGTGACGATGCAACGGCGCTGCGGACCCCGCTCCTGATCGGCGGGATCCACGGCCGTGCCCGTCTCCGGGTGCCGGGTGTCCGTGTCGGTCGCGTCGTTCAGCCCTGCCATCCGCTCGATGTCGCCTCCAAAGGTCCCGCGTGTCCAGATCGGTGGACACGGGTCAGCTCTGCGCCGCAGGCTGGTCGCCGGCAGCGTCCGCTCCGCCCCCTTCACCGGCGAACCAGTGGGCGCGGGCAGCCATGATGATGTCGTTCGCCTCCTCCTCCGAGGGGGCGTCCTTGCCGAGGATGTCGCGCAGCTCGTCGGCGGCGAGGTCGGCCAAGTCGTCGAGCGTCTTGACGCCGTTCTCGCCGAGCTTGACCAGCTGGGTCGGCGTGGCGCCGGTGATCTCGGCGACCTCGTCGCTGACCCCCAGTTCCAGGCGCCGCGCCGTCATGCGCTCGTCCTGCTCGGCCAGGAAATTGAGGGCGCGCTGCTTGAGCTCGTTGGCGACGTCCTCGTCGAAGCCCTCGATCTCGGCCAGCTCCTCGGTCTCGACGAAGGCGATCTCCTCGACCGAGGTGAAGCCCTCGGCCACCAGAAGATGGGCGATGACGTCGTCGACGTCGAGTCCGTCGATGAACAGCTGCGAGCGGGTGCGGAATTCCTCGGAGCGGCGCTCCGATTCCTCCTGCTCGGTCATGATGTCGATGTCCCAGCCGGTCAGCATGGTGGCGAGCCGGACGTTCTGGCCGCGCCGGCCGATGGCGAGCGACAGCTGGTCGTCGGGGACCACCACCTCGATGCGCCCGCCCTCCTCGTCGATCACCACCTTGGCCACCTCGGCGGGGGCCAGGGCGTTGACGACGAAGGTCGCCGGCTCCTGCGACCACGGGATGATGTCGATCTTCTCGCCCTGCAGCTCGCCGACCACCGCCTGGACGCGGCTGCCGCGCATGCCGACGCACGCGCCCACCGGGTCGATTGAGCTGTCCTTGGACACCACGGCGATCTTGGCGCGGCTGCCGGGGTCGCGGGCGACCGCCTTGATCTCGATGATGCCGTCGTAGATCTCCGGCACCTCCTGGTCGAACAGCTTGGCCATGAACATGGGGTGGGTGCGCGACAGGAAGATCTGCGGCCCCCGCGCCTCCTCGCGCACGTCGTAGATGTAGGCGCGCACGCGGTCGCCGTTCTTGAAATGCTCGCGGGGCAGCAGCTCGTCGCGGCGCAGGATCGCCTCGGCGCGGCCCAGGTCGACGGTGACGTTGCCGTACTCGACCCGCTTGACCAGGCCGTTGACGACCTCGCCGATGCGGTCCTTGTACTCGTTGAACTGGCGCTTGCGCTCGGCGTCGCGGACCTTCTGGACGATGACCTGCTTGGCCGTCTGGGCGGCGATGCGGCCGAAGTCGATGGGCGGCAGCGGGTCGATCAGGAACTCGCCGACGGCGATGCCGGGGCGCTTGCGCTGGGCGTAGGCCAGCGTCACCTGGGTCGCCTCGTTCTCCACCGCCTCGACCACCTCGAGGTAGCGGGCGAGCTGGATCTCACCGGTCTTGCGGTCGATGCGGGCGCGGATGTCGTGCTCGTGGCCGTACTTGGAGCGGCCGGCCTTCTGAATGGCCTGCTCCATCGCCTCCAGGACCTCGTCCCGGTCGATGTTCTTTTCGCGGGCCACCGCGTCAGCGACTTGCAGCAGTTCCATCCGTCACTCTTTCCCGAACATGTTCTTATGGTTCCCGGAACCCGGCTGCGCCGGCGTCAGGCCTGCGGCCGGCTGGCCCGGATCAGGTCGTCCGTAATCACCAGCTTGGCGCGCTGGATGTTGTCGAAGGCGATGCCCGCCGCCCCCTGCTCGGTCTCGATCCGCACCTCGTCGCCCTCGACGCCGCGCAGCCTTCCCTTGAAGCGCTTGCGCCCGTCGATGGCGACCCGCGCCTCCAGCTTGGCCTCGAAGCCGGCGAACCGCTCGAAGTCCTTGAGCCGGGTCAGCGGCCGGTCGAGACCGGGGGAGCTCACCTCCAGGGTGTAGGCGCCGGCGATCGGGTCCTCGACGTCCAGCAGCGCGGACACGGAGCGGCTGATGTCGGCGCAGTCCTCCACGGTCATCGGCGCGCCGTCGGCGCGCTCCGCCATGATCTGCAGGACGGGGCGCTGCGTCCCCGACAGTTGCACCCGCACGACCTCGTAGCCCATGGCCTCGATCGAGGGGGAGACAATCTGTTCGATCCGTGCCGTTGCGTCCATTCCACCCCTGGCCCCGGACCCGCTCCGGGGATCGCCTATGCCGATAAAACAATGGGTGGGCCACAGCCCACCCGCAAAGCGTCTCGCCGGCCCGTTTGCACGGGCCGCCAAGTCGTATGGGATCTGGCGTGTGAATATAGCCGTTCCGCCGCGGGCTGCAAGGGAATTATCCCCACGCTGCGGCAGGGGCGTGTAGAGTGTGCCTCCCTTGGTGACACGGACGTGTGTGCGATGATCCTGGAAATCGCCATCCTGTCGGTGCGCCCGGGCCAGGGAGCCGCCTTCGAGGCGGCGATGGCCGAGGCCCGGCCGCTGATCGCGGCGACGCCGGGCTTCCTCGGCCTGGAGGTGCGGCCCTGCCTGGAGGCGGCGGACCGCTACCTCCTGCTGGTGCGCTGGCGTTCGCTGGCCGATCACACCGAGGGCTTCCGCGGCTCCGACCGCTATCCCCGCTGGAAGGCCCTGCTGCACCGCTTCTACGACCCGTTCCCGACGGTGGAGCATTACGGGGAGAGCGTCCTGGGGTAGGCGACGGTGCGACGGCCGGTGTACGGTCCTCGTCCACCGACAGGGAGGTCGACATGGTGGAGCCTGCCTTGCAGCACCGGTTGGCGCGCCGCGACGACGTCGCGGCGATGGCCGCGCTGATGGATGCGGCCATCGGCGAGTTGCAGAAGCCCTTCCTCGACGCCGCCGGGGTCGCGGCGAGCCGGGCGATCATGGGGATCGACACCCAGCTCGTCGACGACGGGACCTATTTCGTGGTCGAGATCGGCGGCGCGCTGGCGGGCTGCGGCGGCTGGAGCCGGCGCGCGACGATGTACGGCGGCAACCATTCGCCGGGGCGCGACGCCGGGCTGCTCGACCCCGCCCGGGACGCCGCGCGCGTGCGCGCCATGTACACCCATCCGGCCTTCGCCCGCCGCGGCGTCGCGCGCCTGATCCTGTCCCTGTGCGAGGATGCCGCGCGGGCCGAAGGCTTCGTGCGGGCGGCGCTCGTCGCCACCCTGGCCGGCGAGCCGCTCTACCGGGCCTGCGGCTACCGGCCCGACGAGCGCTTCGTCGACGAGCGGGGCGGCGCGCCGGTGCCGCTGGTGCGCATGAGCAAGGCGTTGTGAAAGGGCGCCGGCATCATCGCGCCCGCGGCCGGCGGACGAAGCGCAGGAACGCCGGCCGGCGGCCGGCGGCGATGGCCTTCTCCTCGTAGCGGGTCGGCGGCCAGTCGGCCGGACGCACCCGCCAGTCGGCGGCGGAGCGCGCGGTCCACGCGAAATCGGGGTGGCGGACCGTGTGCTCCAGCATCCAGCGCACCAGCCCCATGTCGTCGCTGGCCAGCCGCAGCTCGGCCCCGTCCTTGAGGACGCGCGACAGGACGGCGAGGTTGGCCGGGCCGATGAAGCGGCGCTCCCAGTGGCGCTTCTTCGGCCAGGGATCGGCGAACAGGACGAAGCAGCGGCCGATGCTGGCGTCGGGCAGGGCGTCGAGCAGCGGGCGGGCGTCGTCGGGCAGGACGCGCAGGTTGTCGAGCCCGGCGTCGTCGGCCAGCACCAGCAGGCTGGCGACGCCGTTGACGAAGGGTTCGCAGCCGATCATGCCGACGTCGCGGTGGTGCTCCGCCTGCCAGGCGAGATGATGGCCGCCGCCGAAGCCGACCTCCAGCCAGACGTCGCGCACCGGCCGGGCGAACAGCGCCGCCGGCTCGACGGTGGTGCCGGGGGCGGGGGAGGGGATCTCCAGCCGCGGCAGCAGGCTGTCCAGCAGCGCGGTGCGGCGGCGACGCAGCGGCCGGCCCTTGCGGCGCCCGTAGAGGCGGCGGCCGCCCTCTTCGGCGCCGGTTTCGCCGGCCTCGGTTTCGTTGTCGGTCGGATCGACGGGCTGATCGGTCATGGAAGCGGGGCCTGAAAACGACGGCAGGGGCCCGAAGGCCCCTGCCGGAGGAACACGGCGCGGACGCGCCGATCAGAAGAACGCGGTGCGCAGGTCGCCGGCGAGGTCGGTCTTCTCCCAGGCGAAGCCGCCGTCCACCTCGGGATCCCGGCCGAAGTGGCCGTAGGCGGCGGTGCGCGCGTAGATCGGCTTGTTGAGGCCGAGATGGGTGCGGATGCCGCGCGGGCTGAGGTTCATCAGCTGCTGCAGCACGTCCGACAGCCGGTCCTCGTCGACGCGGCCGGTGCCGTGGGTGTTGATGTAGACCGACAGCGGCTTCGACACGCCGATGGCGTAGGAGAGCTGGATGGTGCAGCGGTCGGCCAGCTCGGCCGCCACCACGTTCTTGGCGAGGTAGCGGGCGGCGTAGGCGGCGGAGCGGTCGACCTTGGTCGGGTCCTTGCCGGAGAAGGCGCCGCCGCCGTGCGGCGCCGCACCGCCGTAGGTGTCGACGATGATCTTGCGCCCGGTCAGCCCGGCGTCGCCGTCGGGGCCGCCGATGACGAAGCGGCCGGTCGGGTTGACGTAGAACAGCGGCTCCTCGCACATCCAGCCCTCGGGCAGGCAGTTGACGACGTGCGGGCGGACGATCTCGCGCACCTCGTCCTGGTCGATGCCCTCGGCGTGCTGGGTGGAGACGACGACCGAGGTGGCGCGCACCGGCACGCCGTCGACGTACTGCAGGGTCACCTGGCTCTTGGCGTCGGGGCCGAGCAGCGGGGCGGCGCCGGAGTGGCGCGCCTCGGCCAGCGACTTCAGGATGGCGTGGGCGTAGTAGATCGGCGCCGGCATCAGCGCCGGGGTCTCGCGGCAGGCGTAGCCGAACATGATGCCCTGGTCGCCGGCCCCCTCGTCCTTGTTGCCGGCGGCGTCGACGCCCATGGCGATGTCGGCCGACTGGGCGTGGACCAGGCACTTGACGTCCATGGTCTCCCAGTGGAAGCCGTCCTGCTCGTAGCCGATGTCCTTCACGGCGTGGCGCGCCACCTCGACCAGCCGGTCGGGGGTGATGCTCTCCGGGCCGCGCACCTCGCCCGCCAGCACCACCTGGTTGGTGGTGGCCAAGGTCTCCACGGCGACGCGCGCCTGGGGGTCGTGCGACAGGTACAGGTCGACGATGGCATCGGAGATGCGGTCGCACACCTTGTCCGGATGCCCCTCGGAGACGGACTCGCTGGTGAAGACGTAGTTGTTCTTGGCCACGGGAAACCTCGGCTGTTCCAAGAGGTGCGTTCGATGGGATCGGCGTACGACGTCCGGACGATCGACTGCGGTATTTGACAATCTTTCGCGCCGGGGTCAAGCGATGTTCCGGCCGCGTTGCCGAGGCGGCTGAAACAACGCAAGCGGGCGCGCCCTGGGAGGGCGCGCCCGCTGCGATCGGAGACGTTCGTGGCGGCCGGTTTACTCGGCGGCTTCGGCGCCGGCGTTGGCGACCGCCTTGGTCAGCTCGAACAGCCGCTTGCGGACCGAGGGGTCGCTGATCCGGTAGTAGGCCCGCACCAGCTCCAGCGTCTCGCGCTTGGCCATGGGATCCGGCTCGTAGGCGCCGACGGGCTCGTCGGTCTCGCCGTCCTCGATCGGCGCCTCGCCGGCGTTGCTCGGCATGTCGTCGAAGAAGAACGACACCGGGACGTCGAGCACCGTGCTGAGCTTGTACAGACGCGACGCGCCGATGCGGTTGGCGCCGCGCTCGTACTTCTGCACCTGCTGGAAGGTGAGGCCGATGGCCTCGCCGAGCTTCTCCTGGCTCATGCCGAGGAGGGTGCGGCGAAGCCGGACACGGGAGCCGACGTGGACGTCGATCGGATTCGGCTTACCGGTCTTGGGCCGTCCCGCTACACCCCGGCGGCCCCGCGCTGCTGTCTGCATGCCCAATTCCCTGAAAACGTGTGTCCGCTTTTTTAGTGCATATCAGTGTATGCAGTCAAGTGCACCCGGCAGGGACCTGTCATGTGCCGCGGTTGTAGGGATAATGGGTTGCGCTAGCGCCGATGTCGAGCGAGCATCCCAAGCCCCAAACAACTCAGTAGCAGTAACCCGAATCCGAGATCGCCGAAGCGGCCGTACACGGTGGGTTCCGCCAGCGCCGCGGGCAGAGCAGCGTCGAGGGTGCCGCGCTCGCCGAGCCCGAGATAGGCCGTTACGCGCCCATGGGCGTCGACCACGCCGGAGATGCCGGTGTTGGCGCTGCGCACCAGCGGCAGCCCTTCCTCGACGGCGCGCACGCGGGCGATGGCGAAGTGCTGGTGGGGGCCGGCGGTGAGGCCGTACCAGGCGTCGTTGGTGAGGTTGAGCAGCCACCGCGGGCGGTCGGCCTCGTCGACCACGGCGTGGGGGAAGATGACCTCGTAGCAGATCAGCGGGCTGACCGGCGGCAGGCCGGGAAGGTCGAGCGAGCGCGGCCCCGGCCCGGCCGAGAACTCCGCCCCGTTGCCGGCGATGGCGCCGACCGGCAGGTAGCGGCGCAGCGGCATGTACTCGCCGAAGGGGACGAGGTGGAACTTGTCGTAGGAGGCGACGACGGCGCCGCTGCCGTCGACCGCCAGCATGGCGTTGTAGAAGCGGCGCGTGCCGTCGGCCGCCACCGCGACGCGCGGCGCGCCGGTCACCACCAGCCCGCCGGGCGGCGTCACCGCGGCGACCTCCATCCGGCGCGCCGCGTCGTTGGCGAGGAAGAAGGGGGCCGCCGTCTCCGGCCAGATGACGTGGGTCACCGGCTCGGCCGCCGGCGCCGCGGAGAGGGCGAGGTGGCGTTCGAAGTTGGTCTGGCGCTCCGCCGGGTCCCATTTCAGGCGCTGGTCGACCGCCGCCTGCACCAGGCGCAGCCGCACGCCCGGCACCGTCGCCGGGTCCGCCCCCTGCAGCCGCAGCGCACCCCAGACGCCGATGCCGGCCAGCACGGCGAGCCCGGCGGCCAGCGCCAGCCCGGCCCGCCGCGCCGGCAGCCGGCGGTCGGCCAGCGCCGCCGGCAGGGCGGCCACCAGCACGGTGAGGAGGCTCAGGCCGTAGATGCCGACGACCGAGGCGCCCTGCAGCACCGGCAGCACGCCGACCCAGCCGTAGCCGGTGAGGTTCCAGGGAAAGCCGGTGAAGAGATGGCCGCGCAGCCACTCCGCCGCCGCCCACGCCGCCGCGAACAGCAGCGGCCGCGCCAAGCCCTCCGCCCTGGCCGTCCAGAAGGCGAGGGCGGCCAGGCCGGTGAACAGGGACAGCAGCATGGGCAGGCCGGCGGCGGCCAGCGGCAGCGCCCACCAGAAGCGGTCGATGTCGGTGAACAGCGCGAAGCTCACCCAATAGAGGCCGAGCAGATGGTGCCCGAAGCCGAAGAACCACCCCACCGCGAAGGCGCCGCGCCGGCTGCGCACGCCGGCGAGCAGCCAGAGCAGGCCGGGGAAGGCGACGAGGAGGACGGGCAGGGCGTCGGCCGGCGGCAGGGCGAAGGCGGCGAGCCCGCCGAACGCCGCGGCGGCGGCCAGCCGGCGCCAGCCGGTCAGCGCGGCCAGCCCCTCCGCCGTCCGCTGCAGGAATCCGTGGTCGGTCAAGGCGTCGGCGGTGTGCACGGAGGGCGTCCCATGGCGGCTGAACGATCGGCGCCGCATCGGCGGCACCGGCCACTACATAGGAGGGCGGCGGGCGGGTTGCGACACCGGCGCTCGCGGCCGGCGCCTCTCCGGAACCCTCGGACAGAGCCCGCCGCCCGCCCGGGACGCCATCGACCGCGCCGGTGTCCACCGCATCCCGCGCGCCTTCGTCCGGCCGGTCCGAAGCGGCGGTTGGCGGCACGGGCGGTTTCTCGGCAACAGCGGAAATCCGCACCTGCGGCCAGGCGGCCCTGCCAAGTCCGGATTGGCCGGACCTGTCGCCGGCCGTCCGTTGGGGGCCGTCCGTTGGGGGCCGTCCATTGGCGGCCGGCCGCGAGCGGTGCGCAAAGGTCAGCGGACGCGTTCCCAGGCGATGAGAATGATCGTGCCTTCGGGTCTCCGGAAGGTTTCCGTCATTCGGTCGCCCTCGACGGTCAAGGTGAGCTCGTCGCGGGTGCGCACGTGGCCGATCCAATTCGGAAACGTGCTGCCCTCGACCGTGTTGCCGCTGAACTCGCCCTGGGCATCGACGGTGTAGGTGCCGTAGAAACCGATGCTGCCGGCCATGGCCGCCTGGTTCTCTTCGGCTGTTCCCTTGCCCCGTTCGTCCGACGCGAATTTCGGGATGCGGGGATCGTGAAGAACCTCGATGAAGTTCATGGTCTTGGTGAAAACCAGGAGACCGGCGGGATCGGGGCCGTAGGCGGCAATCTTCCGGCCGCCCGGGTCGGCCAGGACGGAGATCGGCCGCCAGGCGCCGAGCACCTTGTTCGGACGCGCCGTGTCCGCAGCCCCGTTCAGCCGGTCCGACCGCGCGGACGATGGAAGCGCGGTGCCCGCGCCGACGACGAGCGCCCCTGCCAACCGCAGAACATTGCGCCGTCGATAGGTCGTGCTCATGGTCACCCTCCGAAATTCGTGAGCAAGGCGGGCGGGCTCCGCCGCCGGCAGCAACGTTCACGGCAACCGCCGCGCGCTCGCCATCGCCGTCGCCGGCGAGCCGCCCTTTCGCTCATCCGATATGGCACGGGGGGCTGGGGAGATAAGCTGGACCGCCTGGCATGGCCTGGTGAACGGAGGCCATCAATGAGCGGGCCGTCGGTGGTCACCGCCGACGGGGCTTCGACGTCACCGGCCGATCACCGCCCGGCCGAACGCGGGCGTCCTGCCGGCCTGCCGGCGAGACGCCGGGCACGCCGACGACAGCCGCTCCGCGGTGGCTGGACGCGCTGCCCGCGGGATCGCGGGGGCAACGATGTCAGCGGCCCAGCATCCCGCGCAGCCGGTACAGCTCCTCCAGCGCCCGGCGCGGCGTCAGGTCGTCGAGGTCGAGGGTCTTCAGCGCCTCCTCGACCGGCGACGGCCCGGCCGGCCCGGCGGCGGCCGGCGCTGCGGCGGGCGCGGGGGGCGGGCGCCTGAGGGCGGCGCTGAACAGGGGCAGGTCCTCGGCCAGGCGGTGGATGGCGGCGTTCTGCTCCCCCGATTCCAGGATCTTCAGCACCTCGCCGGCGCGGCCCACCACGGCGTCCGGCAGGCCGGCCAGCTTGGCGACGTGGATGCCGTAGCTGCGGTCGGCCGCCCCGGCCGTCACCTCGTGCAGGAACACCACGTCGCCCTGCCACTCCTTGATGCGCATGGTGTGGCAGGACAGCGCCGGCAGCTTCGACGCCAGCATCGTCAGCTCGTGGTAGTGGGTGGCGAAGAGGGCGCGGCAGCGGTTGACGTCGTGCAGGTGCTCGACGCAGGCCCAGGCGATGGAGAGGCCGTCGAAGGTGGCGGTGCCGCGGCCGATCTCGTCGAGGATGACCAGCGCGCGCGCGCCGGACTGGTTCAGGATGGCGGCGGTCTCGACCATCTCGACCATGAAGGTGGAGCGGCCGCGCGCCAGGTCGTCGGCGGCGCCGACCCGGCTGAACAGGCGGTCGACGACGCCGATGTGGGCGTGCTCGGCCGGCACGAAGCTGCCGATCTGCGCCAGCACGGCGATCAGCGCGTTCTGCCGCAGGAAGGTGGACTTGCCCGCCATGTTGGGGCCGGTCAGCAGCCACAGCCGGTTGTCGGGGGCGAGGTCGCAGTCGTTGGCGACGAACGGCCCGGCGTTGTCGGTGTCGAGCACCGCCTCGACCACGGGATGGCGGCCGCCGCGGATGGCGAAGGCCAGGGAGTCGTCGACCTGGGGCTGGCTGTAGCGCCGCTCCCCCGCCAGCTCGGCCAAGGCGAGCGCCACGTCGAGCGCGGCCAGGGCACGGGCCGCCGCGGCCACCGCCTCGGCCTGCTCGGTCACCGCGCGCACGAGGTGCTCGAACAGCTCCTGCTCCACCGCCAGCGCCCTGTCGGCCGCCTCGGAGATGCGGCGCTCCAGGTCCGACAGCTCGACCGTGCCGAAGCGCACGGCGTTGGCCATGGTCTGGCGGTGCATGAAGGTCTCGCGGGCCGCCCCCGTCATCAGCTTGTCGGCGTGCGCCGCCGTCACCTCGATGTGGTAGCCGAGCACGTTGTTGTGCTTGACCTTGAGCGTCGGCACCCCGGCCAGCTCGGCGTACCGGGACTGCAGCCCGGCGATCAGGCGGCGGCTCTCGTCGCGCAGCGTGCGCAGCTCGTCGAGCGCATAGGAGTAGCCGGGGGCGATGAAGCCGCCGTCGCGGGCCAGCAGCGGCAGGTCGGGGGCGAGCGCCTCGGCCAGCTGCGCCACCAGGGCCGTGTGCTCGCCGAGGCCCTTGGCGACCCGCCCCAGCCCGTCGGGCAGCGGCGCCGCGGCGGCGCCCAGCAGCAGCGCCCGCAGCGCGCCGGCGCAGGCCAGCGCCTCGCGCACCGCGGCGAGGTCGCGCGGGCCGCCGCGGCCGAGGGTCAGCCGGGTCAGCGCCCGCTCCAGGTCGGGGCAGCGGGCCAGCACCGCGCGGGCGTCGAGGCGCAGCCGCTCCTCGGCGAGCGCGAACGCCACCATGTCGAGGCGCCGGGCGATCGCCGCCGGGTCGGTCAGCGGCGCGGCGAGGTGGGCGCTGAGCAGGCGGGCGCCGGCCCCCGTCACCGTGCGGTCGATGGTCGCCAGCAGGCTGCCGCGGCGCTCGCCGGCGAGCGTGCGCGTCAGCTCCAGGTTGCGCCGGGTGGCGGCGTCGATCTCCATGACGGCGCCCGGCCGCACCCGGCGCGGCGGCGACAGGCGCGGCAGCCGGCCCTTCTGGGTCATCTCCACGTAGGCGACGAGCGCCCCGGCCGCCGCCACCTCGGCGCGGCCGAAGCCGCCGAAGGCGTCGAGCGTGCCGACGCCGTAGAGTTCGTGCAGGCGCTGGCGGCCGTTCTCGCTGTCGAAGCGCGGGTTGGGCAGCACCGCCAGACGCCGCTTCCACTCCCCCCACAGCTCGAACAGCTCGGGCGCCTGTGCCAGGCGCTCGGGCACCAGCAGCTCCTGCGGGTCGAGGCGGCCGAGGGCGGCGGCCAGCCCGGCGCGTTCCAGCGGCTGCACCGCCAGCTCGCCGGTCGACAGCTCCAGCCAGGCCAGCGCCACCCCGCCGCCGGTCTCGGCCACCGCCGCCAGCCAGTTGGAGGAGCGGGCGTCGAGGAGGGAATCCTCGGTCAGGGTGCCGGGGGTGACGATGCGCACCACGCCGCGCTTCACCACCGACTTGGAGCCGCGCTTCTTCGCCTCCGCCGGGTCCTCCATCTGCTCGCAGATGGCGACGCGGAAGCCCTGGCGGATCAGCCGTTCCAGGTAGGATTCGTGGCTGTGCACCGGCACGCCGCACATCGGGATGTCCTCGCCCAGGTGCTGGCCGCGCTTGGTCAGCGCGATGTCCAGCGCCTTCGCCGCGGCGACCGCGTCGTCGAAGAACATCTCGTAGAAATCGCCCATCCGGTAGAACAGCAGGCAGTCGGGATGGGCCTGCTTGATCTCCAGATACTGCGCCATCATCGGCGTGGCGGCGTCGGGAATGGCGATGGCGGTGTCGGAAGCGGCGGTGTCGGAAGCGGTGGTGTCGGACACGGGATTCGGCCAGGAGCGGTTCGGACGGCGGGAGTCCCGTCATATAGCATCGCCGGCCGCCGGGCGCACGGGTTGCGCCGTTGCGCGCACTGGCGCCCCGCCGGGCGGGTGGGTAGACTTCGCCCCCGAGAGGCCGGCCCCGGAGAGCCGGCCCGCGCATAGGATGAGGAGAGCACCCGTGGCGCAGGACACCGACACTCCCCGGCAGGTGCGCGAGGTGGTCGCCCTGTTCGACCGGCGCGCCGATTTCGACCGCGCGGTGGACGCGCTGGCGGGCGCCGGGTTCCCCCGCGAAGACCTGAGCGTGCTCGCGTCCCACACCTCGCTGGACGCCGTGACCCCGACGCCGCCGCGCGACGAGGCGCTGCTGGGGTTGGTGGGGGAGCTGAAATACGCCTTCCCCCTGACCACCGCCGGCCTGATCGCCATCGTCGGCGGGCCGATCGCCGCGCCGCTGGCGGCGCTGGTGGCGGCCGGTCTCGGCGGCGTCGCCATCAAGGACTACCTGGACGAGCTGACCAGCCATCCCGAGCCCGACGAGTTCGCCCGCGCCCTGGAGGCCGGCGGCATCATCCTGTGGGTCCGGGTCGCCGACGCGGAGGCCGAGCGGCAGGCCGGCGCCATCCTCCAGCGCGAGGGCGGACGCAACGTCCACCATGCCCTGCGCGAGGAGTAAGGACGCCTTCCAAGCGCGCGCCGGACGAGAAGGGCCCCTTTCCCGCGACGGGAAAGGGGCCCTTCGCACGTCTGCCGCTCTCTTTTTGCAAGTGCGAACCGTTGACGGCAACCGCCGCCCCCGTCATAGTGCGCCAGAAAACTGGACCGTTCAGTTTGATAATTGCCGGACCCCCCGATGCGAGGCGCGCCGTGAAGAAGAGGCTGGGACTGATCGTCGTGGTGCTGCTGCTGGCCGGGGCGGGCTGGGCGGGCTGGTCCTGGTGGACCGACGGGCGCTTCCTGGAGAGCACCGACAACGCCTACGTCGAGGCGGACATCACCGTCGTCAGCCCGCGGATCGACGGCTACGTCGCCGCGGTGGCGGTCGAGGAGAACCAGCCGGTGGCGCGCGGCGACGTGCTGCTGCGCCTCGACGACCGCGACTTCCGCGCCAAGGTCGACCAGGCGCGGGCCAGCGCCGAGTCGGTGCGGGCGAGCATCGCCACCATCGACAGCCGCCTGGCGCTGGAACGGGCGCTGATCGCCCAGGCCGAGGCCGACGTCGCGTCGGCGGAGGCGGAACTGGCGCGCGCCCGCGCCGACCGCGAGCGCTACGCCGCGCTGGCCGGCCACAACTTCGCCAGCCAGCAGACCCTCAGCAACACCGTGGCCGAGGCCGAGAAGGCCCGCGCCGCGCTCAACCGGGCCAACGCCGCGCTGGCCGCCGAGCGCCAGCAGGTGAGGGTGCTGGAGAGCGAGCGCACCGCCGCCGAGGCCAACCTGGCCGAGGCCGAGGCGGCGCTGGCGCTGGCCCGCAACGACCTGGAGCGCACCGTGGTGGAGGCTCCGGTCGACGGCATCGTCGGCAATCTGGGGGCGCGGATCGGCCAGTACGTGCACGCCGGCACCCAGACCATGTCCGTGGTGCCGATCCGCGAGGCCTACGTGACGGCGAACTTCAAGGAGACGCAGATCGAGGGGCTCCGGGTGGGCCAGCCGGTGCACCTCAGGGTCGACGCCTATCCCGACCTGGAGGTCACCGGCCGCATCGCCAGCGTGGCGCCGGCGTCCGGCGCCCGCTTCAGCCTGCTGCCGCCGGAGAACGCCACCGGCAACTTCACCAAGATCGTGCAGCGCGTGCCGGTGCGCGTCGCCCTGCCCGCCGAGGGGCCGCTGGCCGGCCATCTGCGCCCCGGCCTGTCGGTGGTGGTCACCGTGGACACCCGCGAGCCCGGCCGTGACGACGCGGGCGGCTCGGCGGCGGTCGCCGCGCGCTGACGGCGCCCGCCATGAGCCCCCCTCCGCCCGGCCCGCAGCCGCCGCAGTCGGTGTCGCCGCGCACCGTCGTCGGCTTCATCGCCATGGTGTTCGGGATGTTCCTGGCGATCCTGGACATCCAGATCGTCGCCTCGAGCCTGCGCCAGATCCAGGCCGGCGTCGCCGCCAGCGCCGACGAGATCGTCTGGGTGCAGACCAGCTACCTCATCGCCGAGGTGGTGATGATCCCGCTGTCGGGCTACCTGTCGCGGCTGCTGTCGACGCGGGTGCTGTTCACCGGCTCGGCCCTGGGCTTCACCCTGATGAGCTTCCTGTGCGCCCAGTCCTCCAGCATCGGCGAGCTGGTGCTGTGGCGCACGCTGCAGGGCTTCGTCGGCGGGGCGATGATCCCGACCGTCTTCGCCACCACCTTCCTGACCTTCCCGCCCAGCGCGCGGGCGCGGGTGACGGTGGTGATCGGCCTGGTCGCCACATTGGGGCCGACCGTCGGCCCGACCCTGGGCGGCTACCTCACCGAGCAGTTCGACTGGCACTGGCTGTTCCTGATCAACCTGGTGCCGGGCATCGTCGTCGCCGGCCTGGTGTGGCGCCTGATCGACATCGACCGGCCCAACCCCGGCCTGCTCAAGGGCATCGACCTCGTCGGCATGGTGCTGATGGCGGTGTTCCTCGGCAGCCTCGAATACGTGATCGAGGAAGGGGCCCGCAACCAATGGTTCGAGGACGAGGAGATCGTCCGCTTCTCGATCGTCGCCGCGGTGGCCGGCCTGCTGTTCGTGTGGCGGGCGCTGACCTACGCCCACCCCATCGTCGACCTGCGCTCGCTGCGCAACTTCAACTTCGCCATCGGCTGCGTCTACGGCTTCGTCATCGGCATCGGCCTCTACGGCTCGGTCTACGTGCTGCCGCTCTATCTCGGGCAGATCCGCGGGCTGAACGCCCAGCAGATCGGCGCCACCATGTTCGTCACCGGCATCACCCAGTTCCTGTCCTCGCCCTTCGCCGGCATCCTCTCCAGCAAGGTCGACGTCCGCAAGGTGCTGGCCGTCGGCTTCGTCCTGCTCGCCAGCAGCTTCCTCGTCGCCACGCCGATCACCGCGGACTGGGACTTCGACCAGTGGTTCGTGCCGCAGATCCTGCGCGGCATCGGGCTGATGTTCTGCATCATCCCCATCACCACGCTGGCGATGGGCACCCTGCGGCCGGACCAGGTGAAGAACGCGTCGGGCCTGTTCAACCTGATGCGCAACCTGGGCGGCGCCTTCGGCCTGGCCGGCATCAACACGGTGATCACCGAGCGCTCGGCCCTGCACGGCCAGCGCCTGGCGGAATGGGTCAACCCGGTCCGTCCGGAGATCGCCGGCTGGCTGGACCGGGTGTCCGCCTCGCTGGCGTCCGCCGTGCCCGGCGACGCCGATCTCCAGGCGCTGCGCATCCTCGCCGGCAAGGTGCAGACGCAGGCCACGGTGATGACCTTCGCCGACGTCTTCCTGGTGATGGGCGTGGTGTTCGTGGCGGCGCTGGCGACCCTGCCCTTCGTCCGCCGCCCGGTGATCGGCGGGCGCGGCGGGGGGCATTGACGGTGGACGGCGCCCGTCCCGCCAAGCCCCGCCGCCGGGCCGGCCGGCCGCCGGCGCCGGAGAAGCGCTGCGCCATCCTGGCCGCCGCGCGCGACCTGTTCCTGGCGGAGGGCTACGGGGTCAGCATGGACCGCGTGGCCGAGCGCGCCGGCGTGTCGAAGCAGACGATCTACACCCACTTCGCCGGCAAGGAGCCGCTGTTCCAGGCGATCGTCCGCTCCCACTGCGAGCGCATCACCGAGCCGCTGGCCGGGACGCGCGACGGCCGCCCGCCGTGCGAGGTGCTGGCGGCGATGGGGCTGCGCCTGCTGGAGCTGATGAGCCTGACGGACTACGGCCGGCTGCTGCGCACCCTGGCGGCGACGGCGGCGCAGTTCCCCGACACCGGCCGCGACTTCTACGAGGCGGGGCCGCTGCACTCCCACGGCGCGCTGGCCGGCTACCTCGCCGAGCTGGACCGCCGCGGCGTGCTGCGGGTGCCCGACCCGGGGCTGGCGGCGGAGCAGTTCTTCGGCATGGTCAACGGCCACACCCAGCTGCGCGCCCTCATCGGCATCGGCGCGCCGCTGACCGAGGAGCAGCGGCGGCACCGCGTGGCGGCCGCGGTCCGCGTCTTCCTCGCGGCGTACGGGGCGTGACGGCGGGTGCCGGCGCGACCGCGTGACGCCCGCTATCCCAGCGGGTAGTCCCGCAGCGCCTCGTACACCGCGCCGGTGCGGCCGAGATGGCTGCGGAACAGAGTGAAGTGGTCGACCGGCACCGGGCCGGCCCGGAACAGGCCGCGCTCCTCCAGGAAGCGGCCGATGCGCTCGCGCGGCGCCTCCTTCAGGCGGGCCAGGGTGACGTGGGGGGAGAACTTGCGCTCGTCCCGCGGCAGCCCGCCGCGCACCAGCGCCGATTCCACCTTGGCCTGGAGATGCCCGAGCGCCTCGTTGCGCTCCACCCCGGCCCACAGGACGCGGGCGTTGCGCCCCGAGCCGAAGACGCCGACGCCGTCGAGGACCACGTCGAAGGCCGGGGCCTCGACGGTGGCCAGGGCGGCGTCGATGTCGTGCAGCCGGTCGTCCGGCACCTCGCCGATGAAACGGAGGGTGAGGTGCAGGTTCTCCGGCTCGGCCCAGCGTGCCCCCGGCACGCCGCCGCCGAGGCCGGACAGGCGCTGGCGCAGGTCTTCGGGAAGCTCCAGCGCGACGAACAGACGGATCATGGCGGACATTCCCCGGCGCGGGCGCCGGGGCCCGGTTACGGACAGGGATCGGGGTTGCGGGCGTGCACCCCGTCGATCTCCTTCAGCACCGCCGGATCGAGGCGGAGGTCGAAGGCGTCGATGTTGGACTCCAGATGCGCCATCGTCGTCGCCCCGATCAGCGTCGAGGCGACGAAGGGCTGGTGCGCCACGAAGGCGATGGCCATCCGCGTCGGCTCGAGCCCGTGGCGGCGGGCGATGTCGAGATAGGCGCGGGTGGCCGCGTCGGCGTTGGGCGTGTCGTAGCGCGACTTGCGGTGGTCGACGGCGCGCCGCGTGCCGTCGGGCACGGCGCCGTCCAGGTATTTGCCCGCCAGCGTCCCGGCGGCCAGCGGCGAGTAGGCGATCAGCCCGACGTCCTCGCGCAGCGCCACCTCGGCCAGCCCGCTCTCGAAGGTGCGGTTCAGCAGGTTGTAGGCGTTCTGGATGCTGGCCGGGCGCGGCAGGCCCCTGGTCTCGGCCAGCTTCAGGCAGGTCATGGTGCCCCACGGCGTCTCGTTGGACAGGCCGAAGGCGCGGATCTTGCCGGCCTTCACCAGCTCGTCCAGCACCGACAGGGTCTCCTCCAGCGGCGCGCCGTCGTCCTCCGGCGCGTGCCGGTAGCTGCGCGCGCCGAAGCGCACGGCGAGGCGGTCGGGCCAGTGGAGCTGGTAGAGGTCGATCCAGTCGGTCTGCAGACGGCGCAGGCTGGCTTCCACCGCGGCCAGGATGTTGGCGCGGTCGAGCCGGGCCGTGCCGCCGCGCACCCAGTCGAAGGCGCCGCGCGGCTGGCCGATGACCTTGCTGGCGAGCACCACCTTGTCGCGGCCGCCGCGGCTCCTGAACCAGGTGCCGATGATCGTCTCGGTGCGCCCGTAGGTGTCGGCGGTGGGCGGCACGGCGTACATCTCGGCGGTGTCCCAGAAGGTGACGCCGCGCTCCAGCGCGCGGTCCATCTGCGCGTGGCCTTCGGCCTCGCTGTTCTGGCGGCCCCACGTCATGGTGCCAAGACCGATGGCGCTCACCGTCAGGCCGGTGCGGCCGAGCGGGCGGTATTCCATGAAGACTGTCCCAGGGTGATGGTTCGGATGGTTCGCTCAGACGAACAGGGTGAGGACGCCGGTATAGCCGTAAAGGCGGTTGTGGGAAATCTCCCCGTTGGCGAAGAATCCCACCAGCGGCACCGCGCCGAGCGCCGTGCGGATCGCCGCGACCTCGCCGTTCTCGCCGAACAGGCCGGGGCCGCGGGCGACGCAGCTGACGTAGACGCCGCCCCGGGGCGGCCCCGGCAGGCGGCGCTTCAGGCCGGCCAGCATGCGCTCCAGGTCGGCGGCGGCGGCCTCGGGGTCGCGGCGGGTGAACAGGACGGGCTGGCCCGTCTGCACCCGCTCGGCGATGGCGAGCCAGCCGGTGCGCGGGTCGATGGCGACGAGGTCGCGCACCAGGTACTCGCCGGTATCGCTGCCGGCGATCGGCAGGCCGGCGAAGATGGAGCCGGCGACACTGCGCAGGTCGCGCGCCAGCGCCTCGCCGATGTCCTCCTTGAAGACCTCCAGGGCCGGCCGGCCGTCGATCTCCAGGATGACGTTCTCCTGCGCCGCGGTGATGGTGCGCAGCGGGCCGATGGGCGAGCAGCCCTGGGTCTGCCCGGTGGCGACCGCCACCCCGGGGCCGAACAGCACGCCCGACAGGCCGCCGTCGCCGACCGGGCCGCCGCCGGTCCCCTCCCGCGCCGCGCCGGTGGCCCCAGCGGCTCCAGCGGCCCCAGCGGCCATGGTGGCGCCGGTGTCGGGCACGGTGAACTGCGGGAACTCCCCGCGCGACGAGGTCAGGCCGCCCACCAGGAAGGCGCCGGTGCATTCCGCCACCCGGCCGACCAGATCGGCGATCCGCTGCTGGCGCGGGTCGACGTGCACCAGGCCGAGCGTGGCGCCGCTGCGGTCGAGCCAGCCGCCGGCGGCGCGGCGCAGCGGCGTCAGGTCCTCGCTGACGATGGGGAAGACGCGGTAGTCGTCGGCCGGCAGCCGGGCCGCCATGATCGCCACCGCCGGCGTGTCGAAGAACTCCTCGCCCCCGCCGAGCACGCCGATCCCCGCCGTGCCGACCCAGTCGCGGATGCCGGTGACGCCGCGCAGCAGGGTGACGATCGCGGTGGCGTGCTCGGCCAGCGAGTCGGAGACGTAGAGGAAGCCCAGCGTGCAGCCCCGCACCTCGCCGAGCTTGTCGAGGCAGGCCCTGACGGCCTGCCCCCAGTCCGCCCCGCCGGCGGCGGCGGCATGGAAGCGCGGGTCCTGCGCGGCGGCGCTCATGCCTCAGCCCCCCTGGGCGTTCGGGCGGGCGGCGGGCACCCGCGTGTCGATGAAGCGGGCGACGTGCGGCACCAGGCGCCGCACGATCTCCCGCACGCCGGTGGCGTTGGGATGGATGCCGTCGCCCTGGTTCAGCGCCGGGTCGGTCGCCACCCCCTCCAGGAAGAAGGGATAGAGGGCCACGTCGTGGCGGGCGGCGAGGTCGGGATAGATGGCGTCGAACCGCTCGGTGTAGGCGCGGCCCAGGCTGGGGTTGGCGCGCATGCCGGCGAGCAGCACCGGGATGCCGCGCGCCTTGAGCCGCTCCAGGATGGCGTCCAGGTTGGCCAGCACCGCCGCCGGATCGACGCCGCGCAGCATGTCGTTGGCGCCCAGCTCGACGATCGCCGCGTCCGGCCGGTCGGCGAGCGCCCAGTCCAGCCGCGCCAGCCCGCCGGCGGTGGTGTCGCCGGACACGCCGGCGTTGATCACCTCCACCGCATGGCCGGCCTCGCGCAGCGCCCGCTCGAGCTGGACCGTGAAGCCCTCGCCCTCGGGCAGGCCGTAGCCGGCGGTCAGGCTGTCGCCGAGCGCCAGGAGCCGCAGGTCGGCCGCCGCCGCGCTCATGCCGGGCGCCGCCAGCGCCAGCAGCAGGACCGCCCCGGCGGTCGCGTTGAAAAGGCGGCGTGCCATGCCATATGGCGAAGGGCCCTTCCGCCCGCTCGCGAGATCCATTGCAATGTCCCGACCCGATTCACCGGTTCAGCCGATCGTCCTGCTCGACGACGTCCACCTCAAATTGGACAGCGGGGCCGGACCCGTCAACATCCTGCGCGGCCTGAACCTGTCGGTGGGGCCGGGCGAGAGCGTCGGCGTGGTCGGCCCGTCGGGGTCCGGCAAGTCGACGATGATGATGGTGATGGCCGGCCTCGAGCGGCCCTCGTCCGGCCGCGTCCGCGTCGCCGGCTGCGACCTCGGCGGGCTCGACGAGGACGGGCTGGCGCGCTTCCGCCGCAACCACGTCGGCATCGTCTTCCAGGGCTTCCACCTCGTGCCGACCATGACCGCGCTGGAGAACGTGGCGATCCCGCTGGAGTTCGCCGGCGCCGGCGACGCCTTCGACCGCGCCCGCCAGGGGCTGGAGGCGGTCGGGCTGGCCCACCGGGTGACCCATTACCCCGGCCAGCTCTCGGGCGGCGAGCAGCAGCGCGTCGCCATCGCCCGCGCCTTCGTCGCCGAGCCGTCGCTGCTGCTGGCCGACGAGCCCACCGGCAACCTCGACCTCGGCACCGGCGGCCACATCGTCGAGCTGCTGTTCGGCCTGGCCGAACGGCGCGGCACGACGCTCGTGCTGATCACCCACGACCCCGAGCTGGCGCGGCGCTGCGACCGCACGGTGACCCTGATGGACGGGCGCATCGTCGACGACGGCACGCACGCCGCCGTCCGCGCCGCCGGGGAGTGACCATGACGCGCCTTCTCCTGGCGCTGCGCTTCGCGCGGCGCGAACTGCGCGGCGGCCTGCAGGGGTTCCGCATCTTCCTCGCCTGCCTGGCGCTCGGCGTCGCCGCCATCGCCGCGGTGCAGTCGGTGTCCGACGGCATCCTCGACGGCCTCAACGAGGACGGGCGGGCGATCCTCGGCGGCGACGTCGCGGTGCGGCAGATCTACAGCCCGGCGACCGACGAGCAGCGCGCCGTCCTGGAGGCTTCGGGCCGGGTCTCCACCACGGTCGAGGCGCGGGCCATGGTGCGCAGCGCCGACGCCGAGGGCACCGACGCCTCGCTGGCCGAGCTGAAGGCGGTGGACGGTGCCTATCCCCTCTACGGCACCGTGGCGCTGCGCGACGGCGGCGGCGCCCCGGCCGCCCTGGCGGCGGCGCTGGAGCGGCGCGACGGGCGCTGGGGGGCGGTGGTGGAGGACACCGTGCTCGACCGGTTGGGGATCGCCGTCGGCGACCCGTTGCGCCTGGGCGACGCCACCTACACCGTGCGCGACGTCATCGCCCGCGAGCCCGACCGCGCGTCCTCCGGCGGCTTCAGCCTGGGGCCGCGGGTGATGGTGGCGCTGGAGTCGCTGCCGGAGACCGGGATCATGCGGCCGGGCAGCCTGCTCTACTGGAACCACAAGGTGGCGCTGCCGCCCTCGGCCAACCTCGCGGCGTGGCGCGCCGCGCTGGACGAGCGCTTCCCCGATGCCGGCTGGCGGGTGCGCGACTACACCAACGCCTCGCCCCAGGTCGCCCGCTTCATCGAGCGGATGACCCTGTTCCTGACCCTGGTCGGGCTGACGGCGCTGCTGGTCGGCGGCGTCGGCGTGGGCAACGCGGTGCGCGCCCACCTCGACCAGCGGGCGGCCACCGTCGCCACCATGAAGTGCCTGGGCGCTCCCGGCGCCCTGGTGTTCGAGACCTATCTGGCGCAGATCCTCATCCTGGCGGCGCTGGGCATCGCCATCGGCCTGGTGCTGGGGGCGGTGGCGCCGCTGCTGCTGGGGGCGTTCCTGGAAGGGCTGCTGCCGGTGGCGGTGCATGTCGGCGTCTATCCCGGCGCCCTGGCCATCGCCGCCGCCTTCGGCCTGCTGACGGCGCTGACCTTCTCGCTGTGGCCGCTGGGGCGGGCCCGCGAGGTGCCGGCCGGCGCCCTGTTCCGCGACACCGTGGCCCCCGCCGGCGGACGGCCGCGCGCCGTCTACATCGCCGCGACGGCGCTGTGCGGGCTGGCGCTCGGCGGCCTGGCGGTGGCGACCGCCCAGCACAAGGGCTTCGCCCTGTGGTTCGTCGGCGGCGCGGCGGCGACCCTGGCCACCTTCCGGGCGGCGGCCTGGCTGGTCACCGCCGGGGCGGCGCGCGCCCGCCGGCCGCGCCGGCCCGGCCTGCGCCTGGCCCTCGCCAACCTGCACCGGCCGGGCAACCCGACGGGGAGCGTCGTGCTGTCGCTCGGCCTCGGCCTCACCGTGCTGGTCGCCATCGCGCTGATCCAGGGCAACTTCGCCCGGCGCATCGGCGAGACGATCCCCCAGGACGCCCCCGCCTTCTTCTTCATCGACATCCAGCCCGACCAGTACGCGGCGGTGCGCGACCGCGTGCTGGCGGTGCCCGGCACCGCCGACTTCGAGGCGGTGCCGTCGCTGCGCGGGCGCATCGACAGCGTCAACGGCATCCCGGCGGAGCAGGCGGTCGTCGACCGCGACGAGGCCTGGGTGCTGCGCGGCGACCGCGGCGTCACCTATTCCGCCACCCTGCCCGCGGGCAGCGAGATCGTCGCCGGCTCCTGGTGGGCGGACGACTACCGCGGGCCGCCCCTGGTGTCGATCCACACCGCGGTGGCCGAGGCGCTGGGCGTCGGCCCCGGCGACCGCATCGGCGTCAACATCCTGGGCCGCACCATCGAGGCGGAGATCGCCAGCGTCCGCGCCGCCGACTTCTCCACCCTGTCCATCAACTTCACCATGGTCTTCGCGCCGGGCACCCTGGAGGCGGCGCCGCAGACCTGGATCGCCACCGTGCGCGCCGGATCGCCGGCGGTGGAGGCGGCGGTGCAGCGCGCCGTGCTGGCCGGCTTCCCCAACGTCACCGTGGTGCGGGTCAAGGACGCGCTGGACACCGTGGCGTCCATGCTGGGCCACATCGGCACCGCGGTCCGGGCGACCGCCGGCATCACGCTGGTGGCCGGCACCCTGGTGCTGGCCGGGGCGGTCGCCGCCGGGCACCGCCGCCGGGTCTACGACGCGGTGGTGCTGAAGGTGCTGGGGGCGACCCGCGGCGACGTGCTGCGCGCCTTCCTCGTGGAGTACGGGCTGCTCGGCCTGATCACCGCGGCGATCGCCGGGCTGGTGGGGACGGTGACGGCGTGGGCGGTGCTGACCCTGCTGATGGACTGGGACTGGACGTTTCTGCCCTCCGCGGTGCTCGGCACGGCGGCGCTGTGCACGGCGATCACCCTGGCGTTCGGCTTCCTCGGCACCTGGCGGGCGATGAGTCAACCGGCCGCACCTCTGCTGCGCAACGAGTGAAGACGTAATATATTGGATGCCACGCTCCAGTGTTGACGCACCATGACAAGCGCTTCATCGAGACGGCGCCACCACCGATTCCCGTTGAAGTCTATCGCCATATGTCCAATATAAGCGGCCAGGGGTACAAACGACCGATCCGAGGGACAAACCATGGCTGACCCGGCTTTCCATCGTTATGCGACAGCGGGCCGCGCCGTCGATCAGGGCTACTTCGACGAGGGCCTGCGCCAGTTCATGCTGCGCATCTACAACTACATGGGCGGCGGCCTCGTGGTCACCGGCCTTGTGGCCTTCCTCGCCTCGACCAGCCCGGAGCTGATGCAGACGCTGTTCGCCACCCCGCTGAAGTGGGTGGTGATGCTGGCGCCGCTGGCCTTCGTGATGGTGCTGTCGTTCGGCATCAACCGCCTGTCGTTCGCCTCGGCCCAGCTCATCTACTGGGCCTACTGCGGCGTCATGGGGCTGTCGCTGTCGACCATCTTCCTGGTCTTCACCGGCTCCAGCATCGCGCTGACCTTCTTCGTCACCGCCTCGACCTTCCTGGCGATGAGCCTCTACGGCTACACGACGAAGGCCGACCTGTCGAAGATGGGTTCGTTCCTCATCATGGGCCTGATCGGCATCGTCGTCGCCAGCCTGCTGAACATCTTCTTCGCGTCGAGCGCGCTGCAGTTCGCCATCTCGGTGATCGGCGTGCTGGTGTTCACCGGCCTCACCGCCTACGACACCCAGCGCCTGAAGGAAGTCTACGCCGACAACTACGACCACGAGTCGTCGGGCAAGCTGGCGCTGATGGGCGCGCTGACCCTCTACCTCGACTTCGTCAACCTGTTCATGTTCCTGCTCCACTTCCTCGGCCAGCGGGACGAGTAAGCGCAGGACCATACCGTCGCCGGTTCGGGCCGCCCGGGGGAGACCCCGGGCGGCCTTCGTTTTGCGGCAACCGAAACGGCGGCTGCGGCGTTGAAGCGGTGGACCGCAGCCCAGGGAGGCCTCCATGCCCAAGCCCGTCGTCGTCACCATCCCCCACCAGCTCGGCCGCGAGGAGGCGCAGCGCCGCCTGCGCAACGGCCTGGAGACGGCGCGCGGCCAGCTCTCCACCCTCAACGCCGCGGTCGAGGAGACCTGGACCGAGCACGGCCTGAACCTGCGGGTCGTGGCGCTCGGCCAGACCATCGACAGCCGCGTCCACGTCGCCGACGACCACGCCCGGGTCGAGGTCGACCTGCCCTGGATGCTGGCCATGCTGGCGGAGAAGGTCGGCGCGAAGATCCGCAAGCACGGGGTGCCGCTGCTGACGAAGTCGTGATCAACGCTCGGCGGTCTGGACCGTCGTGCCCGTCTCCATCTCGCCGCCCGCCACCAGGCAGTCCTTGCCGCGCTGCTTGGCGAGGTACATGCGGTGGTCGGCGAGGTCGATCAGCTTCTCCCAGTCCTCGGCGCCGTCGGCGACCGTCTCGGCGATCCCGATGCTGGCGGTCTGCCGCCCGCCGTCGGGGCGGCGGCCGAGGCCGCGGGCGCGCAGGCGCTCGACCGCGGCGGCGGCGCCCTCGCGGGTGGTGTTGGGCATCACCACCAGGAACTCCTCGCCGCCCCAGCGCACCAGCACGTCGCTCTGGCGCAGCATGCCGCGGACCGCCTCGGCGGCGTTGCGCAGGGTGCGGTCGCCCTCGTCGTGGCCGTAGCGGTCGTTGATCGCCTTGAAGTCGTCGAGGTCGAGGAAGGCCACCGCCAGCGGCTGGCCGGCCCGCCGGGCGTGGGCGTGCTGCAGGCGCAGCAGCTCCTCGCCGATGCGGCGGCCGAAGGCGCCGGTCAGGCCGTCGTGCGAGGCCTGGTCGACCAGCGCCATCATGAAGTGGAGCTGGCTCATCGCGGCGAGCGTCGCCACCACCATGATCAGCAGCAGCAGCCAGAACGCCCCGACGTAGTGGGGAAAGGGGAAGACCAGGGAGCCGTAGAAGCCGGCGAAGAGGTGGGCGGACAGGAGCGGCAGGGCGAACAGCACCCCTTCCGCCACGGTCAGCGGGAAGACGCTGAGCCCGGCCACCATGACGAAGGGCAGGAAGGCGTAGCCGGCCGCCACCGCCAGCGCGGAATCGGTGATCTCCTGCTCGTTCAGCATGGGGTGGGAGAGCAGGAAGAAGACGGTCGGCACCGCCAGCAGCAGCGCCAGGCCGCGCCACGCCGCCGCCATGTCGTCGCTGGTGCGGTGGGCCAGCGCCAGCGCCCCGAAGGCGCCGCTGGCGAGGATGCGCAGCAGGGCCAGCCAGCCCCACAGCGGCCAGGCGAAGATGACCAGGTCGACGACGATCCACAGCGGCGTCAGCACCGCGAAGGTGGCCGCCACCATGCGCACCCGCGACTGGATCAGGACGGCGCGCCGGCGCTGGATGATCGGCGAATGGCCCGCCGGCAGCAGCAGGTCGCGCATCTGGTCGAGGGAGAGATCACCGCTCACGGCCTGGAACGCCCTCTCCGTGCAGCGCCTGAGACTGTCGAGGGCCCGTTGATACACACGAACACTCCCCTGGACAACGGACTTCCCTGTGAGATCGGCGGTGCGGGCCGCCGGTCGGCGGGAGCCCCGCCGCCGCGCCCTACAGGGGCACGCCGCGGATCATGCGCGGCAGCTCGCCGACGACGCCCATGGCGTGGCGCATGAAGAAGCGCTTGAGCGGCGGCAGCCGGTTCACCACCGCCAGGCCGAGGTCGCGGGCCAGCTTCACCGGGCCGATGTCGTTGGAGAACAGGTGGACCAGCCCGTCGCACACGGCGGCCAGCAGCACCGTGTCGAAGCGCCGCCAGCGCTGGTAGCGCGCCAGCACCTCGGGACCGCCGACGTCGAGGCCGAGGCGCCAGGCGTCGACCACCACCTCGGCCAGCGCCGCCACGTCGCGCAGGCTGAGGTTCAGGCCCTGGCCGGCGATGGGGTGGATGGCGTGGGCCGCCTCGCCCACCAGGGCGACGCGCGGGGCCACGAACTCCTCCGCCAGCAGCACCGAGAGCGGCCAGCCTTGCCGCCGGGTCAGCAGCTCGATCTCGCCGAGATAGCCGCCGGAGCGGCGCTGCAGCTCGGCGACGAACTGGTCGTCGGGCAGCTTGAGATACAGGGCGGCCAGCGACGACTTCTCGCTCCAGACGATCGACGAGCGGTTTCCGGTCATCGGCAGCACGGCGAAGGGGCCGGTGGGCAGGAAATGCTCCACCGCCACGCCGCCGTGCGGCTCGGAATGGCGGATGGTGCAGATGATCGCGGTCTGATCGTAGGCCCACTGCCGCAGCCGGATGCCCGCCGTCTCGCGCGCCAGCGAGCGGCGGCCGTCGGCGCCGACCACCAGGCGCGCCCGCACCGTGCGGCCGTCGGCCAGCACCACGCGGGCGCCGGCGCGGTCGCGCTCGATGCGCACCGCCTGCGCCGGGGCGAGGTGGCGCAGGCCCGGCAGTTCGCGCACGCGGGCGAACAGGGCGCGGCGGATGTCCTTGTTGTCGAGGATCCAGCCGAAGGGCTGCGGGCTGCCGTCCACCGCCAGCTCGCGGTGGTCGTAATGGACGAACAGCGGCGAGAACTGGTCGGCGACGCGGATGTCGAGGATGGGGCCGGCGTCCTCGGCCATGTGCCGCCACACGCCCGCCCCCTCCAGCACCTTCATGGAGGCGTAGGCGATGGCGGTGGTGCGGATGTCGAAATCGTCGCGGCCCTGCACCTCCGGGCTGTCGCGGTCGATGCACACCACCGGCACGCCGGCCGTGGCGAGCGCCGCCGCCATGGTCAGGCCGGCCAGCCCGCCGCCCAGCACCGCCACCTCGGTGACGATCGTTTCCGAGAGGGCCGTCTCGCTCATGATGGCGCGTGTCCTTCTGTCCCGGGGATGCAGCGCCGTCACAATCGGCCGCCGCGGGGCGCTTGTCCAGTGGCCGAGTTGCGCCAACGCCGGTCGGTGCACAAAAACTGGTCATTTGCCGGAAAGCACGGCATGCTGGCCGCGCCGGCCCGCCTGGTTTCGCGGCGTCGAACGGCCGGCACGATTCTTGTAGATAGGGGTACCGCGGTCGGCGCGACGACGTCCGGACGAACGCCAAAGCGCCTCGACCCGTCGGGCCCGCGGCGCGGCGGCGGCACCGGCGTTGGCGATGGACCGGACCAACGAATCGAAGGGGAGCCAGATGAAACTCGTTATGGCCATCATCAAGCCGTTCAAGCTCGACGAGGTGCGCGAGGCGCTGACGTCGCTCGGGATCCAGGGCCTCACCGTCAGCGAGGTCAAGGGTTTCGGCCGCCAGAAGGGCCAGACCGAGATCTACCGCGGTGCGGAGTATTCGGTGAGCTTCCTGCCCAAGGTGAAGATCGAGGTCGCCGTCTCGGACGACCAGGCCGAGCAGGTCGTCGAGGCGATCCAGAAGGCCGCCAACACCGGCCGCATCGGCGACGGCAAGATCTTCGTCCTGGAGATCGCCCACGCCGTGCGCATCCGCACCGGCGAGACCAACGGCGAGGCTCTCTGACCCGTCGGACCGCCGGCCCGCTGCCGGCGGTCCGGAGGGGACCCGTCCCGCCGGCCGGGGATGGGTCCCGGCGCCTCGCGGCGCCGGCGGCGTTTGTTACGGGCAGGGCGCTTGTGCCGGGGGGACGCCGCCGGTAGAGTCGTCGCCGCTGCGCACGGGACCCCCGGACCCGGGCGGCGAGGACCAACCACCGCGGATTTTCACGGCGACATGGCGACCCAGGCCTCCGGCCCGGCGCACGAGCGTGCCTTGGGCAACGACCGGCTCGGCCGGTTGAGCGACTATCCCTTCACCCGTCTGGCCGGCCTGCTGGCCGGCGTCGTTCCGCGGGCCAACGTCGAGCCGACGATCATGTCGATCGGCGAGCCGCAGCACGCGCCGCCGGCGCTGATCGCCGACACCCTGGCCGCCAACGCCCATCTCTGGGGCAAATACCCGCCGCTGGCCGGAACGCCGGACTTCCGCGCCGCCGCCGGCGCCTGGCTGACCCGCCGCTTCGCGCTGCCGCCGGGCGCGCTTGACGCCGAGCGCATGGTCCTGCCGGTGGCCGGCACCCGCGAGGCGCTGTTCCTCACGGCGCTCATGGCGGTGCCCGAGCGCAAGGCGGGCCGCACCCCGGCGGTGCTGGTGCCCAATCCCTTCTACGCCGTCTACGAGGGCGGCGCGGTGCTGGCCGGGGCGGAGGCGGTGTTCCTGCCCTCCACCCGCGACACCGGCTTCCTGCCCGACCTCGACGCGCTGGCGCCGGAGCTCCTGGAACGCACGGCGCTGTTCTACCTGTGCACCCCCTCCAACCCCCAGGGGGCGGCGGCCGACGCCGCCTATCTGCAGAAGGCCATCGGCCTCGCCCGCACCCACGGGTTCGTCCTGGCGGTCGACGAGTGCTACAGCGAGATCTACCTGGACCGGCCTCCGGCGGGCGCGCTGCAGGCCGCCGCCGCCCTGGCGCCGGACGGCGGCGACGGGGCCTTCGCCAACGTCCTGGTCTTCCACTCCCTGTCCAAGCGCTCCAACGCCGCCGGCCTGCGCTCCGGCTTCGTCGCCGGCGATCCCGACCTGATCGCCCGCTTCGCCCGGCTGCGCAGCTACGCCAACGCCGGAACGCCGCTGCCGGCGCTCGCCGCCGCCACCGCCCTGTGGCGCGACGAGGCGCACGTGGAGGAGAACCGCGCCCGTTACCGCGCCAAGTTCGCGGCGGCCGAGGCGGCGCTGCAGGGCCGGCTCGGCTACCGCCGCCCCGAGGGCGGCTTCTTCCTGTGGCTGGACGTCGGCGACGGCGAGGCCGCCACCCGCCGCCTGTGGCAGGAGGGGGCCATCCGCGTGCTGCCCGGGGCCTACCTGTCCGGCGCCGCGCCGGGGCAGCCGAACCCCGGCGCCGCCTTCATCCGCGTCGCCCTGGTGCACGACGCCGCGGTGGTCGGCGACGCCTGCGCGACCATCGCCCGCATCCTTGGCTGAGCCATTTCCGAGACACCAGACAGGGCCCGCACCATGAGCAGCCGCCGCAGCGCCTCCCCCGGACCGGCCGCCACCGCCACGGCCATGCGCCCGGAGCGGCGCCCCCTGCTGTCGCCCGCCGCCCGCGCCTTCGTCGCCGCCCGCGCCTGCGAGCTGGCGGGCTTCGCGCTGGGCTGCGTCGGGCTGGTGCTGATGCTGGTGATCGGCAGCTACAGCCCCGCCGACCCGTCGTGGAACAGCGTCGGCGCCGGCGAGACGGGCAACCTGCTGGGCGCCGCCGGTGCCTGGCTGGCCGACCTGCTGATGCAGGGGCTGGGCTGGGCGTCCTGGCTGCTGGCGCTGCTGCCGGTCGCCTGGGGCTGGCGGCTGGCCAGCCAGAAGCCGGTGCGCCGGCCGGTCCTGCGCCTGCTGCTGGGGCTGGCCGGCGTCGTCATGGCGGCGACCGCCTTCGCCGGGTCCGGCATGACCGGGGCGCCGCTGGGACTGCCGGGCGGCAGCCTCGGCGTGCTGCTGCTGCACGCCGTCGCCGACCTGTTCGGCGGCGCCGGCTTCGGCGCCGTGGCGACGGCGGCGACGGTGCTGGCCGGGCTCCTGCTGTTCGCCGCCTACGGCGTCTCGCCCGGCGAGTGGCTGGGCGGCGTGCGGGCGATGGGCGGGCTGGCCGGCGCGGCCGGCCGGGCGGCGCGCAGCGGCGCCGCCGCGATGGGCCGGCACGGCGCCAGCGCGGCCCGCGCCGCCGGCAGCGCCGCCGGGGACATGCTGGGCCGCCGTGCCCCCAGCTTCGACGAGCCGCGGGCGCCGCGCTTCGACGATGCGCCGCCGGCCGCGGCCCCGGACGAGGCCGCCGCGGACGACGCCGTTCACGACGACGGCCGGGTCGTCCTGCGGGCGCCGCGCCGCGCGGCCGCCGCGGAGGCGCCGCCGGCCGAGGACCGCCGGCCGCGGCCGGTGCCGGTGGTCGCCCCCGCCGCCCCGGCGCCCGCCCGACCCGCCCCCGACCGCCGGCAGGCCGCCCTGCACCTGGAGGCGGAGGAGGCGGACTACGAGCTGCCGCCGCTCGACCTGCTGCAGCTTCCCGGCACCGCCGGGCGCGGCGACCGGCTCGACGAGGAGACCCTGCGGAGCAACGCCGAGAAGCTGGAGGGCGTGCTCGCCGACTTCGGCGTGCGCGGCGAGGTGCAGAAGGTCCATCCCGGCCCGGTGGTGACGCTCTACGAGCTGGAGCCGGCGCCCGGCACCAAGTCGTCGCGCGTCATCGGCCTGGCCGACGACATCGCCCGCACCATGAGCGTGGTGTCGGTGCGCGTCGCCGTGGTGCCCGGGCGCAACGTCATCGGCATCGAGCTGCCCAACGCCCGGCGCGAGACGGTGCTGCTGCGCGAGCTGCTGGCCGCGGACTCCTACGAGCGCAGCCAGGGCAAGCTGGCGCTGGCGCTCGGCAAGGACATCGGCGGCCAGCCGGTGGTGGCCGACCTCGCCCGCTTCCCCCACCTGCTGGTGGCGGGCACCACCGGCTCGGGCAAGTCGGTGGCGATCAACACGATGATCCTGTCGCTGCTGTACCGGCTGCCGCCCGACCGCTGCCGCTTCATCATGATCGACCCGAAGATGCTGGAGCTGTCGGTCTACGAGGGCATCCCCCACCTGCTGGCCCCGGTCGTCACCGACCCGCGCAAGGCGGTGGTGGCGCTGAAGTGGACGGTGCGGGAGATGGAGGACCGCTACCGCAACATGTCGAAGCTCGGCGTGCGCAACATCGAGGGCTACAACGCCCGCCTGCGCGAGGCGCGGGCCGAGGGCGAGTCGCTGACCCGGCGCGTGCAGACCGGCTTCGACCCCGACACCGGCAAGCCGCTGTTCGAGGAGCAGCCGCTCGACCTCACCGAGCTGCCCTACATCGTCGTCATCGTCGACGAGATGGCCGACCTGATGCTGGTGGCCGGCAAGGACATCGAGGCGGCGATCCAGCGCCTCGCCCAGATGGCGCGCGCCGCCGGCATCCACCTCATCATGGCGACCCAGCGCCCGTCGGTCGACGTCATCACCGGCACCATCAAGGCCAACTTCCCGACCCGCATCTCCTTCCAGGTGACGTCGAAGATCGACAGCCGCACCATCCTCGGCGAGCAGGGGGCGGAGCAGCTGCTGGGCCAGGGCGACATGCTGTACATGGCCGGCGGCGGGCGCATCACCCGCGTCCACGGCCCCTTCGTCTCGGACGGCGAGGTGGAGCAGGTGGTCAAGTTCCTGAAGTCCCAGGGCGAGCCGAGCTACGTCGACGCCATCACCGAGGAGGACGAGGAGTCGGCCGGCGGCGGCGACGGCGGCTACGGGGCCGGCCCCGGCGGCGGCTCGACGGGCGACGAGATGTACGACAAGGCGGTCGCCATCGTCTGCCGCGAGCGCAAGGCCTCGACCTCCTTCATCCAGCGCCAGCTGCGCATCGGCTACAACTCCGCCGCCCGCCTGATCGAGCGCATGGAGACCGAGGGCGTGGTCAGCAAGCCCAACCACGCCGGCAAGCGCGAGGTGCTGGCCCGCGACATCGAGGAGTGACGGGGCGGGGGGCCGCCGTGACGGTGTCGGGCCCCCGCCCCCTCACGTCGCCGCCGCGTCCTCCTCCAGCACCCGCCGGTACACCGCCGCCAGCGGGAGCGTGGCGCCGAACCACGGCAGCCGGACGACCGCCTGCGGCCCCATCAGGTGCTCCGCAGCACCCCAGGCGCCGCCGGCCGGCCGGCTCCAATGCTCGGCGTAGATGCGATCCTGCTCCAGGAACAGGATGTCGGTGATGGTCGCCACCGCCTGATACCGTCGAGCGGAATGGCTGACACACCTCCTGCCCCCACCCTCCCCACGGCTCCGCCGCGGGTCCCCTCCCTCCCCCGCTTCGCAGGGGAGGGTTGTTCTGCGGTGCCGCACCAGATGTGTGCATACGTTAGCCCAGGCCGGGAGAGGGCAAAGGTCCAAACGCCATGGTCTTGCCGGCGCTCCCCCGCCCCTGTTGTTGAAGCTCCGCCTCCGTGCATAAGGTAGGGTTCACGGCGGGGCAGGGTGCGACGAAGGGAGCGGGCATGCGGGACGAGGTCGGGTTTCGGGTGACGTGGTGGCAGGCGGCGCTGTTCTGGCTGCTGGCCAACGCCTACAACTTCCTCTCGCCGGACCGCGAGCCCTTCCCGGGGCACGCCGTCTCGCCGCTGCAGCCGCCGCCGCTGGCCTTTCCGATCATCTGGTTCACCATCACGGCGATCCAGCTCTGGGGCGACGTGCGGATGGTCAACAAGCGCCACCGCATCTGGGACTACGACTGGCTGGCGGCGCTGCAGGTCGGCACTTGGCTGCTCTACGCCAGCTTCACTTGGGTCTATTTCACCTTGGGCAGCCCGATCCTGGCGCTGGCGTGGACCGGGCTGTTCTTCCTGCTGACGATCTTTTCCATTGCCATCGTCTGGGACAACGACCGGGCGATCGGCTGGAGCTGGATGCCGGAGGCGCTGTGGACCGGCTACGCCTCGGTGGTCGCCGTGCACACCGTGCTGATCAACCCCGACCCGCTGTTCGGCACCGCCGCGGTGCTGCCGCCGCGCTGAGCCTCACGGCGCGTAGCGGTGCCGCGCCCCGGTGAAGTCCTCCACCTCGGCGGTGCCGTCGGGGCTCGTCTCGACCCAGCACGGCGCCGCCGGCGCCTTGCCGTGGCCGCCGGGGATGTCGAGCACGTAGGTCGGCTGGCACAGGCCCGAGACCCGGCCGCGCAGCCCCTTCACCAGGGCGCGCCCCTCGTCGAGCGTCGGGCGGACGTGGGCGGTGCCGGGGGCGAGGTCGGGATGGTGCAGGTAGTAGGGCTTGACCCGGTGCCGCACGAGCGCCCGGAACAGCGCCTCCAGAGCGGCGGCGTCGGCGTTGACCCCCTTCAGCAGGACCGTCTGGCCGAGCAGCGGCACGCCGGCGTCGGCGAGGCGCGCCAGCGCGGCCCCGGCCTCCGGTGTCAGCTCGGCGGCGTGGTTGACGTGCACCGCCACCCAGGTGGCGAGCCCGTCGGCGCGCAGGGCGGCCACCAGTTCCGGCGTCACCCGCTCGGGATCGGCGACCGGCAGGCGGGTGTGGAAGCGCACCACGCCGACGTGCCCCATGCCGGCCAGAGCGTCGACGATCTCCCGCAGGCGGCGCGCGCTCAGCAGGAAGGGATCGCCGCCGGTGACCACCACCTCCCACACCTCCGGCCGGCCGCCCACGTACGCCAGCGCCGCCGCCAGCTCCTCGGCGCTCAGCGCCTCGCCGCCGGGGCCGACCATCTCGCGGCGGAAGCAGAAGCGGCAGTACACCGCGCAGGCGTGCAGCGGCTTCAGCAGCACCCGGTCGGGATACCGGTGGACGATGCCCTTGACCGGCGAACGGGCGTGGTCGCCGATGGGGTCGGCGGTCTCGGCGGGCGCCGTGTACGCCTCCTCCGGCGACGGCACGTACTGGGCGTACAGCGGGTCGTCCGGGGCGGCCCCGGCGAGCCGCCCGGCGAGGTACGGGGTGATCGCCACGGCGTAGCGTTCGGCGACGCCGGACACGCCGGCCGCCGCCTCGGGGGACAGCAGGCCGGCGGCCACCAGGTCGGGGACGCTGCGCAGGGTCTTCTGGGTCATGAATTCGCTTTTCCGGGCGCCGGATTTGCGCCATACGGGAAAACCGTCGGCTTCCCGTCGCGGGTGGCCCGCGTTGTACCGCCGGAGCGTCATGCTGTCGACCCTTCCCCGCCTGATCGGCCACCGCGGCGCCAAGGAGAGCGCGCCGGAGAACACCCTGGTCTCGGTGCGCGAGGCGGCCCGCCAGGGCGCCGCCTGGGTCGAGGTCGACGTCATGCTGACCGGCGACGGCGTCCCGGTGATCATCCACGACGACACCCTGGAGCGCACCACCTCCGGTGCCGGCCCGGTGGCGGAGATCGACCTCGCCCACCTCAAGCGGCTCGACGCCGGCGGCTGGTTCGACCCGCGCTTCGCCGGGGAGGAGGTGCCGACCCTGGCGGAGATGCTGGACCTCGTGCGCCAGCTCGGCCTCGGCCTCAACCTGGAGATCAAGCCGTCGCCCGGCCGCGCCGTGGAAACGGCGGAAGCGGCGCTGGCGGTGCTGCGCGGCGCCTGGCCGGCCGGCCGGCCGCTCCTGCTGTCGAGCTTCGAGCCGGAGTGCCTGGAGGTGGCGCGGCGCCTCGCCCCCGACCTGCCGCGCGGCTACCTCATGGAGGAGGCACCGGCCGACTGGGCGGCCATCGCCGACCGGCTGGGCGCCGCCACCCTCAACCTCGACCAGAAGCGGCAGACGGCCGAGAGCGTCGCCGCCTACCGCGCCACCGGCCGGCCGGTGCTCGCCTACACGGTCAACGACGCGGCGCGGGCGCGCGACCTCTTCGCCTGGGGTGTCGCCGCGGTCTTCACCGACGCACCCGGGCGGCTCGCCGCCGAACTGGCCCCGATGTGACGGTTTGCCGGCACGGCGGCGCAAATCCGCTCGTACCGCCGACGCTTTCCCCATATATTACGCCGCAAACCAGAGGGGCACGCCCGGAAGGCTCACGACTTCCGGCACGCCCCTGTGTTCGCGTTGCTGGATGCTCTTTGGGTTTGGAGGTTCCGTTGAAGGCGCTGAAGCCGTTGCTCATGTCCGGCCGGGAAGTGCTGCCCCTCGTGGAGGGTGGTAAGGGGGTAGCCGTCTCGAACGGCGAGAGTTCCGGGGCGTGGGCCGCTGCCGGCGGCGTCGGGACCTTTTCCGGCGTCAACGCCGACAGCTACGACGAGAGCGGCCACATCATCCCCCAGGTCTACCACGGCAAGACCCGGCGCGAGCGTCACCACGAGCTGATCGCCTACGGCATCCGTGGCGCCGTCGCCCAGGCCCGCATGGCGCATGAGCGCTCGAACGGCCAGGGCCGCATCCACATGAACGTGCTGTGGGAGATGGGCGGCGCCGAGGCGATCCTGCACGGCGCGCTGGAAGGGGCCAAGGGGCTGATCCACGGCGTCACCTGCGGCGCCGGCATGCCCTACCGCATCGCCGAGATCGCGGCGCGCTACGGCTGCCACTACTATCCCATCGTCTCCTCCGCCCGCGCCTTCCGGGCGCTGTGGCTGCGCGCCTACCAGAAGTTCCGCGACAACCTGGGCGGCATCGTCTACGAGGACCCCTGGCTGGCCGGCGGCCACAACGGCCTGTCCAACTCCGAGGACCCGCAGCGCCCCGAGGACCCCTTCCCCCGCGTGCTGGCGCTGCGCCAGATGCTGAACAGCTTCGGCCTGCAGGCGGTGCCGATCATCATGGCCGGCGGCGTGTGGTGGCTGAGCGAGTGGGAGGACTGGCTGGACAACCCGGACCTCGGGCCCATCGCCTTCCAGTTCGGCACCCGGCCGCTGCTGACCGAGGAAAGCCCGATCTCCATGGCGTGGAAGCGCAAGCTGCTGACGCTGAAGGAGGGCGACGTCTTCCTCAACCAGTTCTCGCCGACCGGCTTCTACTCCTCGGGCGTCAAGAACCCCTTCATGCTGGAACTGATGGCCCGCTCCGAGCGCCAGGTCGCCTTCCTGCCCAAGCCGGTGGGCGAGCACGCCGCCGAGTTCCCGGTGGGGCCGCGCGGCCGGCCGGTCTACCTCACCGAGACCGACCGCCAGCGCGCCCAGTCCTGGGTCGCCCAGGGCTTCACCACGGCGCTGAAGACGCCCGACAGCACCCTGGTCTTCGTGACCCCGGAGAAGGCGGAGCAGATCCTCCAGGACCAGATCGACTGCATGGGCTGCCTGTCCGCCTGCCGCTTCTCCAACTGGTCGCAGAACGAGGAGGGCACCACGGGCAAGAAGGCCGACCCGCGCTCCTACTGCATCCAGAAGACCCTGCAGGCGGTCAGCCACACCGACGACTGCGAGAACCAGCTGATGTTCGCCGGGCACAACGCCTACCGCTTCGCGTCCGACCCCTACTACGCCGGCGGCTTCATCCCGACCGTGAAGCAGCTGGTCGAGCGCATCGCGACGGGGTACTGACCCGCCGGCGGGCGCGGCGCGAATCGTCGGTGGTGCCGACGATTCGCGCCGCGCTCCTTGCCGAAGCCCTGAAATCGTTCTAATTTATCCTTGGACTGTCGCGTGCCTGCGCTGCGGCACGGTGCCGTGCCGGTCCGCCGTCGGCCGTATCACCACTCGCGTGCACATGCCATGATCGGACACCGCCCCTACAAGCGCGCCCTCGACCGTCTGCACAGCGTCGGCCTGCGCCCGACGCGCCAGCGGCTCGGATTGGCCCGTCTGCTGTTCGACGGCGGCGATCGGCACGTCACCGCCGAGCAGCTCCACAGCGAGGCCATGGGGGCGGACCTCCGGGTGTCGCTCGCCACCGTCTACAACACGCTGAACCAGTTCACCGCGGCCGGGCTGCTGCGCGAGGTGGTGGTCGACGCCGGCCGCTCCTATTTCGACACCAACAGCACCGAGCATCACCATTTCTTCGTGGAGGGCACGGGCCGGCTGGAGGACATCCCGGGCGACCACATCGTCGTCTCGCAACTCCCCGACCCGCCGCCGGGAACCCGGGTGGCGCGCGTCGACGTCATCGTCCGCCTGGAGCCGGACGACAGCGGCACGACCGGCGGCACGACGACGGGCGGCACGACCGGCGGCGCTCCGGCGTGATGCGACCATTCGCCGCGCCGTTCAAGGCCATGTCCGCCTTTTTGTACCAGTTCTAGATTGTTGACCTGGCCCTCCGTCGGTGGCATAAGCAATGCCTGACCGGACGGGGATCACGCGTCCGCACGGCCCGTCCGGATGGCTTACATCGAGGAGGGAACCACCATGGCTGCGCTCAAGGGCTCCAAGACCGAAGAGAACCTGAAGGAAGCGTTCGCCGGCGAGAGCCAGGCCAACCGCCGCTATCTCTACTTCGCCCAGAAGGCCGACGTCGAAGGCTACAACGACGTGGCCGCCGTGTTCCGCTCCACCGCCGAGGGCGAGACCGGCCATGCCCACGGTCATCTGGAATTCCTCGAGGAGGTCGGCGACCCGGCCACCGGCCTGCCGATCGGCGAAACCGGCTCCAACCTGAAGGCGGCCATCGCCGGCGAGACGCACGAGTACACCGACATGTACCCGGGCATGGCGCGCACCGCCCGCGACGAAGGCTTCGACGAGATCGCCGACTGGTTCGAGACCCTCGCCAAGGCCGAGAAGTCGCACGCCGGCCGCTTCCAGAAGGCCCTGGACCAGATGGCCTGACGAGGAGCGGCGGGGGCTCCGGCCGCGGGGCCCCCGCATCCCCGTCTTCGCGCGACGACCTGCCGCCTTGCCGATCTGAACGCCGCAAGGCTGGGCTGAACGCCGCAAGGCCGGGCCAACCGGCCGCCTGCCGGACATCACCGCCGGACCTCGGAGGAGTCACGACCCATGCGCGAAGGCAGCCTGGAGGCGCCCGTTCGACACCCGCTGGATTGGAAGAACCCCGACTTCTACGATGAGGCCAAGCTCGACGCCGAGATGCGCCGGGTCTTCGACATCTGCCACGGCTGCCGCCGCTGCTTCAACCTGTGCGACAGTTTCCCGCGACTGTTCGACCTGGTCGACGAGGCCGGGCCGGGCGAGCTGCACGACGTCAAGTCGGACGACTTCGCCAAGGTCGTCGACGCCTGCACCATGTGCGACATGTGCTTCATGACCAAGTGCCCCTACGTGCCGCCGCACGAATGGGCGCTGGACTTCCCGCACCTGATGCTGCGCTACCGCGCCGTCGACGCGAAGAAGCGCGGCGTCCCCTTCGCCGTGCGCCAGCTCGTCGAGACCGACCGCAACGGCAGGCTCGGCAGCCTGGTGGCGCCGCTCGCCAACTGGGCGACCGACGTCGACAACACGCTCACCCGGCCGGTCATGGCCAAGGTCGCCGGCGTCCACCGCGAGGCCCACCTGCCGAAGTTCCACGGCCACACCCTGCAGCGCCGCGCCAAGGACGCGCCGGTCACCGTCAATCCGGAGGCGCCCGCCTACGGCAGGCGCAAGGCCGTGCTCTACGCCACCTGCTTCGCCAACTACAACAACCCCGCCATCGGCATGGCGGCGCGCGCCGTGCTCGCCAAGCTGGGCGTCGAGACCGAGGTGGTCTATCCCGGCTGTTGCGGCATGCCGCAGCTCGAGCAGGGCGAGGTGGCGAAGGTCAACGGCAAGGCGGCGACGGTGGCGGCCGCGCTGGCGCCCTGGATCGACAAGGGCTACGACGTGGTCGCGCTGATCCCGAGCTGCGCGCTGATGCTGAAGCTGGAGTGGCCGCTCGTGGTGCCCAAGGACGACCCGCACCGCGCCGCCGTCGAGACGCTCGCCCAGGCCACCTTCGACCTCAGCGAGTACGTCGTCGACATCGCCCGGCGCGAAGGGCTGGCGCCGGGGCTGCAGCCCGTGCCGGGCGGGGTGGCGCTGCATCTCGCCTGCCACGCCCGCGCCCAGAACATGGGCGCGAAGGCGGCGGAGATGCTGCGGCTGATCCCCGAGGCCGACGTCAAGGTGATCGAGCGCTGTTCGGGGCACGGCGGCTCCTGGGGCGTCATGGAGCCGAACTTCCCGGTGGCGCTCAAGGTCGGCAAGCCGGTGGCGACCCAGGCCATCAAGTCGGGCAAGGCGATGGTCGCCTCGGAATGCCCGCTGGCCGGCCAGCACATCATGCAGGGCATCGAGCGGCAGGGGGCCGCGCCGGACACCGCCCATTCGACCAACCTGCACCCGATCGAGATCCTCGCCCGCGCCTACGGCGTCGCGCCGTGAGGCCGGCGGGATCGCAAGAGGAGGGAGACGAGACCATGACCGCGCGCAAGACCGAGATCACCCGCGCCGACATCATGCCCATGGCCGAGTTCGCCAAGGTCCGCGTCGAGCGGCGCAAGGCCCTGGTCGAGGTGAAGAAGAACCGGCGGGTCTCGGTCGGCCCCTACGCCACCTTCTACTTCGAGAGCTACGACACGATGTGGCAGCAGGTCCACGAGATGCTGCACATCGAGAAGGGCGGCGAGGAGCAGATCGCGGACGAGCTGCGCGCCTACAACCCGCTGATCCCCAAGGGCAGCGAGCTGGTCGCCACGGTCATGTTCGAGATCGACAACGCGGTGCAGCGCCACCAGATCCTGTCGCGCCTGGGGGGCGTGGAGGACACCATGGCGCTGCAGTTCGCCGGCCACACGGTGCGGGCCCGCCCGGAGGGCGACGTCGAGCGCACCACCGCCGAGGGCAAGACCTCCTCGGTGCACTTCGTCCACTTCGACCTGACGCCGGAGCAGAGCGCCGCCTTCCGCGCGCCGGGCACCCAGGTCATCGTCGCCTTCGCCCACCCCAACTACGGCCACATGGCGGTCATGCCGGAAGCCGTGCGCGCCGAATTGAGCAAGGATCTGGATTGACGGGGAGCCGTCCATCTTGAACACGAAGATGGGAAGATGAAAGATTGATATTCTTCTAATCTTCGACCTTCTCGTCGGCGTAGACGCCCCACATCTCGGTGCGCTGCATCCAGCCCTTGTAGCCCTTCAGCTCGACCTCGCACCACGGACCGGTGCAGCGCTCGAGCGTGCCCATGACGCCGGGCTCGGCCGTCGCCACCGCGGCGGCGGCCGGCGAGGGCTCGGCCCGCAGCGTGCGGGTGCCGCCCAGCACGACGACGCCGCGCCGGCCCGACAGCAGGCTCTGGTGCACCCAGCCCTCGCTGCCCTCCCAGTCGCGGATGCGCCGCCAGGTGTCGAACTCGGCGGTGATCTCCACCGGCATGCCGCGGCGCACGAACACCCATTCCACGGGATAGCGCACCCCGGGGCCGGTGCGCACGTTCACCTCGTCGGAGCGCAGGGTGACGAAGCGCGGCACCGGCAGGCCGCTGCCGCGGGGGCCGTCGGCCGCCGAGGCCGTGGCGGCGGACCCGAGGAGCAGCGCCAGGAGGGCGGATCGGACGGCGGTGGGCATCGGCAACCTGCGGTGACGGGGGCTCGCGGCTGCACTATAGTGAGGCGCCGCCCGCCGGAGCAAGGGAGCGGCTGGCTCCTGGACAGGGCGGCGACGCCCTTGTATTCCGGGGGCTCGGGGAATTCAGGGAGCGCCGTTGCATGGCCGAGAAGAAGAAGCCGCTGGTGGTGGTCACCCGCAAGCTGCCGGACGTCATCGAGACGCGGATGATGGAGCTGTTCGACACCCGCCTCAACCCGGACGACGAGCCGCTGAGCCAGGAGCAGCTGGTGGAGGCGGCGCGCGACGCCGATGTGCTGGTGCCGACCGTCACCGACCGCATCGACGCCGCGGTGATCGAGGCGGCCGGTCCCAACCTGCGCCTGATCGCCTCGTTCGGCACCGGCGTCGACCACATCGACCACAAGGCGGCGCGGGCGCGCGGCATCACCGTCACCAACACCCCCGGCGTGCTGACCGAGGACACCGCCGACATGACCATGGCGCTGATCCTCGGCGTGGCGCGGCGCATCACCGAGGGCGAGCGCCTGGTGCGCTCGGGCCAATGGAAGGGCTGGGGGCCCACCACGATGCTGGGCCACCGCATCTGGGGCAAGCGCCTCGGCATCCTCGGCATGGGGCGGATCGGCCAGGCGGTGGCGCGGCGGGCGCGCGCCTTCGGCATGTCGATCCACTACCACAACCGCCGCCGCGTCCACCCCGACATCGAGGCCGAGCTGGAGGCCACCTACTGGAACAGCCTGGACCAGATGCTGGCGCGCATGGACGTGGTGTCGATCAACTGCCCGCACACCCCGGCCACCTACCACCTGCTCTCCGAGCGCCGGCTCAAGCTGCTGCGCCCGCACTGCTACATCATCAACACCTCGCGCGGCGAGGTGATCGACGAGGCGGCGCTGACCCGCATGCTGTCAAAGGGGGAGATCGCCGGCGCCGGCCTCGACGTCTTCGAGCACGAGCCGGCCGTCAACCCGAAGCTGCTGCGCCTCGACAACGTGGTGCTGCTGCCGCACATGGGCTCGGCCACCATCGAGGGCCGCATCGACATGGGCGAGAAGGTGATCGTCAACATCAAGACCTTCGTCGACGGCCACACCCCGCCCGACCGGGTCATCGAGACGCTGCTGTGACGGCGGGGTCCGGTCAGCCGGCCGCACCCTCGCACGGCCGGCTCAGCCGGCCGCATCCTCGTAGAGGGCCGCCATGGGGACGGCGACGCCGACCGAGGCGAAGGTGAGCGTCCCTTCGGCGCCGACCTCCTCGACCAGCCAGGCGCCGTCGGTGCGGTGCCACAGTTCGGCCCGCGGTTCGCGGGCCGAGATCAGCAGGATCTCCTGGACCGACGGGACGGTGCGGTAGAGCGGCAGCTTCACCGTGCGGTCGTCGGCTTCCGTCGACGGCGACAGCACCTCCACCACCACCCGCGGCTCGGCGACCCCCGGCCTCGTCGAGGCGCGCTCGCAGCCGACCGCCAGGTCGGCCTGGAACCACATGTCGTTGCGATGGGGGATGCCGATGCCGGCTTCGACTCGCACCCGGCAGGGTGCGGTGAGCCGCCGACCGATCTCAAGGGCCAGCGCCCCCGTCAAAAGGGAATGCACGTCGGCCGGCGGTGCCATGGCGACCGGCTCGCCGCCGATCAGCTCGTAGCGCGTGCCGGTGCCGTCCTCCCACAGGAGGAACTCGTCGACCGTCATGTATTTGCGGGCCTCGGACATGGACGGAGTATGGCACCGCCCCCGTCCTCTTCCAAGGGGCGCGCCGGTCAGTCCAGCGCCTTGCCGAGGTCGATGCAGACCTCGACCACACCCGGCTCGTCCAGGTTCTCCTTGCGCACGAAGCCGAGGCGGCGGCACATGCCCAGCATGTTGGTGTTCTCGCGCAGCACCTCGCCGTACACCTGCTTGATGCCGCGCGAGCGGGCGTAGTCCAGGATCATCTTCATGAGCAGGAAGCCGAGCCCCTGGCCCTTCATCTCCGACAGCACCATGACGGCGTATTCGGCGCGCTGGTTGTCGGGGTCGGCGGCGATGCGGACGACGCCGTGCATCAGCGGCTCGCCGGTCCGGGCGTCCGGGCCGATGGCGACCAGCGCCATCTCGCGGTCGTAGTCGATCTGCGTCAGGCGCGCGGCGGCGGGATGGGAAAGGCGCTTCATCGGCGCGAAGAAGCGCAGGCGGATGTCCTCCGGCGTCATGCGGGCGAACATCCCGTGCACCAGCGGCTCGTCCTCCGGCAGGATCGGCCGCACCAGGAACTGGCGGCCGTCCTTGATGCGGATGTCGGTCTCCAGCGCCTTGGGGTAGGGGCGGATGGCGAGGCGCTTGGCGCCGGGCAGGGCCGGCACCGCCACCTTGATGCGGGCGTCGAGCGCCAGCACCCCGTCCTGGTCGGCCAGCAGCGGGTTGATGTCGATCTCGGCCACCTCGGGGAAGTCGACGACGAGCTGCGACACCTTGTTCAGGGTGATCGCCACGGCGTCGAGATCGACGGCGGGGCGCGAGCGGTAGCCCTGCAGCTGGCGCCAGATCCGGGTGCGGCTCATCAGCTCGGCGGCCAGGCGCATGTTGAGGGGCGGCAGGGCCAGCGCGTAGTCCTCGACCACCTCGACGCCGATGCCGCCCTCGCCGAACAGCAGCACCGGGCCGAACAGCTCGTTCTCGGTCATGCCGACGATCAGCTCGTAGGCGTCGGGGCGGACGGCCATCTCCTGCACCGTGAAGCCCTCGATGCGGACGTCGGGGGCGGCGGCGCGCACCCGCGCCAGCATGGCCTCGGCCTCGGTCCGCACCTCGTCGGCGTCGGCCAGGTGCAGGGCGACGCCGCCGACGTCGGACTTGTGGGTGACGTCGGGCGACAGGACCTTCAGCGCCACCGGCCCGCCGATGGCGGCGGCGGCGCGCGCCGCCTCCTCCGGCGTCTCGGCGCGGCGGGTGTCGACCACCGGGATGCCGTAGGCGGCCAGCACCCGCTTGGCCTCGTACTCGGTCAGCCACTCGCGCTTCTCGGCGATGGCGCGGGCGACGATCTTCTGGACGATGATGCCGTCGGGCTGGAAGGCGTCGGCCACCGAGGGCGGCGTCTCCATCAGCAGGTCCTGGTTGCGCCGGTACTGCACCAGATGCATGAAGGCGCGCACGGCGTGGCTCGGCGTGTCGTAGGTGGGGATGCGGTTGGCGGCGAACAGGCGGCGCGCCTCGCCGGCGGTGACGTCGCCCAGCCAGCTCGTCAGCACCGGGTGGCGCCGGCCCGGGTGCTTCTTCAGGGTGTCGACCACCGCCGCCGCGGCCGCCGTCGGATCGGACAGGGCCGAGGGGCAGTGCAGCACCAGGATGGCGTCGTTGCCGGCGTCGTCCAGCAGCGGGGCGAGCGCGTCGGCGTAGCGCTTGGGCGTGGCGTCGCCGCCGATGCGCAGCGGGTTGCTGCGCCCGCCGGCGCTCGCGCCGAAGACGCCGTCGAGGCGGGCCTGGGTGGCCTCGTCGAAGGCGGCGAGGCGGCCGCCGGCCTGGATCAGGCTGTCGGTGGCGATGACGCCCATGCCGCCGCCGTTGGTGAGGATCGCCAGCCGGTCGCCGACGATGGGCACCCCGGTGGCGAGCGTGCCGACCGCGTCGAACAGCTCGTCCAGGCTGTTCACCCGCAGGATGCCGGCGCGCCGGAAGGCGGCGTCGTAGACGGCGTCCGACACCGCCAACGCCCCGGTGTGGGAGGTCGCCGCCTCCTGCGCTTCGGGGCTGCGGCTGGCCTTGACGACGATGACCGGCTTCTGCCGCGCCGCGGAGCGGGCGGCCGACATGAACTTGCGGGCGTCGTTGACCGATTCGATGTACAGCAGGATGGCGCGCGCCGTGCCGTCGGACGCGAGATAATCGATCATGTCGCCGAAGTCGACGTCGGCCTTCTCGCCCAGCGACACCAGGTGGGAGAAGCCGATGCCGCGCGCGGTCGCCCAGTCGACGATCGACGTGACCACCATCGACGACTGCGCCACCAGCGCGACGTCGCCCTTGTGCGGCGTGACGTGGCCCATGCTGGCGTTGAGGCCGCGGCCCGGCACCATGGCACCGAGGCTGTTGGGGCCGAGGATGCGCATCTGGTGGGCCCCGGCCGCCTGCCGGAGCGTCGCCTGGGCGTCGCGGGAGAAGCGGTCGGAGATGACGATGGCGGCCCGCGTGCCCCGGTCGCCGAGCTGGTCGACCACCGCGGCGACGCTGTCGGGAGCGGTGCAGATCACCGCCAGGTCGGGGGTGATCGGCAGCTCCGCCACCGAGCGGTAGGCCAGCACCCCCTCGATCGCCCGGTCGGTCGCGGTGACCGGCAGGATCGGCCCGTCGAATCCGGCGTTGAACAGGTTGCGCGCGACCACGGCGCCGATCGACGGCGGCTTGCGGCTGGCGCCGATCAGGGCGATCGACGCCGGCTTGAACATGTGGTCGAGGTTGCGAACGGTCATGGCCGGTTCCGTCGGTGGTTCGGAAGAGGGCGCTGCACCGCGCGCCGGTATGGCACGCGACCGATGAACGCCGAACGGATGGGGCGATGCAAGCGGTCGCGGGCATGGCGACGGAATGTCGCGATGCTGCGACGCAACATAATCGTCGGGAGGGTCCGCGTCAATCGGTCAGTGAGACGCACAGTCCGCGTTGCGGACGAGAGGCCCGGGGAGGCGTCAGGCCTCTGCGTCCGGCGGCGGGACCAGGGCACGGTAGAGGTCGGCCGTCCCGCGGTCGAAGCAGACGAACCGGACCTCGTCGACGCTGCCGCCCGCCGCCAGCTCCCGCCGGACCGCGCCGACGGCGATGAGCGCCGCCCGCTCCTTGGGGAAGCCGTAGATGCCGGTGCTGATGGCGGGGAAGGCGAGGCTGCGCAGGCCGAGGCGGCGGGCCTCGGCGAAGGCGCTGCGGTAGCAGCTCTCCAGCAGGGCGTCCTCGCCCTGGCCGCCGCCGCGCCACACCGGGCCGACGCAGTGGAGGATCCACGGCGCCGGCAGGGCGTGGCCGCGGGTCGCCCGGCATTCGCCGGTCGGGCAGCCGCCGATGCCGTCCAGCTCCGCCTGGAGGGCCGGGCCGGCGGCGCGATGGACCGCCCCGTCGACGCCGCCGCCGCGCTTCAGGGCGCTGTTGGCGGCGTTGACGATGGCGTCGACGCGGGCCTGCGTGATGTCGCCCTCGACGACCACCACGCGCGGTCCGCGCCGGGACGGCTCAGACGATGACACCCGGCTTGCCCTTGGTCTCGGCCGCGGCGCGCCTGATGCCCTCCTCGATCTTCAGCGCCGCCTCGTCGGCGTCGCCCCAGCGCAGGATCTTCACCCACTTGCCCTTCTCCAGGTCCTTGTAGTGCTGGAAGAAGTGGGCGATCTGCTCGGTCAGGATCTCCGGCAGGTCGCGGTAGGAGGTGACGTTGCTGTAGAACGGGTGCAGCTTGTTGACCGGGACGGCCAGCAGCTTCTCGTCCTCGCCGCCCTCGTCCTCCATGTAGAGAACGCCGACCGGGCGGGAGCGCAGGACCGCGCCGGGGATGACCGGGGTGCGGCCGACCACGCAGACGTCCACCGGGTCGCCGTCGCCCGACAGGGTGTGCGGAATGAAGCCGTAATTGCAGGGATAGTACATGGCCGTGTGCAGGAAGCGGTCCACGTACATGGCGCCGGATTCCTTGTCGACCTCGTACTTGACCGGTTCGCCGTGAAACGGGATCTCGATGACCACGTTCACGTCCCACGGCGGGTTCTTGCCCACCGGAACCTTGCTCAAATCCATAGAATGCGGTCCTCTGCCTGGCGTTTCTCCCACGCGCCGGAGCGGTCGTGCCTTCCGCCGGCGCGCGGCGCCGGAGTTTAGGCGGATTGACGGGGGGAGTCCAATCCGCTTGCGCCGTTCTTGTTGCAGCGCGACATTTTCCTGGTCATGAGACACTTCCGTCGCGCCGTGCCGGCGCTCCTCGCCCTTTTCCTGTTCTCCGCCGCCGCCGCCGCCGCTGAGCCGCGGCACGGCATCGCCATGCACGGCGAGCCGAAGTACCCGCCCGGCTTCGACCATTTCGACTACGTGAACCCGGACGCGCCGAAGGGCGGCACGCTGCGGCAGGCGGCGCTCGGGACGTTCGACACGCTGAACCCCCATGTGGTGAAGGGGGTGCCGGCGCGCTGGCCGGGCAGCCCCTTCGAGACGGCGGGCGGCGTCTTCGAGACCCTGCTGGCCCGTGCCTGGGACGAGCCGTTCTCGCTGTACGGCCTTCTCGCGGAAAGCGTGGCGGTGCCCGACGATCGCTCCTCGGCGACCTTCGTCATCCGGCCGGAGGCGCGCTGGCCCGATGGCGCTCCGGTGACCGCCGACGACGTGCTGTTCTCCTTCGCGGCGCAGCGCCGGCACGGCACCCCCAACCGCCGCCTCTTCTACGGCAAGGCGCAGGCGGAACGGCTGGGCGACCGGGTGGTGCGCTTCACGTTCCAGCCCTTGCCGGACGGCACCGCCGACCGCGAGATGCCTCTGCTGATGGGACTGATGCCGATCCACCAGAAGGCGTGGTGGGCGGGCCGCGACTTCGCCGCCACGACGCTCGATCCGCCGCCGGGCAGCGGGCCCTACCGCATCGCCGCGGTCGACCCCGGCCGGCGCATCGTCTACGAGCGGCGCCCCGACTACTGGGGCGCCGCTCTCGCCGTGCGGCGCGGCCTGTTCAATCCCGACCGCATCGAGGTCGACTACTACCGCGACGACCGGGTGGCGCTGGAGGCCTTCAAGGCGGGCAACCTCGACCTGCGGCGGGAGGGCGACCCGGGCACCTGGGCGACCGGCTACGCCGGACCGGCGCTGCAGCGCGGCGCCATTGTCCTCGAGGCGTTCCACCACGGCCGGCCGGACGTGGCGCGCGGCTTCATCTTCAACACCCGCCGCCCGCCCTTCGACGACGTGCGGGTGCGCACGGCGTTGGGCCATGCCGGCGACTTCGCCTGGATCAACCGCACCCTGTTCCATGGCGCGCTGGAGCGCTCGCCCAGCTACTATCCCAACTCCGAGCTGGCCGCCGCCGGCCTGCCGGGGGCCGACGAGCGAGCCGTGCTGGAGCCGTTCCGCGACCGGCTGCCGCCCGACCTGTTCACCCGGCCGTTCCGCCTGCCCGAGAGCGACGGCAGCGGACCCTACGCCAACCGCGACGACCGGCGCGCCGCGCTGCGGCTGCTGGCGGACGCCGGCTGGCGGCTCGACGGCGGGCGCCTGGTGGACGCCGCCGGCACGCCCTTCGCTTTCGAGATCCTGCTGGGCGACCCGAGCGACGAGCGGGTGGCGCTGGAATACGCGCGCGGCCTGGAGCGCCTCGGCATCCAGGCGACGGTGCGCACCGTCGACAGCGCCCAGTTCCAAGGCCGGCTCGACCGGTTCGACTTCGACGTGACGGTGCGCTGGTGGGCGTCCTCTCTCTCGCCGGGCAACGAGCAGCTCTATTATTTCGGTTCCGCCGCCGCCGACCAGCCGGGCAGCCGCAACTACCCCGGCATTCGCGATCCGGTGGTCGACGCCGTCGCCGGGTCGATCGCCCAGGCGCGCACCCGCGAGGAGCTGGTGGCGCGGGCGCGGGCGCTCGACCGGGTGCTGATGTGGGGCCATTACCGGGTGCCCCTGTTCCACGCCGCCGCCGACCGCATCGCCCGCTGGACGCGCGTCGGCCGGCCGGAGGTGACGCCGCTCTACGGGCCGGTGGTCGAGGCGTGGTGGGTGCGTTAGCAGGGGCCGGTCCGCATCGACGCGGCATGGCAGCGGGGCCGGATTGGGACGCCGTCGCTGAGAATCCGCCCTTCGTGTGCAGTCTGCCGCTTGTCCGCTTGCCATATGTGACGCAGCCGAGGCCATAGCCCATCTTTTCGGAACGCGATGACGCGTTTATCTCCCACAGCTTGGGGTGGTTCCGGCTGTGGTATTGTTAGGGAGATGCATGGCTGCGCCAAGGAAACGCATCGATCGTCTTCCGGATTGCTCTTCAAAACATGAGCATCATGGCCACACGGCGACGTGGGTCGAGGCCTTTCTCCTTTTCTGTCCGGAGAGCGGCTCTCAGGCGTTCCGGAAGTGCATCATTCGGGATTGGGCGAAAACCTAAAGAGATATAGAACGTTGCATTGAATGGCGCAAATCGATCTGTTGTCAGGGTGGCTCCCTTGAGATTTCTTGCTCGTCCTTCGTTAAGAAGGGCGTTCGCTATCTGCCTTCCTATGCCTTTTCTCTGAAAATTCGGGTGAACGTCCAATTCGGCAATGTGTAGCCAACTTTCCTCTGTGTACCCTCCACCGTAGCCGACCGGCATGGCCTGCTCATCGAAGGCAGCGAACAGGAGGTCGGCATTGAGATACTGCTGCAGTTCCTCGTCACTGCTGGCTGTCGCTTCGCCGATGACGGCGCCCGCTGCGCGTAGGGTCTCGAACGAAGCCAATTCCAGCGTGCGGAGCACCGAAAAGTGATCCCGGTTGGCCTTTCCGACACGGATGTTCACATCGACCTCAATCGTGGGCCTTGCCGTACCGCCCGAGCGTCCGGCAGCGTGCGGAAGGCCCCAGACGGAACCAGAAAGGCGCAACGTGTTGCGTCTGCCGCCAGAACCATGGCGCAACGTCATGCGCTTCCGGCCCTTTGCCCGCACTCTTCCGCTGCCCGATCGGTTCGGCTACAGCGCCACCAGCACCAGCAGCGCCAGGAAGACGATGGCGCCCCAGACGGGGATCAGCTCGGCCCTGCGGCGCCGGGTGCGGGCGTCGACGATGGCGCCGATCGAGTCGGGGTGCAGCCTGATGCCGCCGCCGGCCATGCGCGCGGCCACCCGCTCCGCCTCGTCGACCAGCGCCGGGATGCGGCGCAGGGTGCGCACCGCCGCCCCCAGATCGTCGAGGATCTGCGCCTCCGGCCCGCGGTTCTCGCGCATCCACTCCTCGATCAGGGGGCGCGCCAGCTCCCACATGTTGACGTTCGGGTTGAGGATGCGCCCCACCCCCTCGGCCGTCAGCATGCTCTTCTGCAGCAGCAGGAGCTGCGGCTGCGTCTCCATCTCGAACTGTTCGGTGACGGCGAACAGCTGGGCGAGCAGGCGGCCCACCGAGATCTCGTTGAGCGGCTTGTTCTGCAGCGGTTCGCCGATCGAGCGGCAGGCCTGGGTGAACAGCTCGATCGACTGGTGCGGCGGGACGTAGCCCGCCTCGAAATGGACCAGCGCCACCCGCCGGTAGTCGCCGGTGAGGAAGCCGATCAGCATGTCGGCGAGATAGTAGCGGGTGGCCCGGTCGAGCCGGCCCATGATGCCGAAGTCGACGGCGGCGATGTTGCCGTCCTCGATCACGAACAGGTTGCCGGGGTGAAGGTCGGCGTGGAAGAAGCCGTCGCGGAACACCTGGTTGAAGAAGCCGGCCGAGGCCTTGGCGAGGATCTCGTCGCGGTCGTAGCCGGCGGCGAGCAGCCGCTCCTCCTCGTCGACCTTGATGCCGCGGATGCGCTCCAGGGTCAGCACCCGCTTGGCGGTGCGGTCCCAGTCGATGCGCGGGATGACGAAGGTGGGGTCGCCGGCGAAGTTCTGCGCCAGCTCCGACGCCGCCGCCGCCTCCATGCGCAGGTCCATCTCCAGCCGCGAGGTGCGGGCGAAGATCTCCACCACCTCGCGCGGGCGCAGGCGCTTCAGCTTGGGCAGCACCCGCTCGGCCCATTCCGCCAGCCAGTGGAACAGCTCGATGTCGCGCTCGAAGGCGCGCTCGATGCCCGGGCGCAGCACCTTGACCGCCACCTCCTGGCCGTCGGCGGTCACCGCGAAATGGACCTGGGCGATCGAGGCGGCGGCGACCGGCTTGTCCTCGAAGCGCAGGAACAGCGACTCGATCGGCCGCCCCAGCTCGGCCTCGACGATGGCGCGCGCCTCGGCGCCGGGAAAGGGCGGCAGCTTGTCCTGCAGCTCGGCCAGGTCGGCCGCCATCTGCTCCCCGACCAGGTCGGAGCGGGTGGACAGCATCTGCCCCAGCTTGATGAAGCTGGGCCCCAGCTCGCGCAGGGCGGCGGCCAGGCGCTGGCCGGTGCGCCCGGCGGTGTCGCGCCGCGCCGTGACGCGCCAGATCAGCGCCAGGCCGGGGCTGGCGTCGGCCAGCGACTCCGGCAGCGCGTTGTGGCGCGCCAGGGTGCGGGCGATGACGACCATCCGGAGGAGGGTGCGGGCGGTGCGGATCACGGGCGTCGGTCCGGGTTCAGACGCGCCAGGCGGAATGGATGGCGGCGACGCCGCCGGTCAGGTTGCGCACCCGCACGCTGGCGAAGCCGGCGGCGGCGATCCGCTTGGCCAGCGCCTCCTGCTCGGGGAAGCGGCGGATGCTCTCGACCAGGTAGCGGTAGGAGTCCTCGTCGCCGGCGACGACCCGGCCGAGGCGCGGCAGCACCTGGAAGGAGTAGAGGTCGTAGAGCTCGCGCAGCACCGGCAGCACGACGTGGCTGAACTCCAGGCAGAAGAAGCGCCCGCCCGGCCGCAGCACGCGGTGCGCCTCGTGCAGCGCCTCGTCGATGTGGGTGACGTTGCGCAGGCCGAAGGCGATGGTGTAGGCGTCGACCGAACGCGCCGCGACGGGAAGCCGCATGGCGTCGCCCACCACCCAGTCGACGCCGCCGAGATGGCCGCGGTCGACCGCGCGGTCGCGGCCGACCCGCACCATCGACTCGGTGAGGTCGCACACCACCACGCGCCCGCCGCCCTTCTCCAGGAAGCGGAAGGCGACGTCGCCGGTGCCGCCGGCGACGTCCAGCAGGGTCGTGCCGGCGGTGGGGGCCACGAGGTCGATCAGCGTGTCCTTCCACAGCCGGTGGATGCCGCCCGACATCAGGTCGTTCATCAGGTCGTAGCGGCCGGCGACGCTGTCGAAGACGGCGCGCACCAGCCCCGCCTTGGCCTCGGGATCGACGGGGCGGAAGCCGAACCAGCGGGCCTCCTGGCCCTCGGGCGCGGTCTTGTCGGTGGGGGTGGTCTCGCTCATGGCGCGGACCATAGCGCGCTGCGGCATCGCGCGCCAGCGCGGCCGCGCGCCACGCCCCGGCGCGGCCGCGCGCCACGCCATTGCCAGCGCGTGGGGCGGCGCCGATAGTGGGGGCGTCCCGGCGGTCCGCGGTCGAGGGGGAGAATGGCGGAGACGACGCTGCTGCAGTCGCCCGTGCTGACGGTGCTCGACTACCGCTGCACCGCCGGGCCCGGCGACGTGCCCTTCGCGGAGCGGCACCGCGCCTTCTCCGTCTCCTACGTCCGGCGCGGCGCCTTCGGCTGCCGCAGCGGCGGCCGGCTCTACGAGATGGTGGGCGGCTCCCTGTTCGTCGGCCGTACCGGCGACGAGTACACGTGCACCCACGAGCATCACGCCGGCGGCGACGAGTGCCTGTCGTTCCACCTGACGCCCGACCTGGCCGACGCCATCGGCGGCGCCGAGTCGCTGTGGCGGACCGTCTGCGTGCCGCCGGTGGCCGGGCTGATGGTGGTCGGCGAGCTCGCCCAGGCGGTCGCCGAGGGCCGCAGCGACCTGTCGCTGGAGGAGGCGGGCTGCCTGCTCGCCGCCCGCTTCGTCGCCGTCCTCGCCGGACCGGACCGGCGCCCGCCGCTGCGGGCGGCGGACCGCCGCCGCGCCGTCGAGGCGGCGCTGTGGCTCGACGCCCATGCCGACGAGGCGGTGGACCTCGCCCGCATCGCCGGCAAGGCGGGGCTGAGCCCCTTCCATTTCCTGCGTCTGTTCGCCCGCGCGCTCGGCGTCACCCCGCACCAGTACCTGGTGCGCTGCCGCCTGCGCCGGGCCGCGCGGCTCCTCCTCGACGACGACCGGCCGGTCACCGACGTGGCCTACGACGTCGGCTTCGGCGATCTCTCCAACTTCGTGCGCTCCTTCCACCGCGCCGCCGGCGTATCGCCGCGGGCGTTCCGGGCGGCGGCGCGCGGCGACCGCAAGATTCTCCAAGAACGGCTCGGTCTGCCGTCCCTAAGGTGACGACCTCCGTCAACATCGGGAGGTGACCATGTTCGATCACATCGGGCTCAGGGCGGCGGATCTCGACGCCAGCGTGCGGTTCTACCAGGCGGCTCTGGAGCCGCTCGGCCACGGGCTCTGCTCGCGCGACGAGTCGGGCGCCGGGTTCGGCCCGGCGGGGGCGGCGGGGCTGTGGCTCTACCCCAACCCCGGGGCCGCGGGCGGCGGCACCCACGTCGCCTTCCACGTGGCCTTCCGCGCCGCCGACCGGGCCGCGGTCGACCGTTTCCACGCCGCCGGCCGCGCCGCGGGCGGGCGCGACAACGGGCCGCCCGGCCTGCGCGCCGACTATGCGCCGACCTACTACGCCGCCTTTCTCCTCGACCCCGACGGCAACAACGTCGAGGCGGTCTGCCTCGACTGACCGCGGCGCGCCGCCGCCCTGGCCTCAGCGCGCCGCCACGGTGGCCGGGGCCGGCGGCGCAGCCACCGGCGGTTGCGGCCCGAACAGGGTCCAGCCGTACTCGTTCAGGAGATAGACGCTGGTGTCGGTCACCACATGGGCGGTGGCGACGCCCGACGCGGTCAGCGGATCGCCGGTGAAGGCGAGCGCCACGGCGAAGCTGCGGGCCACGTCGAGGATGCGGAAGGTGATCGCCTTGCCCATGCCGACGGCGGCCACCGATTCGCTTCCCGGGGCCGGCCCGAAGGCGGACCACGCCAGCTCGTGGGCGTAGAAGGTGGCCAGGCTGGTCGCCGTGTCGACGCCGAGATAGCCGCGGCTCACCCAGGCCGGGGGGTGGGCGGCCATGGCGCTGAGGTCGAGATAGCCGGTGATCGCCTCGTAGCTCAGCCCCTTGTAGAGGGTCGACAGCCAGACCGGAGCCGTCGCCGGCGGCTCGCCGCCGGACGGGGCGGCGGCTTGGGCGGCGGCTTGGGCGGCGGTTTGGGCGGTGGCCGGCCGGGCGGCGCCCAGCGCCGCCACCATGAGGGCGGCGCCCAGCGCCGCGGTCATGAGGGCGGCGAGGAGCGGGCGGCGGAGCGCCGTCCACGGGAAAGCGGCCGTCGGCATGCGGGTGGCGTCCGGGTGGCGGGGCGGGAGCGGTCGCCCCAGTATCGGCGCGGCACGCACGCCCTGTCCAGCGCCGCACTTGCGGCGGCGGCGGCGATGGTGCGAGATGTCACGCCATGCCCGAACTCCCCGAAGTCGAAACCGTCTGCCGCGGCCTGGCGCCGCATCTCGAGGGCCGGCTGCTGGTGCGCGTCGCCCAGCGCCGGCCGGACCTGCGCGTGCCGTTCCCGCCGCGCTTCGCCGAACGCCTGACCGGGCGGCGGGTCGAGGCGGTGCGCCGGCGCGCCAAGTACATGCTGGTGCACCTCGACGACGGCACGGTGCTGATCGTCCACCTCGGCATGTCCGGGCGGATGATCGTCGCGGCACCGCCGGACGCGGTGCCGGCGGAGCCCGGCCGGCACGACCACGTCGTCTTCGAGACCGACGCCGGCACCACCGTCACCTTCAACGATGCCCGCCGCTTCGGCCTGATGGACCTGACCGACGAGCAGGCGCTGGCCGAGCACCCGCTGCTCGCCCGGCTGGGGCCCGAGCCGCTGGGCAACGGGTTCTCCGGCCCGGTGCTGGCGGAGCGGCTGGCCGGGCGGATGACGCCGATCAAGGCGGCGCTGCTCGACCAGGCGGTGGTGGCCGGGCTCGGCAACATCTACGTGTCGGAGGCCCTGTTCGAGGCGCGGATCAGCCCCAGGCGGATCGCCGCGACGGTGACCGGGGCGCGGGCGGAGCGGCTGGCCGCGGCCGTGCGGGCGGTGCTGGCGCGGGCGATCGCCGCCGGCGGGTCGAGCCTGCGCGACTACCGCCAGGCCTCGGGCGAGCTCGGCTACTTCCAGCACCAGTTCGCGGTCTACGACCGCGAGGGCCTGTCCTGCCCGGGGTGCGCCTGCGACGTCGCCCGGACCGGCGGGGTGCGCCGCATCGTCCAGGGCGGACGCTCGACTTTCTATTGTCCGCAGCGCCAACGCTGATATACCTCTGCGCATGATGGCACCACCGGCCTCCCTTCGGGCGGCGTTCGTCGCCCTCCTCGTCGCCGCCGCGGCTCTGGCCGGCGGAACGGGGCCGCTTCCCCGGGCCATGGCCGCCGAGGGCTCCCGTTTCGTCGCCGGCATGGGCGACGTCCCGACGATGCCCGGGCTCGAGCCGGCCGACGTGGCGCCGCTGGTCTTCGACAAGCCGTCCGGCCGCATCGTCGAGGCGGTGCTGCAGGGGCCGGTCACGCGGTCGGCGGTCCAGGGCTTCTACGCCCGCACGCTTCCCCAGCTCGGCTGGCGCAGCCAGCCCGACGGCCGCTTCGTGCGCGAGGGGGAGGAACTGCGCCTGGAGTTCATCGGCGCCGCGGCCGGGCGGACCACGGTCCGCCTCGTCCTCGAGCCACAATGACGATCGTTCCGTCGCAACGCCCCGCGGACGGGGCCGACTGCATTTCGGGAGAGAGCTGAACCATGCCGTACGAAATGATCATCGCCGAGACGCGCGGCCCCGTCGGGCTGATCACCCTGAACCGGCCAAAGGCGCTGAACGCGCTGTGCGACCAGCTGGTCACCGAGATGGGGCAGGCGCTGGACGCCTTCGAGGCCGACGAGGCGATCGGCGCCATCGTCGTCACCGGCTCGGAGAAGGCCTTCGCCGCCGGCGCCGACATCAAGGAGATGGCCGGCCTGTCCTACATGGACGTCTACCGGCAGAACTTCATCACCGCCAAGTGGGAGCGGGTGACCAAGTGCCGCAAGCCGGTGATCGCCGCGGTGGCCGGCTACGCGCTCGGCGGCGGCTGCGAGCTGGCGATGATGTGCGACTTCATCATCGCCGCCGACACCGCCAAGTTCGGCCAGCCCGAGATCACCATCGGCACCATCCCCGGGGCCGGCGGCACCCAGCGCCTGACCCGCTTCGTCGGCAAGTCCAAGGCCATGGAGATGGTCCTCACCGGCCGCCAGATGGACGCCGCCGAGGCCGAGCGCTCCGGCCTCGTCAGCCGCGTCGTGCCGGCGGCCGACCTGCTCGACGAGGCGATCAAGGTGGCCGAGCGCATCGCCAAGCTGTCGCAGCCCATCGTCATGATGGCCAAGGACATGGTGAACACCGCCTACGAGACCACCCTGGCCGAGGGCATCAAGGCGGAGCGGCGGACCTTCCACGCCACCTTCGCCACCGAGGACCAGAAGGAGGGCATGGCCGCCTTCGCCGAGAAGCGCCAGCCCGACTGGAAGAATCTCTGACCGATGGGGTGCGCCGGTCCGCGGCGGACTGGCGCCGCCGGCGGGTCGCGCCAGCGTCGCGGTTGACTCGCTGCATCGGCGGGCGTATAAGGCGCCCTCGCACTGGGATCAGGGGTGTCGAAGCAAGGTTCGTTATGGCCAATCACAAGTCCGCAGAAAAGCGCATTCGCCAGACCGCACGCCGCACGGACGTCAACCGTGCCCGTGTCAGCCGCATCCGGTCCTTCGTCAAGAAGGTCGAGACCGCCATTCTTGCCGGCGACAAGGGCGCCGCGCAGGAAGCGCTCAAGGAAGCCCAGCCCGAGCTGATGCGGGGTGCCTCCAAGGGGGTGCTCCACCGGAACACCGTCGCGCGGAAGATCTCGCGCCTCTCGGCCCGCGTCAAGTCTCTCTGAGGGCTGCGGAAACCTGAAAGCCGCGCCCGGCTGGTGCGCGGCTTTTTGCGTTGGGCCTATGACTTTCTCTATCCCGCTTCTTTGGATTTACTTCCAAAACAAAACAAAAGTCATACGTAAGCGGGCGAACACCCCGGCTTTTTTGGTTGTTCGCCTTCTGTCCCGTTGCGGTGTACTGCCTGGCGGATTAGACTTGAAGAGTAGGGGGCAGACGAAACAGCGACGAAGCAGAGCCCAAACGATGCCGAACTGCATCGCTTAAGGAAAATGCTACGCTTTGTTTTTCGCCCTTTTGCTGCGGTGACGTTTAGAATGCGGGATACATAGAGACACTCGATAGAGATACTCAACGGCCCGTCGTTCCAACCTCGCCCCTCACTTTCCATGTCGGCGTGTCTTCGGCGAGCGCTGCTTTCGCCGCGGGACGTGCCGTGTCGGGTTGGGGGTACCCGGACGTGGACCCCATCCGGGGGAGGGATACGGAGGCGGCGCCGCTTATCTCTTGGGCATGGAAGCGGTTCGGAATACCGCACGGCCCGCATTCGGATCAGGACCGCGGGGCGGGGGAGCGGGAGTTGGCGAGCATGTCGTTCGGCGCGTCTTTGGATCAGCAATGGGACCGCGTGCGCGGCCGGCTCAAGGACGAGGTCGGTGAGATCGCCTACCGCAGCTGGTTGCAGCCGCTGACCGTCGCCGGCCTGCGCGGCGGCGAGGTGCGCATCGTCGTGCCGACCCGCTTCATGCGCGACTGGGTGCTCACCCATTACGCCGACCGCATCCGCACCCTGTGGACGGGCGAGAATCCCGAGGTCCAGGCGATCGACGTCATCGTCGCCGCCGGGACGGTGTCGCCGCTGCTCGCCGCCCAGGACGAGGAGGCGCCGCGGACGCCGGTCGCGCGCGCCGTGCCGGCGGTCGACGCGCTGCCCGGCGCGTCCTACCGCGCCGGCCCCTTCGCGGCACCGGCGCAGGGGGCGTCGGACGAGTCGCCGGCCGCCGCCGCCGTGCTGGACGCCCAAGGGGAGATCTCCGCCCCGCTCGATCCCCGCTTCACCTTCGAGAACTTCGTCGTCGGCAAGCCCAACGAGCTGGCCCACGCCGCCGCCCGGCGCGTCGCCGACGCCACCTCGGTCACCTTCAACCCGCTGTTCCTCTACGGCGGGGTGGGGCTGGGCAAGACGCACCTGATGCACGCCATCGCCTGGCAGATCCGCAAGAACGACCCGCGGCGCAAGGTGCTCTACCTGTCGGCCGAGAAGTTCATGTACCAGTTCATCCGCGCGCTGCGCTTCAAGGACACCATGGCCTTCAAGCAGCAGTTCCGCTCGGTCGACGTGCTGATGATCGACGACGTGCAGTTCATCAGCGGCAAGGACTCCACCCAGGAGGAGTTCTTCCACACCTTCAACGCCCTGGTCGACCAGAACCGGCAGGTGATCATCTCCGCCGACAAGAGCCCGTCGGACCTCGAGGGGATGGAGGAACGGCTGCGCTCGCGCCTCGGCTGGGGGCTGGTGGCCGACATCCACCCCACCACCTACGAGCTGCGCCTCGGCATCCTGGAGCAGAAGGCCGACGCGCTGGGCGCCAGCGTGCCGCAGAAGGTCCTGGAGTTCCTGGCCCACAAGATCACCTCCAACGTCCGCGAGCTGGAGGGGGCGCTCAACCGCATCGTCGCCCATTCCGAGCTGGTCGGCCGCTCCATCTCGCTGGAGACGACCCAGGAGGTGCTGCACGATCTGCTGCGCGCCAACGACCGCCGGGTCACCATCGACGAGATCCAGAAGAAGGTGGCGGAGCACTTCAACATCCGCGTCGCCGACATGCACTCGGCGCGCCGCGCCCGCGCCGTCGCCCGGCCGCGCCAGGTGGCGATGTACCTGGCCAAGCAGCTGACCGCCCGCTCCCTGCCGGAGATCGGCCGCAAGTTCGGCGGCCGCGACCACACCACGGTGATGCACGCCGTCCGCAAGGTGGAGGAGCTGCGCTCCGCCGACCCCGCCTTCGCCGAGGACGTCGAGCTGCTGCGCCGCATGCTGGAGAGCTGAGCTCCGGCGTCCGACCGGCGTGCTCGGCTACTCCCGCACCACCATCCCGTCGGGGCCGAGCCACACGTTGGTCAGGGTGCGTTCGTCGTGGGCCATCCGCCAGCTCAGCAGGGCCTGGGCGTGCTCCAGCACCTGCGCCGCGCGGGCGGGATCGGCGGCGCGGTCGCGCAACTCCCCCGGATCCTCCGCCAGGTCGTAGAACAGCGGCGGCAGGCCGGCGAAGTGGACGTATTTCGTGGCGTCGCCGCGCAGCACCATCAGGCCGCAGCGGTCGGAGTCCAGCCCCAGCGCCCGTTCCGGCTCCTGGCCGGCGACGTCGCGGAAGTCGAGGGCGAAGTGGGCGTGGCGGCGCCAGCCGGGCGGGGTGTCCCCGGCCAGCCAGGGCCGCAACGACCGCCCGTCGCAGGACCGCGGCGGCGCCACCCCCAGCCAGTCGAGGATGGTCGGCATGAGGTCGACATGCTCGGTGAAGGCCGCCACGGTGCGGCCGCCGGGCCGCCCCGGCTCGCGCACCACCAGGGGCACGTGGAAGCAGGGGTCGAACCAGCCCTCCTTGCCGAACATCCAGTGGTCGCCGAGCAGCTCGCCGTGGTCGGCGGTGACGACGACCAGCGTCTCCGCGGCCCGGCCCGAGTCGTCGAGCCAGCGCAGCAGCCGCCCGACATGGTGGTCGACCTCGGCGATCAGGCCGTAATAGGTCGCCCGGAGGCGCGCCAGCCCGGCTTCGGAAAGGGTGCGGGGGTCGAGGGGACGTCCCTCCAGCCAGCCCTCGACGGGCAGCGACTCCAGGCGCCAGCGCAGCCAGGGGTGGACCGCGGCCTCGTCCCGCCAGCCGCCGGGGGCGCGCCGCGGCGGCGGGACCGCGGCGGGATCGACGGCGGCGTGCCAGGGGGCGGGGGCGATCCACGGCGGGTGCGGGCGGATGTAGGCGACGTGGGCGAACCAGGGCCGCTCGCCCTGGCCCTCCAGCCAGGCCAGGGCCTGGTCGGTGAGGAAGGCGGTGTCGCTGTCGGCCGCCGAGTAGAGGGCGGGACCGAAGGGATCGTCGCCGGGCGGCGCGTAGACCGCCGGCACGCGGGCCGGCACGTCGTAGCCACGCCGGCGCAGGTGCCGGCCCCAGGGTTCCGCCGATTCGGTCATCAGGCAGACCGGGTCGAAGCCGGCGGCGACCCCCTCGTAGGTGCGCAGCGCCGGGTCCGCGGCGGCGAGGCCGCGCGGATCGGCCGAGGTGTCGGTGTAGCCGAACAGGGCCGGCGCCAGGCCGGCGCGGCGTGCCTCCAGGGCCAGCGTGGTGTGCCGGCGGTCGAGCGGCGTGCCGTTGCGCACCGAGCGGTGGTTGTGCAGGTACTGGCCGGTCAGCAGGCAGGCCCGCGACGGGCCGCAGGGGCTGGCGTTGGCGAAGTGCCGGGCGAATCGCGTGCCGGCGGCGGCCAGGGCGTCGATGGCGGGCGTGCGGACGGCGGGGTGGCCGGCGGCGGAGAGGGCGTCGCCGCGCCACTGGTCGGCGACGACGAACAGGACGTTGCGGCGGCGTGGGGTGTCCATCGGCGGGGTCGTCCCGGGAAATGCCTGCGGTTTCGGCACGATGGGCCGATGTTCGGGCGGTGCAATGACGGAAATATGAAGTTTTTCGCCCTTCCAATCAGCAAAATTGCCGGTGCACGATGGGCTCGGGCATAGTCCGGCCGCCGCCGCGTTCCGGTGAACGCCGCCCGGCCTGACCGCATCAGGGAGACACCGCGTCATGAGCAAGAGCGTGGACCAGACGGCGAGCGCCGAGACCCAGCGCGCCGCCAAGAGCTTCACCCGCCGCGTCCTGCTGCGCAGCGCCGCGGCCGTCGGCGCCGTCGCCGCCGCCGGCCCGTGGATCCTGCGCGAAGGCCGTGCCGCCGACGGCACCGTCCGCATCTTCTCCTGGGCCGGCTACATCGGCCAGGACATGCTCGACGACTTCCAGGCCAAGACCGGCATCAAGCCGGTGCTGACCGAGTACGGCACCAACGACGAGCTGCTGAACCAGCTGCGCGCCACCGGCGGCGCCGGCTTCGACATCGTCCATCCCACCGTCGACCGCGTGCCCAACTACGTCGAGGCCGAGCTGGTCCAGCCGCTCGACGAGAGCAAGGTCACGTGGGACGGCTGCCTGAAGTCGGCCTACACCGGCTCCGCCACCATGGGCGGCGTGGTCGGCGGCAAGCGCTACATGGCGCCGGCCGACTGGGGCACCGAGGCGCTGGCCTACGACATGGAGAAGGCGCCGCTGAAGTACGGCACCGCCGGCTACGGCGACCTGTGGGGGGCGGACAAGGCCGGCAAGGTGACGGTGCGCGGCCACTCCTCGCTGATCGGCATCGGCCTGTGGCTGGAAGGCCAGGGCAAGCTGCCGCACCCGCTGGTCGAGCAGTTCAAGGACGAGGCCAAGGCGCGCGCCAACTTCGACGCCATCCTCAAGGTGGCGGTGGCGAGCAAGGGCAACATCGGCCAGTTCTGGTCGAACGAGAACGAGGCCCAGGGCGCCTTCCGCACCAACGGCTGCGTCATCGGCCAGACCTGGGACTCCACGGCGGTGGCGCTGCGCAAGGAGAACCTGCCGGTCCGCTACATCGCGCCCAAGGAAGGCGCGCTGGCCTGGATGGAAGGCTTCTGCATCCCCGCCAAGGCCGAGAACGCCGAGCAGGCCTACGCCTGGATCAACTGGTTCTACACGCCCCAGGCCGGTGCCATGTACTCCAACAAGACCGGCATCAACTCCACCACGGTCGGCGCCGAGGCGCACCTGTCCGACCTCAACAAGGCCTTCTTCGCCGAGGCCTATCCCGGCGACGCGCTGCAGAAGCTGTGGTGGTGGCCGATCCAGGAGGCCTGGTACGTCTCCATCCGCAACGAGTACCAGGACCGTTTCCTGGCGGCCTGACCCTCTTCCCGCCGCCGTCCCCTCGCCATGCCGGACCGGGGCGGCGGCGGGCCCCGCACGCGGAGCCTGCCATGAGCCAGGACGTCCAGCTCGACCACGTCACCATGCGGTTCGGGTCCGTCGTCGCCGTGCGCGACGTCAGCCTGACCATCGCCGCCGGGGAGTTCTTCAGCTTCCTCGGGCCGTCCGGCTGCGGCAAGACCACCATCCTGCGCATGATCTCCGGCTTCATGGAGCCGAGCGAGGGCACCGTCCGCATCGGCGGGCGCGACATGCGCGGCATCGGCCCCAACAAGCGGCCGACCGCCCTGATCTTCCAGAACCTCGCCCTGTTCCCACTGATGACGGTGGCCGACAACATCGGCTTCGGGCTGGAGGTGCGCGGCGTGCCGGCGGCCGAGCGGCGCCGCCGGGTGCAGCAGCTGCTGGAGCTGGTGGCGCTGCCCGAGGTGGCCGGCAAGAAGGTGACGGAGCTGTCGGGCGGCCAGCGCCAGCGCATCGCCATCGCCCGCGCGCTGGCGGTGGAGCCGGCGGTGCTGCTGCTGGACGAGCCGCTGTCGGCGCTCGACCTCAAGCTGCGCCAGCACATGCGCGCCGAGCTGCGCGCCATCCAGCGGCGCACCGGCGTGACCTTCATCTACATCACCCACGACCAGGGCGAGGCCCTGACCATGTCCGACCGCATCGGCGTCATGTCCAGGGGCGTGCTGGAGCAGGTCGGCGACGGCCAGACCATCTACGACGACCCCGCCACCGCCTTCGTCGCCGCCTTCGTCGGCGAGGCCAACCGCTTCGCCGGCACGGTGCTGGACAGCGCCGACGGGCGGGCCGCGGTCGACACGCCGTTCGGCCGGCTGCTCGGGCGCAACCCGCGCGGCCTCAAGCCCGGCGACCGCGCCGTCCTGTTCGTGCGCCCCGAGCGCCTGGCGCCGCTGAACGGCGCGGTGCCGGAGAACCTGGTGGAGGCGCGGGTCAGCCACCGCGACTTCGAGGGCGCCTTCGTCAACGCCTTCCTCACCGGGGCGGGCGAGCGCCGCCTCGTCGTGCAGATGCCGCACCTCGGCAACGAGCCGGCGCTGGTTCCCGGCGCGCCGGCCCGCCTCGGCTTCCGCGCCGCCGACGCCGTGGTGCTGCCGCCGGACGGGGAGGGGGCGTGATGGCCGTGCTTGCCGCCGTGCCACGCACGGATCCCCTCCCTCCCCGGCGCGGCGGGGGAGGGGCAGGGTGGGGGCATGGGGGCACCGAGAGCGGAGGGTTCGCGCGATGAGCGACGTCCTGCGCCGCTACGGCCCCGTGCTGACGGGCTTCATCGTGCTGGTCGTCGCCCTGTGGGTGGTGATGCTGGTGGTGCTGCCGCAGCTCCTGATGGTGGATTTCTCGCTGCGGCCGATGCTGCCGCCGTCCAAGGTCGGCGGGCCGGAGGACGTCTACACGCTGGAGAACTACCGGACCTTGTGGGGCAACACGATCCATCTCGGCATCTTCGTCAAGACGATCTGGGCCAGCGCGCTGGTCACCGCCGTGACCCTGGCGGTCTGCTACCCCGTCGCCTTCTACCTCGCCCAGGTGGCGCCGAAGGTGCGCCTGCCCACCTTCCTGCTGCTGCTGGTGATCCCGTTCTGGATCAACGAGATCCTGCGCACCTTCGCGTGGTACGTGATCCTCGCCTATGGCGGGCCGCTCAACAACGTCCTCGTCGGGCTGGGGCTGCTGGCCGAGCCGGTGCGCTTCCAGGGCGACGCCAGCGTCATCGTCGGCATGGTCTACGCCTACATCCTGTTCATGGTCTTCCCCGTCTACAACGCCGTCGAGTCCCTCGACCGCCACCAGATCGAGGCGGCGCGCGACCTCGGCGCGGGCTGGCTGCGCATCCACGCCCGCATCGTCCTGCCCCACGCGCGGCCGGGCATCGCGGTGGGCTGCATCATGACCTTCATGCTGGCGGCCGGCAGCTACGCCGTGCCGCTGCTGCTGGGCGGGCCGCAGAGCCGCTGGTTCACCGAGGTCATCTACAACTGGTTCTTCGAGGGCGGGAACTGGAACCAGGGGGCGGCCTACGCCTTCATCCTGCTGGTCCTGTGCATCGGCTTCATCCTCCTGATGATGCGCCTGTTCCGCGTCGGCCTCACCGACATCGCCAAATAGGGGGAGCCATGACCGCCGACCGCCTGCGCCGCCTCCTGGTGACCGCCTACCTCGTGCTGTTCTTCGCCTATCTCTTCGTGCCGCTGGGGATCATGGCGGCGGCGACCTTCAACACCAGCCGGTTCCCCACGGTGACGCCGTGGCTGGGCTTCACCGTCGACTGGTTCCGCGTGCTCTACGAGGACCAGCGGATGTGGCAGGCGCTGGGGACGTCGCTGGTGGTGGCGGCCGGGGTCATCGCCGTGGCGGTGCCGACCGGGCTGGCCGCGGCGCTGCTGCTCGACCGCCTGCACAGCCGCGCCCGCACCTTCCTCTACGCCGTCATGGTGTCGCCGCTGCTCACCCCCGGCGTCATCATCGGCATCTCGACCCTGATCTTCTGGCGCAACGCCTTCGACGTGTCGGGCGGCGTCTTCCTGACGGTGATCGCCCAGTCCAGCTTCATCGCCGCCTACGCCATGCTGCTGTTCCTGGCGCGCCTGCAGCGCTTCGACCCGACGCTCGAGGAGGCGGCCCTCGACCTCGGCGCCACCCACCTGCAGGTGTTCCGGCGCATCACCCTGCCGTTCCTGATGCCGGCGGTGCTGTCGGCCGCCCTCATCGCCTTCCTGCAGAGCTTCGAGAACTACAACACCACCCTGTTCGTGCGCGGCCTCGACACGACCCTGACGGTCTACATCGCCACCAAGGTGCGCACCGGGCTGACGCCGGCGGTCAACGCCCTGTCGCTGATCCTCATCGCCCTCACCATCGCCGGGGCGGTCGGTTACGAGGTGGTGCGCCGCCGCGAGGCGCGGCGGCAGCTCGCCGAGCGGTCGCGGGCGGAGCGCGCCGAGCCGTCGGGCGACGGCGCCTCCGGCCCGGCGGAGCTGGCCCCCGCCCGCGCCTGAGGGCGGGCGCCGTCACGCCGGCGGCCAGCCCCCGTCGGCATCGGTCCTCTTCGGCATCGCTCCGGTTCGGCGTCAGTCCTCGTCGGCGTCGGCGTCCGCCTCGATCTGCGCGGCGAGATCGCGCAGCATGTCGACCACGTCCTCATGGCTGGTCTCGTCGACGGCCACGTTGACGGCGGCCTCGATCATCGCCACGGCCACGTAGGGGCCGAGCGCACCGCCTTCGCTGACGGCCTTCTCCAGGTGCTTCTCGGCGATGCTGAGCGCCTTCTCGAACAGGGCCTCGGCGGTCTGATTGCTGTCGTTGCTCATGATCGGTCCGTCGGGTGTGGTGGACACGCCACCTATAACATCACGCCCGCCGCAGTCTCGCACGAAAATGGTGGGGATCGGGCGGATGGCAGACCCGCGCCGCCTTGCCCGCGGCGGACCCGGCGACCACCTAGAGCGGGATCACTCCAGGTGGAATCTCCTGGAGTGTAAATCCCGCTCTAAATTCAAGTGTTTAGAGCAAGATTCACGCTTTTTGGCCGGATCGGCCAAAAGCGATCTTGCTCTATGGGACCGCCAGACCCGCATCGCAGCGAAGGACGCCATGAGCCGACCCTCCCCCGACCTGACCGACCCCGCCGGCTACGCCTTCTGGACCGAGGAGCGCGTGCGCTTCGCCGACCTCGACGCCGTCGGCCACGTCAACAACAACGCCATCGGCGTCTATTTCGAGCAGGGGCGGGTCGAGCTGCTGGGCGAGGGCTTCGCCGCCGACGTTCCCTGGACGGTGGTGGTCGCCCGCACGGTGACCGAGTTCAAGGCGGAGCTGCTCTACCCCGCGACCGTGCGGGTCGGCCTGCGTGTGCTGCGCTTCGGCACCACGTCGCTGACCCTGGGCTGCGCCATCTTCCATGGCGACCGCCTGGTCGCCACCCAGGAGGCGGTGTCGGTCATCGTCGACCGCAAGACCCACCGGCCGCTGCCGCTGCCGGACGACCTGCGCGCCCGGCTGGCGCCGTACGCCGGCTGACGCCGGCGTACGGCGGCCGCCGTGTTCTCAGGCCGCGGCGAACCAGGAATCGGCGACCTCGGCCGGCCGGACGCCCACCAGGGTGAGGGTGTTGCCGGAGCCGAAGTCGACCACGGCGCCGGCGTCGCCGGCGCGGACGGTCCAGGCGGCGCCGCCGGCGTCGAGCCGGTCGCCGGCCGCGGCGTCGAAATCGGCGACCACGTCGGCGCCCTCGCCGGCCCGGAACAGGTCCGCCCCGAGACCGCCGGTGAGCGTGTCGTCGCCGAGGTTGCCGACCAGGACGTCGTCGCCCTGGCCGCCGAACAGCCGATCGTCGCCCTGGCCGCCGAACAGCGTGTCGCCGCCCTGGTTGCCGTAGAGCAGGTCGTCGCCCTGGTTGCCGAACAGCCGGTCGGTCCCGAGATTGCCGTGGAGGGCGTCGGCGCCGAGGTTGCCGTGGAGCACGTCGCCGTCCTGGCCGCCGAACGCCTGGTCGTCGCCCTGGCCGCCGAAGAGGGTGTCGGCGCCGAGATTGCCGTAGAGGGCGTCGGTGCCGGGGTTGCCGAACAGCAGGTCGCCGTCGGCGCCGCCGGTGACCGTGTCGTCGCCGAGGTCGCCGTGGAGCACGTCGGCCCCGCCCTCCGACCCGACGAAGTCGTTGCCGGCGCCGCCGTGCAGGGTGTCGTCGTCGGCGCCCAGCACCATGTGCTGGTCCTGGCTGTCGCCGGTCACCACCTGCGAGCCGGCACCGCCGCTGATCCGCACGTTGCCGATCACGGCGGCGAAGGAGACGTTGTCGAGCGCGATCTCGGTTCCCGCCGGCAGGTTGCGGGCGTCGATGACGAGGGCCGTCGCCGGCCCGCCGGCCTCGGTGCCGGTGCCGGAGATGGTCAGGACCGCTCCCGGCGCGGCGCCGGCGCCCATGGCGGGAACGATGGTCTGCACCAGCAGCGGCGTGTCGGCGGGCAGGCCTTCGAGGAAGCTGGAGCCGCCCCCGGTCAGCGCCGCCTGGTCCGCCGACCCGGCGTCGGTGTGGCGTTCGATCGCCTGGATCAGGTCGTCGAGCGAACCGCCCGCCGCTTTGGCGCCGGTCGGGCCGGAGGCCTGGAGGCCGAAGCCGGTCGGCACCTGCGCGGCCAAGTATGCCCGCCCTCCGCCGCTGACCAGGGGAATGTCCGCGACCGTGTTGCCGCCCACCGATTCGGCCCTGGACGGGTCGACCACGGGGACGACGACGGTGTGCGAGGTGCTGCCGTCGGGGTTGGTCGTGGTGGTGGTGTCGACCGCCACCCCGTCGACCACGGACGGTCCAGGGTCGGACGAGGTCGGCGGCGAGGTGTTCGGCGGAGTCGGCGTGGGCGTACCCGACATGGTGATGCGCACGCCGAGGTCGTAGCCCGGGACTTCGGTCCAATCGGCGGCGAAATCCTGATCGCGCGTGTTGCCCGTCGTGTGCAGCCCACGGATCTCCATGCCGCCGGCGTAGGCGTCGGCCTGGTCGAACATGAGGAGGCCCGGCGGTGTGCTCTCCACGACGCCATCGACGATCAGGGCATACTGGGAGCCGACGGTGAGGCCGTCGTAGTCGATGTCGAGGTCGAAGGTCTGCAGCCCGAGCTTCTGCAGGTCGAGGCTGAGGACGCCGCTGTCGTAGAGGACCGTCGTCGGGTTGATCTGACCGGCGGCGTCGCTGACCGCGGCGACGAGGACGCGGACGTCGGCGGCAATGGGCAGCAACGGCAGCTGCAGACCGACCGTCGCACTGTCCAGCGTGGTTCCGGTGGCGGTGAAGGTCTGCCCGACATAGTTGCTGAAGATCGCGGGATTCGCGGCGCCGTTCATCAACTCGATGGTCGGCGTGCGGTTCTCGACGGCGGTCGCGGTCAGCGACGCGGCGTCCACGCCGGACGCTCCCTGGACGGCGTGGTCGTCATCATCGGCGGTGGGATCGGCGTAGGCGACGGTGACGGCTTGGCCCTGCTGGACCGGGTCGGCCAGGGTCAGCGTCACGGTCTTGGCGGCGGAATCGACGGCGACGCCGGCGACCGTCATCGGGGTACCACCGGCCACGACGACGAAGTCGGTCGCCGAGGGGGGGTGGTTTGCGTCAAGCGTCTGGTCGTAGGTCATCGTGAGGGACCGGCTCACGACGGTTGCCCCGACGAAGGCAGGGGGCGGCTGATACGCTGACAGGGTGACGCCGTCGGGGCCTGAAGCGACCTTCCAGGCCGCCGTCGACGGAAGGAGGTCGAGATTCTGCAGGTTAAGGGTCGCACCGCCGCCCAGGGACAGCGTGGCCGTGCCATTCGACAGGCCCGGCGTGTCCGCGACGGCAATCCCATCGAGGGCCGACAGGTCTGCCAGGAGGGCGTCCGAGATGCGGATCGTCTCGTCGAGGCCGATGTCGACGACCGTGTCCCCGTCGAGCTCCGCCCGCGTGCCGGCGAACTGGTCCACCCCGGCACCGCCGTGCAGCAGGTCGATGCCTGCGCCTCCGTACAGCGTGTCGGTGCCGTCGCCACCGACAAGCGTGTCGGCACCGGCGTCTCCGCGCAGCACGTCGTTCCCGACCGCACCGGACAGACTGTCTGCGCCGGCACCGCCCGCAATGGTGTCCTCGCCACCGCCGCCATCGACGGTATCGTCGTTGTTCCCGCCGGCGATGATGTCGCCCCGGTTCCCCCCCTCGATGTCCGCCTTGCCGGCGCCGGTCCAGGTTATCGACAGACCGTCCCCGCGGTCGATCGGCACGTGGGTCGACGACGTGTATCGTAGAAGATCGTCCTGCAGCGAGCCGTTCTGGACTTTGTACACATCATCACTGCTCCAATACATGCGTATGTTGTCGGATTCATTCATGTATGAAGTCAGGTATGCCGGTGAACCGCTATGATAAATCCATACCGATTTGACGGGATATGTTGCCGTCACATTTGTATAATCATTGCCGCCGTTGACAAAAAACTCAGACACCGCTCGCTCCATCGGAAAATAGCAAAACAAATACGGAATCCTGCTCTGCATGTGAAAAACATTTAGAAAACACTTGCCGGAAAGACGGGCCTCTGTGACATTGCCACGCAGAGGCAAAATAAAACCGGCGAAATAAACATCATTTTACACGCTATAATCGCACTTTATGGCGGCGTCATAGCGAGAACGCAAACTTTGAATTGAAACGAATTGTAACCGGCGGCGATGAGATCCTGTCGAAGGCAGGCTGGCTGCCTCCGGACCTCCGCCAGCGGCTAGGCGTGTGGGGTGACTTGGGCTAAGCTGGCGCGAACCGACGGAGTCCGTTCATGGTCGACACGCGACTGATCAGCGCCAGCCGCCGCGCCGTTCTGGCCGGCGCCGCCGGTCTCGCCGGGGCGGCGCTGTTGCCGTCGGCTGCGCGCGCCGTCCTCGCACCCGCGGGACATCCCCTCGCTCTCCGGGCTGGCCCGGCGCGGCTGCCGTTGGTGGGAGCGCCGTATCCGCCGACGACGGTGTGGGCCTACAACGGCACCGTGCCGGGACCGGAACTGCGCTTCCGCCAGGGAGACATGGCGCGCATCGCCGTCACCAACGCCCTGGCCGAGCCGACCACCGTGCACTGGCACGGCCTGCGGGTGCCCAACGCCATGGACGGCGTGCCCCACCTCAGCCAGGAGCCGGTGCCGGCGGGCGGCACCTTCGCCTATGAGTTCCCCCTCAAGGACGCCGGCACGTTCTGGTACCACCCGCACGCCAACAGCGCCGAGCAGGTGGCGCGGGGACTGGCCGGCGTGCTGGTGGTGGAGGAACCGGAGCCGATCCGCGTCGATCGCGAGCTGGTGTGGGCGCTGGCCGACTGGCGCCTCGCCGAGACGGCGGCGATCGCGGATGATTTCGGCCATCCCATGGACGCCAGCCACGCCGGGCGGCTCGGCAACACGGTCACGGTGAACGGCGCCATCGTCGACGCGATTTCCGTGCGGGCCGGCGAGCGCGTGCGGCTGCGCCTCGCCAACGTGTCCAGCGCCCGCGTCTTCGCCCTGGAGTTCCAGGGGCACACGCCGCAGGTGATCGCCCTGGATGGCCAGCCCGTGGCGCCGCACGCGCCGGCGGACGGCCGAGTCGTCCTGGCGCCGGGCCAGCGCACGGACCTGATCCTCGACCTGGCGGGCGCGCCGGGCGAGCGGTTCGACGTGGTCGACGGCTTCTACCCGCGCCAGGCCTATCGCTTGACGACGCTCGTCTACGGCGACGAGGCACCCGTGCGGACGTCCCCGCTCGACGCACCGGTCGCCCTGCCCGCCAACCCGCTTCCGGTTCCCGACCTCGGCTCGGCGGTGCGCCAGGACGTTCTGATCGAGGGCGGCGCCATGGGAGCTCTGCCCCACGGCATGCGCATGACGCCGGAGGGGCCGTTCTGGGCGCTCAACGGCACGGCCGCCATGGGGCACGCCATCGAGCCGCTCATCACCGTCAAACGCGGCCAAACGGTGCGCATGGGGTTCGCCAACGAGACGGCGTGGTGGCATCCCATGCACCTCCACGGCTTTCCCTTCCAGGTGCTGAGCGTCGACGGTGTTCCGCCGACGCACGCCCAGTGGCGGGACACGGTTCTGCTGGCGCCGCGGCAGTCGGCGGAAATCGCCTTCGTCGCCGAGGAGCCCGGCGACTGGATGCTCCACTGCCATGTGCTGGAGCACCAGCAGTCGGGCATGATGGCGGTGGTGAGGGTGGCATGATGGCGCGCGGCCGTCCCGTCCCGAAGCGTCCCGTCCCGAAGCGCCCCGTCCCGGAGCGGGTCGTCGACCTGACCGTCCGCGAGGTCGGCGCCCGCGGCGACGGCATCGCCGACCTGGAGGGAGCCCGGGTCTACGTGCCCCTGACGGTCCCCGGCGACCGCGTCCGCGTGCGCCTTGGCGACGCCCGCGGCGAGGGGCTGCGCGGGGACGTCGTGGAGCTGCTGGAGCCCGGCCCCGGCCGGGGCGTTCCGGCGTGCGGCCATTTCGGCGCCTGCGGCGGCTGCTCGCTCCAGCATCTCGCCGACGAGAGCTACGCCGCCTGGAAGACGGCGGCCGTGCGCACGGCGCTGGCCCGGGTCGGTCTCGGCGACGTGCCCATGGAGCCGTTGGCCCGCACCGCTCCGGGTGGCCGCCGCCGCGCCCGTTTCGCCGCGCTGAAGCGCGGCCGGCGGGTGTGGCTCGGCTTCAACGAACGCCTCAGCCATCGCCTCGTCGACCTGCGGGGTTGCCCCGTTCTGGCGCCGCGCCTGGAGGCGCTGCTGGCGCCGCTGCGGGCGGCGCTGGCGGTGGTCCTGCCGGACGGCGGTGGCTGCGACGCGGTGGTGGCCGATCTGGAGGGGGGAATCGACCTGCTGCTGGTCGGCCCCCGCCGTCTGGAGCGCGCCGCACGGGAGCGTTTGACGGCGTTTGCCGTGGAACACGGCGTCGCCCGCCTGTCCTGGCAGGCGGACGACCGCGGCGTGCCGGAGCCGGTCGCCCACCGCCAGCCCGTCGTCGTGCGCTTCGCCGGCGTGCCCGTGGTTCCGCCGCCCGGTGCCTTCCTGCAGGCCAGCGTCGCCGGTGAGGAGGCGCTGGCCGCGGCGGTGCTGGAGACCGTGCCGCCGGACTCGCGGCGCGTCGCCGACCTCTTCGCCGGGATCGGCACCTTTTCCATTCCGCTTTCCCAACGATGCCCGGTCCATGCGGTCGAAGGGGATGCGCCCGCGATGACGGCGCTGGCCCGCGCCACGGGGGCGCTGCGTCTGACGACGGAGCGCCGCGACCTGTTCGAGCAGCCGCTCACGGCCAAGGAGCTGTCCCGCTTCGACGCCGTGGTCTTCGACCCGCCGCGCGCCGGGGCGGCGGCCCAGGCGGCGGAACTGGCGGCGAGCCGGGTGCCGCGGGTGGTGGCGGTGTCCTGCAACCCCGCCACCTTCGCCCGCGACGCCCGCACGCTGGTGGACGGCGGGCATGCGTTTGACCGCGTTTACCCGGTCGACCAGTTCCTGTGGTCGGCCCACGTGGAACTGGTCGGGGTGTTCACGCGCTGACCGTCAGTCGAGCTGCAGCACGATCGCCTTGAGGTAGGCCGATTCCGGCAGGTGCGGGTGCACCGGGTGGTCGGGGCCGGCGCCGGCGAAGCGCAGGATGCGGCCGCTCCGGCCGGCGTCGACGAGGCCGCGCGCCACCTGCTCGGCGAAGGTCGGCGGGTCGACGTTGTGGCTGCACGAGCCGGCCAGCAGGATGCCGCCGGGGGCGGTGATGCGGGCCGCCAGCCGGGTCATCTTGCGGTAGGCGCGGCAGCCCACCGCCAGATCCTTTTTCGACTTCACGAAGGCCGGCGGGTCGGCGACCACGACGTCGAAGCGCTCGCCGGCCGCCGCCAGCCGGTCCAGCTCGGTGAAGGCGTCGGCGCGGCGCGCCTCGAAGATCCCGGCGACACCGTTGGCGTCGGCGGCGCGGGCGGCGTTGTCGAGGGCCGGCTGCGAGCGGTCGACGGCGACCACCGAGGCGGCGCCGCGCGCCGCGCAGGTCACGGCGAAGCCGCCGTTGTAGCTGAAGAAGTCGATCACCCGGCCGCCGCGGGCGAGCGACGCCACGAAGGCGCGGTTGTCGCGCTGGTCGTAGAACCACCCGGTCTTCTGCCCGCCCAGCGGGTCGGCGAAGAAGGCGACGCCGTTCTCCTCCAGGCGGATCGGCCCGTCGACGGTGCCCTTGGCGAGGCGCGTCTCCTCGGGCAGCCCCTCCATCGCGCGCTGGGTGCTGTCGTTGCGCAGGATGACCGCGGCCGGGTCGAGCACCTCGTCCAGCGCCGCCAGCACGTCGGGCAGATGGCGGTCCATGAAGACGGAGTTGGCCTGCACCGTCACCACGTCGCCGTAGCGGTCGACGATCAGCGCCGGCAGCCCGTCGGCCTCGGCGTGCACCAGCCGGTAGAAGGGGCGGTCGAACAGCCGCTCGCGCAGGGCGAGCGCGCCGCGGATGCGGGCGGCCAGGAAGGCGCGGTCGACGGTGGCGCCGGTGTCGGCCGTCAGCAGCCGGGCGGCGATCAGGGTGTGCGGGTTGAAGGTCGCCAGGCCGAGCGGCGTGCCGCCGCCGTCGAGCAGGCGGACGACGCTGCCGGGCGGCACCGCCTTGGCCGAGGTGTCCATCTGCACCTCGTTGGAATAGACCCAGGGATGGCCGTGCCGGACGCGCTTGTCGCGGCCGGGATGGAGGCGGATGACGGGGAGGCGTGGGGTGTCGGTCATGATGGCGCATCCTACCCGTCCCGGCGCGCCGCGCAACGATGGTCGCACGGCACCGGAACGCGGACCGCCGGAGCGGCCGCGGCGGGTCTGCGCGCATTTGCCGCGCCCCCGTCGGGCGGCGGCGGCGGCGGGCCGGATACGGCGTGGCGGGACGCCCCGCCGCACCGGACGGGGGCGCCGCTCAGGCCCCGTCGTGGAGCGGTTCGAGGGCCAGCCCGCGGTTGTCGTTGGCGCCGCCGACGGGCTTGCACAACCGCAGGGCCCCGGCGGCGTGCCCTTCGTCGCGAAAGAACGCCATCACCGTCCGGCAATAGCCGGGAAGCGAATGGTCCGCCTCGGGAAAGTTCGTGTGAATGGATCGGCAGGACAGCGAGCGGGCGAGCCCGTCCATCGACCGAAGAAGCGTCGAGGCCGCCGCCGCGACGTCGAACAGGTCGAGGACGATGAAGTCGTCGACGACGAGAATGCGGCCGCAGCGAAGGTTTTCCTCTACGGAATAGGAGAAGAGCCCATGGATGTAACCGCGGTCGTTCTGCACCGTCATGATCCCGCGGGTCGCCGCGGCGCCGCCGCGGCGGCCGATCGCGGCGCCGGCGTAGGCCCGCCAGCGCTCCACCGTGAGCTCCGGCGCGATGGTCCGGACCAGCGGGAACGCCTGGTCGATCTGGCCCCTGTCCAGGGGTTTCGCGATGAAGCCGTCGTCCATGGCCCTTCCGCTGGCTGCAGCGTCCGGCGAACGATGGCAGCGTGCACTCGGGAGGGTCGTTGACGTAGATCAATGTTGCCTCGGCAGCCCCTACACATAGTGGCGAAATAGGCGGCAGGGCATAAGCCCGTGCGGGCACGGCGTCGTACGCCCGTTTGCCGCCCTCCTAAACGAAGTACCCACGCGGTGGTGCAACCTCAAGGGAGCGGCCCAAGCCGCCCGGGGCAAACGGGAGAGATTGTATGGCATCAGCGACTCTGACCCCAGGGGCCGCCCTGGGCAGCCAGCGGGTGTCGGGGGACGTCCGGTACTACGAGGACGTCATTCGGCTCTTTACGATCGCGGCAGTGTTCTGGGGCGTCGTCGGCTTCCTGGCCGGCACCTTCATCGCGCTGCAGCTCGCCTTTCCGGCGCTGAACCTGGGCCTGGAGTGGACCAGCTTCGGACGCCTGCGGCCGGTCCACACCTCGGCCGTCATCTTCGCCTTCGGCGGCAACGTGCTGTTCGCCACGTCGCTGTACGTGGTGCAGCGCACCTGCCGCCAGTTCCTCTTCGGCGGCGAGGGTCTGGCCAAGTTCATCTTCTGGAACTACCAGATCTTCATCGTCCTGGCGGCGCTGTCCTACGTCCTGGGCTACACCCAGGGCAAGGAGTACGCGGAGCCGGAGTGGATCCTCGATCTCTACCTGACGGTGATCTGGGTCCTCTACGCCGTGAGCTACATCGGCACGGTGATGACCCGCAAGGAGTCGCACATCTACGTCGCCAACTGGTTCTTCATGGCGTTCATCCTCACCGTCGCCATCCTGCACCTCGGCAACAACGTCAACTGGCCGGTGTCGCTGTTCGGCATGAAGAGCTACACCTTCGTGTCGGGCGTGCAGAGCGCCATGGTGCAGTGGTGGTACGGCCACAACGCCGTCGGCTTCTTCCTGACCGCCGGTTTCCTCGGCATCATGTACTACTTCGTGCCGAAGCGGGCGGAGCGGCCGGTGTATTCGTACCGGCTGTCGATCGTGCACTTCTGGACGCTGATCTTCCTCTACATCTGGGCCGGCCCGCACCACCTGCACTACACCGCGCTGCCGGACTGGGCGCAGACGCTCGGCATGACCTTCTCGGTGATGCTGTGGATGCCGTCGTGGGGCGGCATGATCAACGGCATCATGACCCTGTCGGGCGCCTGGGACAAGCTGCGCACCGACCCGGTCCTGCGCTTCCTGGTCACCTCGGTCGCCTTCTACGGCATGTCGACCTTCGAGGGTCCGCTGATGTCGGTGAAGCCGGTCAACGCGCTGTCGCACTACACCGACTGGACCGTCGGCCACGTGCACTCCGGCGCGCTCGGCTGGGTCGCCTTCATCAGCTTCGGCGCCATCTACTACCTCGTCCCGGTCCTGTGGAAGCGCCAGCAGCTCTACAGCCTGCGCCTGGTCAGCTACCACTTCTGGACCGCCACCATCGGCATCGTGCTGTACATCACCGCCATGTGGGTGTCCGGCATCATGCAGGGCCTGATGTGGCGCGCCTACGACAACCTGGGCTTCCTGCAGTACTCGTTCGTCGAGACGGTGGCCGCCATGCACCCGTTCTACGTGATCCGCGCGCTCGGCGGCGTCCTGTTCGTCGCCGGTTCGCTGATCATGGTCTACAACCTGTGGCGTACGGCCCGCGGCGACGTCCGCATCGAGAAGCCCTACGTCACGGCGCCGCACAAGGCGGCCGTGGGCGCGGCCTGAAGCCCGGAGGACCCGAAATATGGCTGAGGAAAAGAAGGGCTTTAGCCACGACACGATCGAGCGCAACACGCTCCTTCTCGTCGTGCTGATCCTGATCACCGTCTCGATCGGCGGGCTCGTGCAGATCGTCCCGCTGTTCACCATCGAATCCACCATCGAGAAGGTCGACGGGGTCCGCCCCTACTCGCCGCTCGAGCTGGCGGGCTACAACATCTACGTCCGCGAGGGCTGCTACAACTGCCACAGCCAGATGATCCGTCCGTTCCGCGACGAGGTGGAGCGCTACGGCCACTACTCGCTGGCGGCGGAGAGCATGCACGACCGTCCCTTCCAGTGGGCGTCGAAGCGCACCGGTCCCGACCTCGCCCGGGTCGGCGGCAAGTACTCCAACGACTGGCACGTCGCCCACCTGGTCGATCCGCGCTCGGTGGTGCCGGAATCGATCATGCCGGGCTACGCCTGGATGGCCCACCGGCCGCTCAAGGCGGACGACATCGCCGAGCACCTGAAGGCGCTCAACGTCGTCGGCACGCACTATTCGGACGAGCAGATCGCCAACGCCAAGGCCGATCTGGTCGCCCAGCAGGACCCGAACGCCGACACCGAGGGCCTGCTGTCGCGCTACCCGAAGGCGGTCGTGGGCGACTTCACCGGTGACGCCAAGGTGGTCACCGAGATGGACGCTCTCGTGGCCTATCTGCAGGTGCTGGGAACGATGGTGGACTTCACCAAGTACCAGTCGCCGGCGCAGCTCCAGCAGTGAGCGGGAGGGATCCATGGATCTGGATCAGATCACCGTAGCCCTGCGGTCGTTCTGGACGGTGTGGCTGATGATCCTGATGTCGGGCATCCTGGTGTACGCCATGTGGCCCGGCAACCGGAGCAAGTTCGACGACGCCGCCCGAATCCCGCTCAAGGATGATGGTCAGGAGTTTTAGGCCATGGCGAACAAAGTTGAAAAGGACGCCCTGTCCGGCGTCGAGACCACGGGCCACGAGTGGGACGGTCTGCGGGAGCTCAACAACCCGCTGCCGAAGTGGTGGCTGTACATCTTCTACGTCACGATCGCCTGGTCGCTGGTGTACTACGTGCTCTATCCGGCCTGGCCGCTGGGCAGCAGCTACACCAAGGGGGCGCTGGGCTGGTCGATGCGCGAGGAGATCGTCGAGAAGCTGGCCGAGGCGAAGGCCGCCCAGGGCAAGTTCCTGACCGCCATCGCCGCCAAGTCGGTCGACGAGATCCAGCAGGACAAGGACCTGCTGGCCTTCGCCATGGCCGGCGGCCGCACCATGTTCAACGAGAACTGCGCGGCCTGCCACGGCGCCGGCGGCCAGGGGGCCAAGGGCTTCCCGACGCTCGCCGACGACGTCTGGATGTGGGGCGGCGGCACCACCGCCGACATCTACCGCACCATCCAGCACGGCATCCGCGCCAACGACGGCGAGACCCGCGGCGTCGTCGGCTCCGGCATGACCGCCTTCGGCAAGGACGGCATCCTCGACCGCACGCAGATCGACCAGGTCTCCGACTACATCCTGTCGCTCAACGGCAGGCAGCACGACGCCGCCAAGGCCGGGGCCGGCAAGACCGTGTTCGAGGAGAACTGCGTGGCCTGCCACGGGCCGAACGCCGAAGGGTCGGAGGCCGCCGGCCTGCCGGACGTCGGCGCCCCGCCGCTGGTGACCAGCAACTGGCTCTACGGCGGCGACAAGACCGCCCTGGTGGAGACCATCACCAACGGCCGCGCCGGCGTGATGCCGAACTGGGCGGCGCGCCTGGACGACACCACGATCAAGCAGCTCGCGGTCTACGTCCACAACCTGGGCGGCGGCAAGTAGGCCGTCGCCGCCGGCGACGCCATGGCACGACGGATGCCGGGGAGGCGACTTCCCGGCATTCGCCGTTTTCCGGCCAAACCTCGCCCAACGCGGTCAAACCCGCGCCTCGCTTGACGTTTTCCTAATGGACCATTGATCCATCGCAATGCCCCCTGCGACGGTTCGTCGCCATAGTCGCGACGCACGCGGAAGCCATCTCGCCCCTCGAACCGCAGCGGTCCGGCGAGCCCTTCCGCGGAGCGCCCGATCAGGCCACCGATCCAACAAGGCACAGCCCATGAGCATGGCGACCGACACGCAGGAGAAGCCCAGCGCCCACCAGCCGCCGCCGGAGCCGGCGCCTCAGGCGGAGAAGCGCCCGTCCAGCTCCCTGTACGCCAAGCACAGCAAGATCTATCCGAAGGCCGTGCACGGCCGCTTCCGCCGCCTGAAGTGGCTGGCGCTCGGCGTGCTGCTCGGCATCTACTACGCGCTGCCGTGGCTGCGCTGGGACCGCGGGCCGAACGCCCCGGACCAGGCGGTGCTGCTCGATCTGCCGGCGCGCCGCTTCTACCTCTTCTTCATCGAGCTGTGGCCGCAGCAGATCTACTATCTCACCGGCGCGCTGATCGTCGCCGCCGTCGGCCTGTTCCTGGCGACCTCGGTGGCGGGGCGCCTGTGGTGCGGCTACGCCTGCCCGCAGACGGTGTGGACCGACCTGTTCGTCTGGGTCGAGCGGCTGGTGGAGGGCGAGCGCGGCGAGCGCATCCGCCTCGACAACGCGCCCTGGTCCTTCGAGAAGCTGCGCAAGAAGGCCCTGAAGAACCTCGTCTGGATCCTCATCTCGCTGGCGACCGGCGGGGCGTGGATCTTCTACTTCGTCGACGCGCCGACCTTCGCCGGCGACCTGCTGCGCCTCGAGGCCAGCTCGACCGCCGTCGGCTTCATCCTGCTGTTCACCGCCACCACCTACCTGCTGGCCGGCTTCGCGCGCGAGCAGGTGTGCATCTACATGTGCCCCTGGCCGCGCTTCCAGAGCGCCATGATCGACGAGGAGAGCCTCGTCGTCACCTACGAGGAGTGGCGCGGCGAGCGCCGCGGCCACGTCCGCAAGTCGCAGAGCTGGGAGCAGCGCCAGGCCGAGGGCTTCGGCGACTGCATCGACTGCCACGCCTGCTACCACGCCTGCCCGACCGGCGTGGACATCCGCAACGGCTCCCAGCTCGCCTGCATCGGCTGCGGCCTGTGCATCGACGCCTGCGACGAGGTGATGACCAGGATCGGCCGCCCGACGGGCCTGGTGAAGTTCGACACCCACACCAACCAGGTGGCGCTGGCCAACGGCAACACGCCGGCGCCGATGCGGCTGATCCGGCCGCGCACCATCATCTACACCCTGATGCTGACGGTGGTGGGCGGGATGATCGCCGCCGGCCTGATCTTCAAGCCGGGCCTCGACGTCAGCGTGCTGCGCGACCGCGCCCCCCTGTTCGTGGCGCTGTCCGACGGCTCCATCCGCAACGCCTACACCTTCAAGATCTCCAACATGACGCGCGACCCGCGGGACTACACGCTGGCGGTCGACGACCTGGCGGGCGCCCGCCTGGCCGTCGCCGGCGAGGGTCAGGGCGCGGAGGCGGCGCGGGTCCGCCTGAGCGCGGCGCCCGACACCGTCGCCACCTATCGAATCTTCGTGACCGCCCCGCGCGCCGATGTGCCCCGGGCCTCGCGGCCGCTAAACTTCACCCTGACGTCGGCGACCGGCGAGACCGCGACCTACGAGACGGTCTTCATGGCGCCGGGCGACTGACCTTCCCCTCCCTCCCGCAAGGATCGATCGGACGATGAGCATGTCCACGGACGTCCGCACCGAGCTGTCAGCGAACCGCCGCGGGGGCCCCACGCGGGCCCGCGGCTGGTACATTCCCTGGCTGTTCGTCGCCTTCTTCCTGCTGGTCTTCACGGCCAACGGGTTCATGGTCTACATCGCCACCTCGACCTACAACGGCCTGGAGACGGAGAACCACTTCGTCAAGGGCATCCTCTACAACAAGTCCCTGGAGGGGGCCCGCGCCCAGGCCGAGCGCGGCTGGCAGGTCGACCTCGCCTTCGCGCCGACCGAGGCGCTGAAGGGCATCGTCGCCGTCACCCTGCACGACAAGCACGGCAACCTGCTGCGCGACAGCACGGTCACCGTGCGCTTCATCCGGCCGACCGCCGAGGGCCACGATTTCGAGACGGAACTGCCCTACCTCGGCGAGGGCCGCTACGCCAAGCCGGTGGAGCTGCCGCTGCCCGGGCAGTGGGACATGCGCCTGACCATCGTGCACGGCGGCGACGACTTCCAGGACCAGCAACGCATCTTCGTCAAGTAAATGGCCGATTGTCTCCATTGCGGACAGCCGCTCGCCGCCGGCGTTCCCGCCGCGGCGGCGGCCGCTGGCGAGGGCGAGGACGGCGCGTTCTGCTGCGCCGGCTGCGCCGCCGCCTACGACATGGTGCGCGGCCTCGGGCTGGAGCGCTACTACGAGCGCCGCTGCGTCGACCCCACGGCGCGGCCGATCCGGCCCGACGCCGACGCGCCCGCCGTCGACTACGCGCCCCACGCCCGCCTCCAGGCGGACGGCACGGCGGTGCTGCACCTGATGGTCGACGGGCTGCAGTGCGCCGCCTGCGTCTGGCTGATCGAGACGGTGCTGGGCCGCCAGCCGGGCGTCGAGCACGCCCGCCTCAACATGACGACGCGCCGCCTCACCGTGCGCTGGCGGCCGCAGGACAGCGACGCCAACACCCTGATGGCGGCCGTCACGGCGCTGGGCTACCGCGCCGTGCCCTTCGATCCCGACCGCCTCGGCTCGGCCCAGAAGAAGGCCGAGACCGAGCTGCTGCGCGCCATGGCGGTGGCCGGCTTCGCCGCCGGCAACGTCATGCTGCTGTCGGTCTCGGTGTGGGCGGGGCACAGCCAGGGCATGGGGACGGCGACCCGCGACCTGATGCACTGGCTGTCGGCGCTGATCTGCCTGCCCGCCATCGCCTACGCCATCCGCCCCTTCGCCCGCTCGGCGGTGCAGGCGCTGGCGCGCCGGCGCACCAACATGGACGTGCCGATCACCCTGGGCGTCGTGCTGGCGACGTCCATGAGCCTGTTCGAGACGGTCAACAGCGGCGCCCATGCCTATTTCGACGGCGCGGTGATGCTGCTGTTCTTCCTGCTGATCGGCCGCTACCTCGACCAGCGGGCCCGCGGCCGGGCGCGCTCGGCCGCCGAACAGCTGCTCGGCCTGCAGGCCACCGCGGTCACCGTGCTGCAGCCCGACGGGCGCACCGCGATCGTCCCGCCGGAGCGGGTGGCGCCCGGCGCCACGGTGCTGATCGCCGTCGGCGAGCGCATCCCGGTCGACGGCCGCGTCGCCGACGGCGTCTCCGACCTCGACACCTCGCTGATCACCGGCGAGAGCGTGCCGGGCGCGGTGCGCCCAGGCGACGGGGTGTTCGCCGGCATGCTGAACCTGACCGCACCGCTGCGCCTGACGGTGACGGCGGTCGGCGAGGGCACCCTGCTGGCCGAGATCGTCCGCATGATGGAGGTGGCCGAGCAGGGCCGCGCCCGCTACGTCGCCGTGGCCGACCGGGTGTCGCGCCTCTACGCGCCGGTCGTCCATCTGGCGGCGCTCGTCACCTTCCTCGGCTGGACCCTGCTGATGGAGGCGCCGTGGCAGGCGTCGCTGATGAACGCGGTCGCCGTGCTCATCATCACCTGCCCCTGCGCGCTGGCGCTGGCGGTGCCGGTGGTGCAGGTCATCGCCTCGGGCCGGCTGATGCGCCAGGGCATCCTGCTGAAGACGGCGACGGCGCTGGAGCGCCTCGCCACCGTCGACACCGTGGTGTTCGACAAGACCGGCACGCTGACCGAGGGGCGGCCGGTGCCGCACCTCGCCGGCCTCGACCCCGCGGCGCTGCGCCAGGCCGCGGCGCTGGCGGCGGCCAGCCGCCACCCGCTGGCGCGCGCCCTGGTGCGCGCCGTGCCCGGCGTGCCGGTGGCCGACGGGGTGCGGGAGGTGCCGGGCGCCGGGCTGGCGCTGGACACCGGTGCCGGCGAGGTGCGGCTCGGCAGCCGCCGCTTCGCCGGGGTGGCCGAGGACGTGGCGGCGGCGGCCGGCGCTCCCGGGCCGGAGCTGTGGCTGGCCCGGCCGGGTGCCGTGCCGCTGCGCATCGGCTTCGTCGACGCGCCCCGCAGCGACGCCGCCGCCGTGGTCGCCGGCTTGCGGGCGCGCGGCCTCGACCTCGTCCTCCTCTCCGGCGACCGCCGGGCGGCCGTCGCCGCGGTGGCGGAGGAGCTCGGCATCGCCGACTGGCGGGCCGAACAGACGCCGGCCGACAAGACGGCGGCGCTGCAGGCCCTGCAGGCGGCGGGGCGGCGCGTGCTGATGGTGGGCGACGGCCTCAACGACGCCCCAGCGCTCGCCGCGGCGACCGTGTCCATGTCGCCCTCGACCGCGGTGGACGTCAGCCAGACCGCCGCCGACGTGGTCTTCCAGGGGGTGCGCCTGCACCCCATCGCCGAGGTGCTCGACGTCGCCCGCCGCGCCGACCGGCTGGTCCGCCAGAATTTCGCCATCGCCATCGTCTACAACCTCTTCGCCGTGCCGCTGGCGATGGCCGGCCTGCTGACGCCGCTGCTCGCGGCGCTGGCGATGTCGTCGTCCTCGCTCATCGTGATCGCCAACGCCCTGCGGCTCGGCCGCCGCCGGGCGGTCGTCCGGGAACCGCGCCATGACCGAACTGCTGTACCTGATCTCCATCGCCCTGACGCTCGGCCTGCTGGGGCTGGGGGCGTTCCTGTGGGCCCTTAAGTCCGGCCAGTTCGACGACCTCGACGGCGCCGCCCACCGCATCCTCTTCGACGACGACGCCCCGGCGCCGCCGGCGCGCCGGGGGGAAGGCCGCTGAGGCGCCCGGCCCGGCAGGCGGCGGTGCGGGCCCTGCGGGCATGCCTGCGAGCATGGTTGCCATCCCCGGGGAATATGACCATGATGGGGCGACGGTTAAGGGACCAAGCCCGCCATGCCCCCGTTCGACCTCGGCCGCGCCCGTGACAAGGGCGCCGCCATCGACATGAACCCGTGCGGCGCCTGCCCGGTGCGCAGCCTGACGGTGTGCGCCGCGCTCGACCCGGAAGAGTTGCGCCGTCTTGCGGACATTCTCCAGACCGTCCGCATCGAGGCCAACCAGACCATCTTCGGCGAGGGGGACGCGGCGGACGTCCTCTACAACGTCACCTCCGGCACGGTGAAGCTGTACAAGCTGCTGCCCGACGGGCGGCGGCAGATCACCGGATTCCTCGTCACCGGCGACTTCATCGGCCTGACGGTGAACGAGAGCTACGCCTACACCGCCGAGACGGTGACCACCTGCACCCTCTGCCGCTTCCCCCGCAAGAAGATGGAGGCGCTGCTGGAGGAGTTCCCGAAGATGCAGCGCCGCCTGTTCTCGATGGCCTCCAACGAGTTGGCGGCGGCGCAGGACCAGATGCTGCTGCTGGGCCGCAAGACGGCGAAGGAGAAGATCTGCTCCTTCCTCCTGATGCTGTCGCAGCGGGCGGCGCGGCGGGGCCACAAGGAGAACCCGGTGCACGTGCCGATGAGCCGGGCCGACATCGCCGACTATCTCGGCCTGACCACGGAGACGGTCAGCCGCACCTTCACCCAGCTCAAGACGGCCGGCGTGATCTCGCTCCAGGAAGGCAACAAGATCCTGATCGCCGACATGGACGCCCTCTACGACATGGCGGAAGGGTGCTGATCCCGTCATGGGCGGCGTGATCCGGACCGGGCCGCGCAACCTCATCACCGACGTCGACGGCATCCGGGTCGGCAACGCCGAGGACCACCGGGTGCGCAGCGGCGTGACCGTCGTGCTGCCCGACCGGCCGGCCCTGGCCGCCGTCGACGTGCGCGGCGGCGCGCCCGGCACCCGTGAGACGGACGCGCTCGATCCCACCTGCCTCGTCCAGGCCGTGGACGCCGTGGTGCTGTCCGGCGGCTCCGCCTTCGGCCTGGAGGCGGCGCAGGGGGCCATGCGCTGGCTCGCCGCGCGGGGGCGGGGGTTCGCCGTCGGCAGCGTCCGCGTGCCGATCGTGCCGGCCGCGGTCCTGTTCGATCTGCTGAACGGCGGCGACAAGGGGTGGGGCGACCGGCCGCCCTACGCCGCCCTGGCCGCGGCCGCCTGCGAGGGCGCCGGCCCGGAGATCGGGCTCGGCAACGCCGGCGCCGGACTCGGCGCCAAGGCGGGCGACCTCAAGGGCGGGCTGGGCAGCGCCTCCGTGGTGACCGGCGAGGGGCTGCAGGTCGGCGCGCTGATCGCCGCCAACCCGTACGGCTCCCTGGTCATGCCGGGGCAGGCGACGATGTGGGCGTGGGCGCTGGAGCGGGAGGGCGAGCTCGGCGGCCAGCCGCTTCCCACCGGCCCGGCGGGAGACGACCTCGGCCTGCCGCCGCCGACCGCCGACGCGGCGGCCGGCGGGAACACCACGATCGGCGTGGTGGCGGTCAACGCCGAGCTGACGCGGGCGGAGGCGCTGCGCGTCGCCACCATGGCCCACGACGGGCTGGCCCGGGCGATCCGGCCGGTGCACACGCCCTTCGACGGCGACACCCTGTTCGTGCTGGCCACCGCGACGCGGCCGCTGCCGGAGCCGCGCCCCTATCATCTGCTCCGCCTCGGTGCGCTCGCCGCCGACGTGGTGGCGCGGGCGGCGGCGCGCGGCGTCTATCTGGCCGACGGGCTCGGGTCCTCTCCCGGATATCGAGAACGCTATCCTGCCGCAGCCCTCCGGCCTTGAACTCCCGCCCTGCGCGCCGCATCATCCGCGCCAACCGGCAGGAGGGGAGGGGATCGGCATGCGGGGTGGGAGGTTCGGCGCGCGGGCGGCGCGCGGGGTGGCCGCGGCGGCGCTGGCGGCGCTGGTGGCGCTGGCGGGCGGGCCCGCCGCGGCCGAGCCGCGCAAGGATCTGGTGGTCGGCATGCACCTCGAGCCGCCGCACCTCGACCCCACGGCCGGCGCCGCCGGCGCCATCGACGAGGTGGTCTACGCCAACGTCTTCGAGCCGCTGCTGCGCGTCGACGCCGACGGCCAGCTCGTCTACGCGCTGGCCCAGGAGTGGAGCGTCTCCGAGGACGGCCTCGCCTACACCTTCCGGCTGCGCCCCGGCGCGCGCTTCCATGACGGGACCACCGCCGACTCCGGCGACGTCAAGTTCACCTTCGACCGCGCCCGCGGGCCGGACTCGGTCAACGCCCAGAAGGGCTATTTCGCCTCCATCGACGCCGTCGAGACGCCCGACCCGCAGACCGTGGTGGTGCGCCTCAAGCGGCCCGACGGGCTGTTCCTCTTCCACATGGCCCAGGGCGACGCGGTCATCGTGGCGCCGGAGAGTGCCGCCGGCAACAAGCAGCACCCGGTGGGCACCGGTCCCTTCCGCTTCGACCGCTGGGCCGCCGGCGACCGCGTCGAGCTGGTGCGCAACCCCGACTACGACGGGCCCCCGCCGGCGCTCGACCGCGTCTCGTTCCGGTTCGTTTCCGATCCCGCCGCGCAGGTCGCGGCGCTGATGGCGGGCGACATCGACAGCTTTCCCCAGTTCAGCTCCTACGAAGCGTTGGACCGCTTCCGTAACGATCCGTCGTTCCGGGTGACGGTGGGCACCGGCGAGGGCGAGACGCTGATGGCCGTCAACAACGCCCGCAAGCCCTTCGCCGACGTCCGGGTGCGCCGGGCGCTGGCCCACGCCATCGACCGCAAGGCCTTGGTCGAGGGCGTCACCTACGGCCTCGCCACGCCGATCGGCAGCCACTTCGCGCCGCACCGCGCCGGCTACGTCGATCTGACCGGCCTCTACCCCTACGACCCGCAGAAGGCGCGGACGCTGCTGGCCGAAGCCGGCTACCCCGACGGCTTCGACGCCACCCTGGTGCTGCCGCCGCCCGCCTACGCCCGCCGCTCCGGCGAGCTGATCGCCGCCATGCTCGCCGAGGTCGGCGTCCGCGTCGCCATCCAGAACGTGGAATGGGCGCCCTGGCTGGAGCGGGTGTTCCGCGGCAAGGACTTCGACCTCACGGTGATCGCCCACACCGAGCCGCTGGACATCGACATCTACGCCCGGCCCGACTACTACTTCGGCTACCGCAGCGAGCGCTTCGACGCGGTGACGGCCGAGCTGGAGCGCACGCTCGACGAGGGGCGCCGCCGCGAGCTCTACGGGCTGGCGCAGCGCATCCTCGCCGAGGACGCGGCGAACGACTTCCTGTTCCAGCTGCCGGTCGTCACCGTGGAGAAGGCCGGGGTGCGCGGCACCTGGGCCAACCGTCCCCTGCAGGCCAACGACGTCACCGCGGTCCACTGGGCGGAGTGACGCGGGCTTCCCTCCGCACGGGGTCCGGCCGTTGATCGTCTTCGTCGTCCGCCGCCTGCTGTCGCTCGTCCTCACCGCATGGCTCGCCACGGTGGCGGTGTTCGTGGTGCTGGAGGTGGTGCCCGGCGACCCGGCCCTCCTGATGCTGGGCGCCGAGGCGCGACCCGACACGCTGGCGGCGCTGCGCGCCGAGCTCGGCCTCGACCGGCCGGCGCCGGTGCGCTACGCCGCCTGGGTCGCCGGGCTGGCCGCCGGCGAGCTCGGCACCAGCCTCACCTACCATCGCCCGGTGGCCGAGCTGGTGGCCGAGCGGCTGGTCGTCACCGTGCCGCTGGCGCTCGGCGCCCTGGCGCTGTCGACCGTGCTGGCGCTGCCGCTCGGCCTGCTGGCGGCGTCCCGCCACGAGCGGCCGGGGGACTGGGCGGTGATGGCGTTCGGCCAGCTCGGCGTCGCCGTGCCCAGCTTCTGGTTCGCCATCGTGCTGATCCTCGTCTTCTCGGTCGGGCTGGGCTGGCTGCCGTCGGGCGGCTTTCCCGGCTGGCGGGCCGGCGTCGGCCCGGCGGCGACGGCGCTGCTGCTGCCGGCGGTGGCGCTGGCCCTGCCGGAGGCGGCGATCCTGGCGCGGGTGGCCCGCGCCGCCCTGCTCGACACGCTGCGCGAGGACTTCGTGCGCACCGCCCGCGCCAAGGGCCTGGGACACGCCGCCGTCATGGTCCGCCACGTCCTGCCCAACGCCCTGGTGCCGGTGGCGACCGTGCTCGGCTTGCAGTTCGCCTTCCTGGTGGCGGGTGCCGTGGTGGTGGAGAACGTGTTCCAGCTCCCCGGCCTGGGGCGGCTGGTCTATCAGGCGGTCGGTCAGCGCGACCTCGTGGTGGTGCGCGACGTGGTGGTCCTGCTGGCGGTCTTCGTCGTCGCCGTCAGCGCCCTTGTCGACGTGGCCCACGCCGCCCTCGACCCACGGCCGCGGAGCCGGGCGTGAGGACGGCCGCCGCCGGCCGGCGGCGCTGGCCGCCCAGCCTGACCGCTGGGCTGGCGCTGACGGCGCTGGTGGCGGCGGTCGCCGCCCTGTCGCTGGTGTGGACGCCCGACGACCCCGGGCGCATCCGCATCGCCGCCCGCCTCCGCCCGCCGGGGCCGGGACACTGGCTGGGGACCGACCATTTCGGCCGCGACGTGCTGTCCATGCTGATGGTGGGGGCGCGCCATTCCCTGGCGGTGGCGGGGGCGGCGGTGGCGCTCGGCCTCGCCGCCGGCGTGCCGCTCGGTCTCGCCGCGGCGGCCTGGCCCGGCTGGCGGGACGAGGCGGTGGCGCGCGCCGCCGACCTGCTGTTCGCCTTCCCCGCCGTGCTGACGGCGATCCTGCTGGCGGCCCTGCTGGGGCCGGGGGAACCCGGCGCCGTCCTGGCGCTCGGCCTGTTCAACGTCGCCGTGCTGGCGCGGGTGACCCGCGGCGCCGCCCGCGCGGTGTGGCGGCGCGAGTTCGTGCGCGCCGCCCTGGCGCTGGGCCGCGGCCCGGCCTCGGTGACGCTGGTGCACGTGCTGCCCAACGTCGCCGGGGTGGTGGCCGTGCAGGCCACCATCCTGTTCGCCGTCGCCATCCTCAACGAGGCGGCGCTGAGCTACCTCGGCCTCGGCGTGCAGCCGCCGGCGCCGAGCTGGGGGCGGATGCTGGGCGATGCCCAGACCCACCTGTTCACCAGCCCGCTGCAGGCGGTCTTCCCGGGAGCGGCCATCGCCGTGGCGGTGCTCGGGCTCAACCTGCTGGGCGACGGGCTGCGCGACCTGCTCGACCCCCGTCACCGGACGGCGCGGGTGACCTGAGGCTCCGTCGCCGCCGCCTCGCGGTCGGGTTGCTGCGCCGCGGCGGCGTCCCCGGCCGGGTCCGGCAGCACCGTGGTGGGGAGGGGCCGGTTGTCGCGGTCCAGCACCAGGTTGACGTGGGGGAAGGGGATGGTGATCCCCGCCTCCTCGAAGCGCTTCTTCATGTGCTTGTTGAAGGCGCGCATGACGTTCCACTGCTTGCTCGGCCGGGTCTTGAAGCGGGCCTTGACGACGACGGAGGAGGCGGCGAAGGAGTCGACGCCGAGGATCTCCAGCGGCTCCAGGATGTCGTAGCGGAAATCCGGGATCTGCTGGATCTCGGCGCCCACCTGCTTCAGCACCTCGATGACGTGGTCGGCGTCGTCGCGGTAGCTGACGCTGACGTCGAACACGGCGTAGGAGAAGTCCTTCGTCAGGTTCTTGATGGTGGTGACGGCGCTGAAGGGAATGGAATGGACGCTGCCCGCCAGGTCGCGCAGGCGGATGGTGCGGATGGAGATGGCCTCGACCACGCCGGAATGGCCGGCCACCTCGACCACGTCGCCGACCGAGATGGTGTCCTCGAAGAGGATGAAGAGGCCGGTGATGACGTCCTTGACCAGGGTCTGCGAGCCGAAGCCGATGGCCAGGCCGACGACGCCGGCACCGGCCAGCAGCGGCGCGATGTTGACGCCCAGCTCCGACAGGACGATCAGCCCGACGACGATCACCAGCAGCACCAGGAAGGCGTTGCGCAGCAGCGGCAGCAGGGTGCGGGTGCGGGCCGAGCGCTCGATGCGGGTGCCGCGCGCCTCGCGCGGCAGCAGGTAGTGCTCGATCGCCGCGCTCACCATCTCCCAGGCGACGATGGCGCCGACCAGGACCAGGGCGATCGTCACCGTGCTGGCCAGCACGCGCTGCCCCACGGGCGTCGACAGCCAGGCGACGGCGTCGATGCCCCAGGCGTCGAGCAGCGAGATGACGGCGATCGTCCAGATCGTCGACTTCAGCACGGTGTGCAGGATCGGCACGTAGCGGTTGGCGCGCTCCTCCAGTCCGGGGAACTGCTCGCGCCATTCCGGCGACACCCGGAAGCCGCGGCGCAGCAGGCGGTCGACGGCGGTGACCAGCAGGCGGGTCGCCACCAGCACCAGCAGGGTGATGACCGTCGCCCGCGCCAGGTATTCGAACCCTTCGTAGACGTTCAGCATCCAGGCGCCGAACGCGACGATCACGTAGAGGATCGCCAGCACGTGCCAGACGTCGGCGAAGCGGCGCCGGGCGGAGCGGAGCACGGCGCGGCCGCCCTCGGCCTCGCGCTCGGCGGCGGCGGCGGGATCGCCGCCCGACAGCGGGTTGCCGCGCAGCCAGTCGGCCACCGCCGTGCGGTTCTGCAGGATCAGCACGATCAGCATGGCGGCGATGATCAGGCCGAGCAGCTTCAGCACCGCCCCGTAGGCGCCGAGCGGCAGCCCCAGCACGTAGGCGCCTTCGGCCAGGAAATAGCCGTAGACGCCGACGGCGAACAGCCGGCGCATCCAGATGTAGGCGTAGGCGGCGGTCTCGTCGCGCATGCGCAGCAGCCGCAGCCCCGGCGCCGTCGGCGCGAAGGCGAAGCTGGCGACCACCATCGCCACCTGGAAGATCACCGTGGCGTTGATGAAGGCCAGCGCCACCAGCCGCACCCGCGGCGCCGGGGCGCTGACGGTGAGCAGCCCGTAGCCGAGCATGGCGAAGGCGACGATGGGCGCCAGCTCCAGCAGGGTGCGCAGGAACAGGAAGGGAAGGCGGGCGAGCGGCACGCCGTAGTGCCGCCCCTCGATGGCGCGGCGCGGACGCAGCAGCAGCCAGCGCGTGAAGCTCTGCAGCACCAGGCCGGCGGCGACGATCAGGATCAGCTCGCCCGCCAGCTCGACCCAGCGGTCGCGCGCCGACGGGTCGGTGCCTTGCCGCTGCAGCCAGTCGACGACCGAGGGAAGGTCGGAGAAGGCGGCGGTGATGGCGACGATCTGGCCGCTCAGCAGGTCGAGCCGCTGGGCCAGGAAGGCAAGGATGCGCCCCCCCAGCGTCTCGGGCAGCGGCACCGCCGCCTGCGCTTGCTCGGCCGCCGCCTCCGGCGCGGCGCGGGCTGCCAGCAGGAGGCGGAGCTGTTCCACCAGCCGTTCGCGGGCGACGGGGTCCTCCAGCGTCTTGATCATCGCTTCGATCTGGAGGACGCCGGGATCGGCCGGCGCGGCGGGCTCCTCCGCGGCCGGGGCGGCGGGCGAGGGCAGGCCGGGCACCTGCGCCGGGGCCGGCGTTGCCGAGCCGGCAAGGGACAGGAGGAACAGGAACAGGGCGGCCAGGCCGCCAATCCAGCGGGTGCTGGTTCGAGACATCGGGATCCCGTCGGCAGTGGTAGACGAGGCTTCGGCGGTGGCGGAGACTAGCCCGCCCTTCCGGGATTGCCAACCGGCACTCCGGTATACGCCACGCGGGCCTGCGTGGATTGGTTAGGCCGATCGGCCGATTCGACCGTGCATCCAACCGCTTCGCCGGGTGTTTATCCGACACGCCGGAGAGGAGGAGACCATGGGCATCACCGATCCCGCCAACCATCCCGCGGCCGGGCCGCCGCGCAGCGGCGGCTGCGCCTGCGGCGCCGTCCGCGTCGAGGCGCTGGGCGAACCGCGCCGCGTCGGCCTGTGCCACTGCGCCACATGTCGCAAACGCCACGGAACGCCCTTCAACGCGTTCGCCGTGTTCGCCCGCGACCAGGTGCGGATCGTCGGCGGCCCCGTCGCCGTCTACCGCTCGTCGGAGCGGGGGCGGCGCCATTTCTGCCAGGCCTGCGGGTCGCCGGTGTTCTACCGCGAGGAGGGAACGGACGAGATCGAACTGTTCCTCGGCTCGCTGGACGACGCCGACGCCTGGGCGCCGACCTACGAGGCCTGGGACCGCCGGCGGGCGGGATGGCTGCCGGCGCTGCCGTCGGTGCTCTGCCGCTACGCCGAGAACCGCACCGGCAGCCAGCCGACCGAGCCGTAGCGTCGGTCATGGGATGTCCGCTGCGGGATCTCCGCCACGGGATTTGGTTGACTCCGTCAAGTTTTTGTCCGACCCTTCGTGCGACGGGACGGGGAGGTCACCATGGCGGACGAGGGCAAGGCGTCGGACGAGCAGATCGCGGCGGTGCGGTCGTTCACGCGGTTCTACACGCGCCAGATCGGCGTGCTCGACGAGGGGCTGCTGAAGAGCCCGTTCACCCTGGCCCAGGCCCGCGTCCTCTACGAGCTGGCCCACCGCGACGGCCTCACCGCCAGCGGCCTGGGCCGCGAGCTGGGCCTCGACGCCGGCTACCTCAGCCGCATCCTCAAGGGCTTCGAGGGGCAGGGGCTGCTGACCCGGACGCCGGCCCCCGACGACGGGCGGCAGACGGTGCTGGCGCTGACCCCGGCGGGCCACGCCGCCTTCGCGCCGCTGAACCGGGCCTCCCACGACGAGGTCGCCGCCCTGCTCGGGCGGCTGCCGGCGGCCGACCGGGCGCGGCTGGTGGCGGCGATGGGCACGGTGCAGCGCCTGCTCGACGAAGGCCCGGCGGACGACCCGCCGTTCCTGCTGCGCCCCCACCGGCCCGGCGACATCGGCTGGGTCGTCCACCGCCAGGCGGTCCTCTACGCCGAGGAGTACGGCTGGGACGACAGCTTCGAGGCGCTGGTCGCCGAGATCCTCGCCCAGTTCCTGCGCGGCTTCGATCCGCAGCGCGAGCGCGCCTGGATCGCCGAGCGCGACGGTGCGGTGGTCGGCAGCGTCTTCCTGGTGCGCCACAGCGACGAGGTCGCCAAGCTGCGCCTGCTCTACGTCGAGCGGTCGGCCCGCGGCCTCGGCATCGGCCGCCGGCTGGTGGAGGAGTGCATCGCCTTCGCCCGCGAGCGCGGCTACCGGACGCTGACCCTGTGGACCAACGACATCCTGGTGTCGGCGTGGCGCATCTACCAGGCCGCCGGGTTCCGCCTGGTGCAGGAGGAACGCCACCGCTCCTTCGGCGCCGACCTCGTCGGGCAGACCTGGACCCTGGAGCTATAGGGGGAGGCCGGCCCGTCGGTCCGAAGGGGGAAGGTGGCGCGCCGCACCGGGTGACGACGGCAACCGCGGCGGCGCTGCAGCCCTCCCCTGGAAGAGTTCGAGTTCCTCTCGGCCCGCCGGTCAGCATGGGCGGGTTTGGCCGGCAGCGCCCGGTGAAGACGAACACGACGCGTTCGTCATCCCGTGCGGCGGCGATCACCCGGCCTGGCAGACGATCTCGATGTTGTTGCCGTCGGCGTCGAGCACGTAGGCTGCGTAGTAGGTCGGGTGATAGCGGGTACGGACACCGGGCGGGCCGTTGTCCCGCCCGCCGGCGACGAGGGCCGCCGCGTGGCAGGCATCGACCGTCGCCCGGTCGGGCGCGGCAAAGGCGATGTGCAGTCCGCCCCGCACGGCCTCACCGCCGTGCAGCCAGAGACACGGATAGCCGTCGCGCCCCATTCCATGGCGCGGGGGGCGGCCGGCCGAGTGCCTGGCGGCAACCGACAGGACGCACGTCACGCCGAGCGGCGCGAGGGCCGCCTCGTAGAACAGCCGAGCCGCGTCGGGATCGGTCACCGGAATCTCGATGTGATCGATCAGCATGATGCCTCCCCTGAATCGACGATGCGCGTGTCGGCGATGGTCTCGGCGAAACCGTTGCCGAACAGGCCGGCCGGCGTCTGGAAACCGGCACGGACGTCGTCGGCGAGCACGCGCCGTGCCGCCTCGGCCGCGGCCAGCGGCGTGAACGTGTATCCGTTCACCGTGTCGAGCACCGAACGGACGAGGGTGCCGTCGGCTCCGGCGACCTCCGCCGCGGCGAGATACCGGTTGGCATCCCGCTCCTCCGCGGTCGGCCCGTCGGGAAGTGCCGAGAGATCCCCTTGCGGGAACGCGTTCCCCGGGACGTGCACGAAGGTTTCGACATCGGGTACGCCGGTCGTCCGGCCGATGGTGATGACGTCGGGCAGCGTCACGGGGACGCAGGGGACCGGCCCATGCCCGAAGTCGAACGGAACCAGATGATGGGCGCCGCGAGCGACCAGCCTTCCGTCCTTGCGGACCAGCGTTTCCGTCGAGATGTTCTCGCGCGCGCTGATCGCCGAACCGCGCGACAGCGAGCCGGAGACATGCAGCGCGACGGCGATCCTTCGCGGTGTCTCGACGCGGCCCGCCGTGTGGCCGGCAAGGCAGCCGAGCATCGCGACGCTTCCGCCGCTTCCCGGCAGCAGCATGACGCCGGCGGCCTCGGCCGCGGCATCCCACCGTTCCGCCAGACGATAGCTGTCCAGTTCGGCGGCCGTGTCGAGGTAATGGACGCCGTTGCGGATGGCCGCCCGCATGAGCGGCCCGGCGGTGCGCATGTAAGGACCGGCGCAGTTGAGGAGGACCGAGACGTCCGAGAGCGCCGCGTCGATGGCACTGTCCTCGTCGAGGCCGAAGACCCGGTGGTCCACCCCGAGCGCGGCAGCGAGTTCGGCAAGGGGGTCGGCCGTTCGGCCCGCGAGGACGAGCGGAAGGCCAGCGGCCCTTGCGTGCTGGGCGGCCATGCGACCGGTGTAGCCGGTGGCGCCATAGATCATCAGTGTTTTCATGCCGATGCTGCTTTCCTGGTCGGGTCACTCGAGATCGGCGTCGATGCGGACGATCAGCCCGTCGGCATCGATGGAGATGTCCAGACGGCCGATCTCGTGACCGAAGTCCCCCGTGAAATCGACCCGCACGCGCGCTTGGCCGTCGCCGATGCGGTCGATCGAGAGGATGCGGGTGACCGTGCGATGGCCGACGAAATACCTCTCGATGTACGCGCGGATGCCGGCATGACCATCGAAGCGGTGGCCGGTCGATGGGTCGTCGATCACTGCATCCGGCGCGAACAAGGTCACCGCGGTGTCGGCGTCGAAGGCGTTGGTCGCGGCGATCAGGGCATCTGCCGCCGCGCGCAGGGTGCCGGCGGCCGTCGCGTCACCTTCCATGCTGCCCATGCTGCCAACCCTTGCAGACGAGTTCGAGGCCGTGGCCGTCCAGGTCCCGGACTTGCGCCGTGTCGTCGCGGGGATCGTCGTCAAGCTGCGGCCCGGGTGGATGGATCCCGCTCGCGCCGGCCGCGATCGCGCTGACGGCCTCGCCGCCGCTTCCCTGTTGCCGTTGTCGGTGAGGATGACGCCCATGCCGGGCCTGGCGCACCGGATCGCGGCGCTCGCGCCGCGGCTGCGGCTGCCGCCGGTGATGATGACGATGCTCATTTCGCGTTCCTTCGATGGCATGAGCAAGTCATAGCCGCGAAGCCCGCGCCGCCGCTCGCACGATCCTCTTCGGATCTTGCCTGTTCCTGCTTTCCCGTTGATCGGCTGACGGCCCCTGTGGAACAACGATGCCGATGGACACGGAGCTTCAGGAACTCAGGCGATTGGCGTCCCGGGCGGAGAACCGTCGGACCGAGACCGGTATTCCGCGCGTCGCCATGGTGCAGGGACGGATTCCCGAGCATCAGCTTGCCGCCGTCTACGATCCCATGGTGAACCTGATCTTGACGGGATCGAAGACGATGGCGGTCGGCGACCGCACGTTCCGCTATGATCCGGCAACCTATTTCGTGATGTCGGTCGACCTGCCGGCGGTCGGCAGCGTGCATCCCTCCGATGACGGAGCCCCCTATCTGGCGATCAGCCTGACGCTGGAGCCGCCGATCGTCGCCAATCTGCTGGCGGACCTGCCCAAACCTGCCGGAGGCGAGCTCTACAGCCCCGGCTTCTCGGTCGCGCCGGTCACCCCGGAGCTGCTTGACGCCTGGCTTCGCATGCTGCGCCTGATGGAGCGTCCGAACGAAGTCGCCGCCCTTGCTCCGGCCTACGAGCGCGAAATTCTCTTCCGCGTGCTGCAGGGGCCGCTCGGCTGGATGCTGCGTGACATTGCGACCCCCGACACCGCTCTTTCGCGGATCGGCGTCACCATCCGGTGGATCAGGGAGAACTTCACCGAGCCTCTGCGTGTCGAGGCCCTGGCGGGGATGGCGGCCCTCAGCGTTTCCGCTTTCCACCGCCATTTCAAGGCGGTGACGGCGTTGAGCCCGCTCCAGTATCAGAAGCGTGTCCGCCTGTTGCATGCGCGGTCGCTGCTGATGGCCGGCGAAGGCAACACCACCGCCGTCGCCTTCGATGTCGGCTATGAAAGCCCCAACCAGTTCAGCCGGGAGTACGCCCGGCAATTTGGTCTGCCGCCGTCCCGGGACATGGCGCGGTTGCGCCGGAGCCACCCTCGGGACGAGCGCGCCGTCTCGGCCGCCGGCTGATGAGGCCGCGGAATGGCGGGCCCGGGGGCGTCGGGGATCGCACCGAGCTGCGCGCAGGCCTGCCGCCGTGGACCCAAGCGAACGCGACGACGGCGCCCGACCATTCGGCCGGCGCCTGGCGAACCATCGATTTTCAGGGGAGCGATTTCAGGGGAGGGAAAGTGGCGCGCCCGAAGAGATTCGAACTCCTGACCCCCAGATTCGTAGTCTGGTGCTCTATCCAGCTGAGCTACGGGCGCGCTGTCTTTCACGTCCGCCGGGGGCGTCCCCGTCGGAGGCCGGCACGTTACTCAAAGGGCCGGACGGGCGCAAGCCTTTTCCGGTGGGCCCGGGGCAGAAAATGACGGCGGCCGATGGACGCGGTGCGGCGCTTCGGCTATAAGGCGGCCCACTGGTTTCCGGAGTGCTGGATCGTGGCCGAAAACATCCCCTTCAACCGTCATTTCCCGGTCTCGTGGGAAGAGTTGCACCGCAACGCCAAGGCGCTGGCCTGGCGCCTCATCGACAAGGGGCCGTGGAAGGGCATCGTCGCCGTCACCCGCGGCGGGCTGGTGCCCGCGGCGATCATCGCCCGCGAGCTGGAGATCCGCCTGATCGACACGATCTGCGTGTCCACCTACGACCACCAGCAGCAGCGCGACGCCCGCGTGCTGAAGGGCGTGGAAGGCGAAGGGGAGGGCTGGCTGATCATCGACGACCTCGTCGACACGGGCAAGACGGCCCACGTGGTGCGCGCCATGCTGCCCAAGGCGCATTTCGCCACCATCTACGCCAAGCCGGCGGGCCGGCCGCTGGTCGACACCTTCATCACCGAGGTGAGCCAGGACACCTGGATCCACTTCCCCTGGGACATCGAGCTGCAGTACGCCCGGCCGATCGCCGACCGCCACCGCGAAGGCTGAGGGGCGGCCCGGGACCCGGTCACCCGTCCGCCCGGACCCCGTTCTCCCGGACCCCATCCTCCCAGACCAGGGCGTAGACGGCGAACAGCGCCTGCGCGTCGGTCCACACGCAGCACGTCCGCCAGCCCGCGGCCTCGGCGAGGGCGCGGAACTCGTGCACCGCGTACTTGCACGAGATCTCGGTGAGGATGCTCTCGCCCGCGGCGAAGCGCACGGGCTGTCCGGCGACGGTGGCGGTCTGGGCGCGGCGGCTGACCAGGTGCATCTCGATGCGGCCGCGCTCCTCGTCGTAGACGGCGCGGTGGGCGAAGCCGTCGAGATCGAAGGTGCCGTCCAGCTCCCGGTTGATGCGGGCCAGCAGGTTCAGGTTGAAGGCGGCGGTGACGCCGCGGGCGTCGTCGTAGGCGGCCTCCAGCACGGCGCGGTCCTTCCTGCGGTCGACGCCGATGACGAGGCGGCTGCCGGCGCCCAGCCGGCGGCCGAGGCGCTCCAGGAAGGCGCCCGCCTCGGGTGGCGTGAAGTTGCCGATGGTGGAGCCGGGAAAGAAGGCCAGGGTGCGCTGCGGCGCCACGCCCCCGGGCAGGGTGAAGCCGGCGGCGTAGTCGGCCGTCACCGGGGTGACCGCCAGGCCGGGATAGTCCTCGGCCAGGCGCGCCGCGGCGGCCACCATGTGGTCGTGGGAGATGTCGACCGGCACGTAGGCGGCCGGCGCCTCCAGCGCGTCGAGCAGCAGGCGGACCTTGACGCTGGAGCCGCTGCCCAGCTCGACCACCGTCGCCGCCGGGCCGGCGAAGGCGGCGACGTCGGCGGCGTGGCGGCGCAGCAGCGCCATCTCGGTGCGGGTGGGATAGTACTCCTCCAGCTCGCAGATCGCGTCGAACAGGGCGGAGCCGCGGCGGTCGTAGAAGTACTTGCTGGGCAGCGCCTTGTGCGGCCGCGCCAGGCCGTCCAGCACGTCGCTCAGGAAGCCGGCGGCGGGGGCGGGAACGAAGCCGTCCATCACGCGTCCTCCGCCAGGCGCAGGCCGGCGAACATCCAGCGCTGGTGCGGGTAGAAGAAGTTGCGGTAGGTGGCCCGCGCATGGCCGTCCGGCGTGACGCAACAGCCGCCGCGCAGGACGAACTGGTTGGCCATGAACTTGCCGTTGTACTCGCCGACGGCGCCGGCGGCCGGGCGGAAGCCGGGGTAGCGGGCGTAGGCGCTGGCGGTCCATTCCCAGACGTCGCCGAACATCTGCACCGGGCGCCCATCGTCCGCGGCGGCGTCGGGCACCGGGTGCAGGTGGCCGCGGCCCAGCGTGTTGCCGACCGCCGGCAGGCCGGCCGCCGCCACCTCCCACTCCGCCTCGGTGGGCAGGCGCGCGCCGGCCCAGCGGGCGAAGGCGTCGGCCTCGTAGAGGCTGACGTGGCACACCGGGGCGTCGTCGGCCACCGGCACCTCGCCGCCCAGCGTCATGACGTGCCAGACGCCGTCGCGCTGGCGCCAATAGCCGGGGGCGGTCCAGTCCTGGGCCTGCACCGCGGCCCAGCCGTCGGACAGCCACAGCGTCGGCGTGGCGTAGCCGCCGTCGGCGATGAACGCCTTCCAGGCGCCGTTGGTCACCGGCCGCGAGAACAGGCGGAACGGCTGCAGCAGCACCTCGTGGCGCGGCCCCTCGTTGTCGAAGGCGAAGCCGTCGCCGCCGTGGCCGATGCGGCGGACGCCGCCGTCGAAGGCCAGCCAGCGGCCGGCACCCCCGGCCGCGGGCGGCTCCGGCCGGTCCGTGCGGTAGGCCGGCCGCAGCGGGTTCTCGGCGAACAGCGACAGGATGTCCATCAGCAGCAGCTCCTGGTGCTGCTCCTCGTGGGCGAGGCCGAGCGTGACCAGCGGGACGAGCGGCGCTGCGCGGTCGGCGTCCTCCAGGAAGCGCAGCATCGCCGCGTCGACGTGGGCGCGGTAGGCGGCGATCGCGGCGATGCCGGGCCGGGTGATCATGCCGCGCCGCGGCCGGGCGTGGCGCGGACCGGCGGCCTCGTAATAGGAATTGAAGAGGTAGGCGTAGTCGGGGTCGAACGGCCGGTAGCCGGCGGCGTGCGGGCCGAGGACGAAGGTCTCGAAGAACCAGGTGGTGTGGGCGCGGTGCCATTTGGCCGGGCTGGCGTCCGGCATGGGCTGGACCGTCTGGTCCTCCGCCGTGAGATCGCGGGCCAACGCCTCGGTGGTGTCGCGCACCTGGCGGAACCGTTCGGCGAGGGCCGGAGCGGCCTCCTCCGTACGCGGCCGGAGCCTGGTGGATGGGGCGGTGACGGCAGCCTGCCTCATGGGTCCTCCCTGGTCCTTGCCGACGGCGCGCCGGGCGGCGCCGTCGTCCCGGGAACGCCCCGGAAAACGCGAAACGGCCGGTTTTGTCCGGCCGTTTCGTGCGGGGCCGCCCCTGCCGGAGGAGTCCCGCTGGCAGTCCCCGCACCCATCCATACCACCGGCGGCCCCGTCGATCAGCGCTCCAAAGCGGGTAAGGCGCCGTCAATTGGGTCTAGGCCGGCAGTCCTATGCCCAAGGGCGGGGCGCCGGCGGCGGTGCGGCTCAGCGGGCGCCGTATCAGCGGGCGCCGTAGAGGTCGCCGACGGTCATGTCGTGCTCCTCGGCGTAGTCCTCGAAGTCGCCCTTCTTGAACTCCTGGAGCGCGTCGACCTGCTCCTCCGTCAGCGGCAGGGTCAGGCGCTCGTTCACATAGCGGAAGTGGTCGAGCGGAATGGCGAAGTCGCGGTCGCTGGTGTCGAGGAACTCGTCGGCGTCGAAGACGGCGTAGAGCTGGCCGTCGCGGCGGACGATCTCCTCGATCTCGCCGATCTCCTTGCCGTCGGCGCCGTAGACGTCGGCGTCCTCGAGGTCGTCGATGCGCTGCTGCATCAGCATGGGGTCGAGATCGCCGCCGGCCGCCATGCCGGCCGAGGGAGCCGCCGAGGGGGCCACCGTCGGCGCCGCCGGATCGAGCGTCGTCTGGGCCAGCGCCGGCGCGGCGCTCAGCAGGGCGGCGGTGGCGGCGGCGGTCAGCAGGGTCTTCACGGACATGGTCAAACTCCCGGTTCGGATGTCGCTCTCCCCCATGCAACAGCGGAGTCCGCCGAGAATTCCCAAGCTCGTGCTCGCGCGTTCAGCCGCACGCCGGGACCTGCAGCGCCGGCAGGCCGATCCACAGGATCGCCAACCACGACAGGCCGGCGAAGGCCGCCGTCATCCAGCGCACGAAGCCGCCGGCCTCGCCGGAGGCGCCCGCCGCCGGCCAGGGGCCGCGCCAGGCCCGCACGGCGACAAGGCCGGCGGCGGCCAGCGCCAGCAGGGTCGCCAGGGCGACCCCGGCGGGCACCAGGCCGATGCCGAACAGGGTCGCCCCGGCGAAGCCGCGTGCGCAACCCAGCGCGGTGAAGGCGTAGACGACGGCGAGGTGGGCGGCCCAGATCAGCAACCCGGCCATCATGCCGGCCAGCAGGCCGGCGAAGCGTCGCGATCGCATGGGCCCCCCTACCCGGCGGCGCGGGGGAACAGGTGGAGCACCAGCAGCGCCGTGATCCCCTGTCCCGCCATGTAGTGCCAGAGCAGCATGGTGTTGTCGAACGTCAGGCGGCGCCGGGCGTGCAGCAGGCCGCAGGCCGAGCGCGCCAGCGTGTAGAGCGCCATCACCGTCAGCACGCCGACGTGGAAGCCCTGCCAGCACAGGATGGCGAAGACGATGGCGGCGTAGGCGTCCTCCGAGGGGACCAGCCCCGCCACCCGCCAGTGCGGGTAGAGGCTGGCGGCGAAGGCGGCGGCCATCAGCACGAGGCCGGCCAGCAGGGCGGCCCGCACCGTCCCGTGCCCGTTCCGGCCCAGGGCGCGGCCGGCCCAGACGAGGGCGGCGCTCGCCGCCGCCCACAGGGCGAGGCCGGCGCCGAGCCACCACAGGGGGGCGACGCGGGCGCCGTCGGCCGGCCACACGTCGGGGCTGACCGTCCACAGGAAGAAGTAGGCCCACAGCAGCGACACGAAGGCGGCGGCATCGACCAGCATCAGCACCACCAGCGCCCACCAGGAATGGGACATCGGGCCGTGGGCGCCGACCGGCAGGCGGATGCCGCCGCCGACGTCGACCGGCCGCTCGTCCTCGCCGTGGTCGGAGCCGCGCCACAGCCAGACGCAGATCGCCAGGATCGCGACGACGCCGGCCGCCGCCGCCGGGATCACCAGCTTGAAGGTCAGCAGCAGGAAATGCACCGCCGTCGCCACCGCCGCGGCGGGGGCGGCCCAGCTCGGCCCGGGGATGCGCATGACGTACTGGGGCTTGGCGTCGACCGGGCTGGTGATGATGGTCTCGCGCCCGCCCGTCGGGGCGTCGGGCAGGAAGTGCTGGCCGCGGTCCACCTCGTCCGCCAGGCCCGGCTGGTCCCACAGCGGGTAGAGGCTGTCGACGCGGGGGATCGAGCGGGCGGCGTAGTTGTCGAGGGGCAGCCACTCCAGGGTCGCGGCGTCCCACGGGTTGGCGTTGACCTTACCGCCCATGCGGAAGCGCCGGGCCATGTCGATGAGCACCAGCACCACCCCGGCCGCCAGCACGAACGAGCCGGCGGTGGAGATCAGGTTGAGCCAGTCCCAGCCGAGGCCGGTGGGATAGGTGTAGACCCGCCGCGGCATGCCGAGCAGCCCGGTCAGGTGCATGGGGAAGAAGGCGATGTTGAAGCCGGCGAACATCAGCCAGAACGCCCACACGCCGAGCCGGTGCGACAGCGGCTCGCCGTTCAGGGTCGGCCACCAGTAGTAGAGGGCGGCGAACAGCGGGAACACCATGCCGCCGATCAGCACGTAGTGGAAGTGCGCCACCACGAAGTAGCTGTCGTGCACCTGCCAGTCGAAGGGGATGACCGCCACCATCACCCCGGTGAGGCCGCCGAGCACGAAGATGAAGAGGAATCCCAGCACGAACAGGGTCGGCACGGTCCAGCGGATGACGCCCTTGCCGAAGGTGGCGATCCAGGCGAAGACCTGGATGCCGCTGGGGATCGACACGGCCATGCTGGCGGCGGAGAAGAAGGCCAGCGACAGGGCGGGGATGCCGGTGGCGAACATGTGGTGCACCCACAGCCCGAAGCTGATGAAGCCGGTGCCCACCACCGCCAGCACGATCCAGCGGTGCCCCACCAGGGTGTGGCGGGCGAGCGCCGGCACCATCATCGACACCAGTCCGGCGGCCGGCAGGAAGATGATGTAGACCTCGGGATGGCCGAAGAACCAGAACAGGTGCTGCCACAGCAGCGGGTCGCCGCCCTTCTCGGCGATGAAGAAGGGCCAGTGGAAGGCGCGCTCCAGCTCCAGCAGCGCGGTCGCCATGATGACCGCGGGAAAGGCGAAGACGATCATGCCCGCCAGCACCAGCAGCGACCAGGCGTAGACCGGCATCTTGTCCAGCGACATGCCCGGCGCCCGGGTGCGGAAGACGCCGACGGCCATCTCGACCGCGCCGGCGATCGCCGAGATCTCGATGAAGCCGATGCCGAGCAGCCAGAAGTCCGTGTTCTCCCCGGGGGAGTAGAGGTAGGAGGTGAGGGGCGGGTACATGAACCAGCCGCCCTCGGGCGCCAACTGGACCAGCAGCGAGGCGAAGAAGGCGAGGCCGCCGACGAAATAGGCCCAGAACGCGTAGGCCGACAGGCGCGGGAAGGGCAGGTCGCGCGCCCCCAGAATGCCGGGCAGGAGGTAGACCCCGAACGCCTCCATCACCGGGACGGCGAACAGGAACATCATCGCCGTGCCGTGCACGGTGAAGAACTGGTTGTAGGTCTGGTGGCCCAGCAGGTCGTTCTCCGGCACCGCCAGCTGGGTCCGCATGACCAGCGCCAGGACGCCGGCCAGCACGAAGAACAGCAGCGCCGTGCCGATGTAGAGGACGCCGATGTAGGTGTTGTTGACGACGGAGAAGACGCGCCAGCCCGTCGGATTCTGCCAGATCCGCCGCAGCCGCTCGAGTTCGCCGGGCGGCCGGGGGGAGGGGTTGAGCGGCATGCCCGGCGGCGGCAGATCGTGGCCCCGTTCGTCGCGGACGGCGCTCATTTCAGCCCCGCGAGGTAGGCGGCGATGGCGCGCAGCGTGACCCCGTCGAAGACGTCGAAGGAGGGCATGCGGTTCTCCGGCTTCAGGTGCTGGGCGCTGGCGATCCAGCCGGCGAGCGCGCCGGCGCCGTTGGGGAACATGCCGGCACCGATGGTGAGGCGGCCGCCGACGTGGGTGAGGTCGGGGCCCGAGGTGCCGTCGGCCGGCGTGCCGCGCACCGTGTGGCAGGCGCCGCAGCCGGCCTCCAGGAAGGCGGCGCGTCCCGCCCGCCCGAAATCGTCCGCCGGCTCCGCCGCCGGCCGCGCCGTGCGCTCGGCCCAGGCGGCGAAGGCGGCGGGCTCCAGCACGACGACGTCGAACGCCATCAGCGCGTGCTGGGCGCCGCAGTACTCGGCGCACTGGCCGCGGTAGACGCCGGGCGTCTCGGCGACCAGGCTGAAGCGGTTGGTGTGGCCGGGGATCATGTCGAGCTTGCCGGCCAGGGTCGGCATCCAGAAGCTGTGGATGACGTCGGCGGTGGTCAGCACGAACTCGACCCGCCGGCCGGCCGGCACGACGATCTCGTTGGCGGTGCGGAAGGTGCCGCCGGGGCCGGCGTAGCGGACGTCCCACCACCACATGTAGCCGGTCACCTCGATGCGCAGGTCGACCGGCTCCCCGGCGGCGACGAGGCGGCGGGTCACCGCGAACTCGTAGACCTGGAGGGCGAACAGGACGACGATCGGGAAGACCAGCCCGCCGCCGAGGATCCAGCCGATGCCGCCGCGGAAGCGTTCCGGCCGGACCAGCACGGCGTAGAGCACCAGGCCCATGACGCCGACGAAGATGGCGCCGCCGCCGACGAACAGGACCTGGCCGATCTCGAAAATGGCGCGGGCGTCGGCACCGGCGGGGGCGAGGGCCGACTGCGATCCGCCGCAGCCGGCCAGCGGCACGGCCAGCGACAGGGCGGCCCCGGCGGCGGCGGTCCTGGGATGCGGGCGGCGGCGGGGGCGGCAGGCCACGGTCGTCGTCCTCCGGGCGGGGCAAGGCGGGGCGGGCGGCGACCGGTCGGGCGGTCCGCCGCCTTGTAAACGACACGGCCACGCTCGTGTTCCGCCCGGCGGTGCCGGTCCGCTCCGCGCCGGCGGCGGTTTTCCTTACTGGGCCCGCTTGGCCCCGCCCTTGTCGCCCAGCGAGACCATGTTCTCGCCGTACTCGAAGGCGGGCATCGCCGCGACCTGGTCGCGGGTGACCGTGCGGGCGGTGACCGTGTCGCCGGCGACGTCGAGCAGGGTGTAGTCGACGGCGATCAGCTTGTCGCCGGTGCCGTCGGCCGCCCCGGTGTCGATCACCGCCACGTTGGCCCGTTCGGTCTCCTGGTCGAGCACGATGTCGGAGAGCGTGCCGAGCGAGCGGCCGTCGCTGCCGGTCACCGTGCGGCCGAGCAGGCCCTGCAGGGCCGCCATGTCGCCGGGCATGCCGCCGGCGGTGCCGGGCGCCTGGGGCTGCGCCGTCGCCTGGCCCGCCCGGCCGGCCGCCGCGCCGCCCTGGTCGGCCAGGGCGGCGCCAGCACCGCCCAGCGTCAGGATGGCCGTCGTCAGCAGAAGAATGCGCCGCATAGTGTCCTCCTTCGTCGTCGCGCGGTCGCCGGGCAACGGCCCGGTTCGCCTGCCAACCGGGCGATCCGGCGGAGGTTCCGCAAGGGGCCTATGCGACTCGGCACGGTTGCGATGGCGCGCAATTAGCGGTACGACTTTGGTGATAGTTGACGCGCGGCGGTCGCGCGGGCGGGGTCCGGCATGTGGCAGACCTTCACGACGGCGTTGGTGATGGCCCTGTCCTTCTCGGCCGTGGCGTTCGGAATCGCCAAGGCCGTGGTGGTGGTGGGGACGCGGCGCATCGAGCGCCGGCACGGCTTGGTCGGCATCCGCGACACGCTGGCCCGCCGGGCCCGCCTCGAACAGCGGCTGGAGGCGCGGCGCGGCGAGCGGACCGCCGCCCTCAAGGCGATCGACGCGCGGACCCAGGACGTGCTGCTGCGCCGCCAGCAGCTCGACCGCCGCCTCGCCGAGGCGACCCGCGGCGGCGATCCGGTGTTCCGGCTGATCGGCGAGGAGATGGTGGGCCATTCCCGTTTCCACGCCGAGGTGATCAACCGCTACGTCGGCGTCGGCGCCTCCTCCAGCGTGCCGGTCGACCCCAGCTGGGCGCAGCCGCAGGCGGTGGAGGTGTGGGCGCCCGGCCTCCAGGAGGCGCGCCGCGAGGTGGAGCGGCGCTATCCGCCCTCCTTCGGCTACAAGGTGGTGCGGCTCCACGAGGTCGGCGTGGCGCTCAAGGCGGCGTCGTGAGGGGAGGAGGGGCGCGATGCTGGCCTACATCTTCGCCGCCGTGGTCGCGCTGTTCTGCCTGGGGTTCTCCCTCAAGCAGGCGTTCCAGCGCCTGCGCGACGCCGAGGAGACGGTGGCGAAGGCGGCGGTGCGCCGCCAGGCGCAGGTCGACCGCATCCGCCGCGCCGCCCGCACCACGCTCGGCCTGGCCCGCGAGATCCGCGAGGCCGAGCGCCGCCAGCGCGATCTCGAGGCGGCCTGCGGCGAGCTGGAAGGGCGCCTGCTGGCCAGCAACGGCATCGACCGCCGGCTCTACGTGCTGGACGACCGCCGAACGCCGAGCGACCTCACCTGGGTGGTGCGCGTCGCCAACCCGGACTACGCCCGGCGGGTGCAGCCCGACCTCGATCCCGCGGTCCTGGAGACGTGGCGGCGCGGCCGCCGCTTCCTGGTCTGGGCGCTCGACGAACGCAAGGCGCGGGACAAGGTGTACGCGCGCTTTCCCGAGCACAAGGGCTTCTACATCCAGGGGGCTGCGCGTCGGGAAGGATGAGAGTACCTCCATTGCGTGGTGCGCTTCTCCCGACGCTTTCGGTTCACCGGCGTTATAGGCTCAGGAGGATCGACACATGGACATGGATCTCATCGTCGTGACGGTTGCCCTGGCGCTCGGTGTGATCACCGCGATGCACGCGGGCGAAGCGAAGCGCCTGCCCATCCGCATCCGCAGCCGCGAGGACCGGCGGCGGCGCCGCCGCTGAGCGGGGCGCCCTCGGCGGTCTGCTCAGCGGTCCCTTCAGCGGTCCCTTCAGCGGTCGAGGTCGCGGATCGCCCGGTTGAGGGCGTGCTCCTTGGAGGTGACGTAGGTCTCCATGGCGCCGATCCGCTTCTCGAAGTCGCGGAAGCGCTGCGCCAGGCCCGCCAGGGTGCGGTCGGGCTTGGTGGCGACGGAGCGCCAGAACACCTCCTCGTCCGGGGTGCGGTAGAGCTCGGGCGGGCGGGTCGGCAGGGCCACCGCCGCCACGACGTAAGCGGCCAGCACCAGCGGCGTGAAGACGAACATGCCGACGACGACGGCGAGGCGCACGAGGAACGGGTCGATCCCGAAATAGTCGCCGATGCCGGCGCACACCCCACCGAGATAGCCGCGCTGCGGGTTGCGGTAGAGACGGTGCGGGTTGGGGGAATCGAACGGCGATGGACGGGACATCGGTGCCTCTGTCTAAGCGGAGTGGTGTGGACCGGGCGACGCGGCTCAGATCTTCGCGCGCCAGCCCGGCGCCTCGGCGTCGAGCACGCGCTCCAGCGCGTGGATGCGGCCTTCCATGCGGTTGGCGGTGTCCCACAGCTCGGCCAGCAGGCGCTCGTCCTGCGCCGACAGGCCGCGGTTCGACCGCCAGCGGGTGAGGTAGTGGAACACGATCCACAGGGGTGCCACCACCACCAGGAACAGCACCGCCAGCACGAACCCGAAGCCGCTCATCACGGGTCAGCCCTTTCGTTTCTTGTTGGGAATCGCTGCTTGGAGGGTCCGGCCCCCGGCCGCGCCGGCGCGCGGCGGGGCGGGGAACCGGAACGCGCGGGTCAGCCGGCCTTGCGGGCGGCGATGCGGGCCTTCAGGGCGGCCAGCTCCTCGTCCACCTTGTGCTCGGCCTCGAGCTCGGCGATCTCCTCCGACAGCGACTTCTTGCGGCCGACGTCGTAGGCCTCGACCCGGCCCTCCAGCTCGTCGAGGTTGCGCTCCACCTGCTCGAAGCGGGCCAGCGCGTCCTCGATGCGGCCGTCGTTCAGCTTCTCGCGCACCTTGACGCGGTTGGCCGCGTTCTGGGACCGCGCGACCAGCGCCTTCTCGCGGGTCTTGGCGTCGGTCAGCTTGGCCTGCAGGCGGGCGATGTCGTCGTTGGCCTTGTCCAGCGCCTCGTCCACCTGGGCGAGCTGGCGGGCCAGCGCCTCGGCCTGCTCGGCCACCTTGGCCCTGGCCGACAGCGCCCCCTTGGCGAGGTCCTCGCGGTCGCGGGTGAGGGCGATCTCGGCCTTGCGTTCCCACTCGTCGCGCTCGCGGTGGAGCTCGCCGACCCGGCGCTCGATCTCCTTCTTCTCGGCGATGATCTTGACGGTGGAGGAGCGCACCTCGACCAGCGTGTCCTCCATCTCCTGGATGATGAGGCGGATCAGCTTCTCCGGCTCCTCGGCGCGGTCGAGCAGCGCGTTGAGGTTGGACTGGACGATGTCGGTCAGGCGCGAAAAGATGCTCATTGTCTGCTTTTCCTCGGATGCGCGGACGGGGTCAGCCCAGGAGAGCGCCGGCGACGACGCCGGCGAAGAAGAACATCCAGGATTCCGACGGCCGGCTCATGAGGTACGCGCGGACGCGGCGGATCGTGGCCGACCCGGTGCGGGTGGTGCGGTGGTAGCGGGTGTAGCTGTCGTCGGTCATGCACGGTCTCCTTTGCCCCATGACCAAGCAACCGCCGTGCCAGCGGCCGAAGGGCCGCGGAATCCCGCCCTTTCGCCGGTTCCGGCTTGACCGCCGGGCCGGGATGCCTTAGCTGATTCGACCGAGTCATCGCCGTTTTCGCCACATCATCGCCGAATCCGCCATGTCCAATCCCAGCCCGTCGGCCTTGCCGCCGCTGCTCGGCGAAGCGCCGGCGTTCCTCGCCATGCTGCAGCACGTGTCGCGGGTGGCGCCGCTGGAGCGGCCGCTGCTGGTGATCGGCGAGCGTGGCACCGGCAAGGAGCTGGTGGCCGCCCGCCTGCACTATCTGTCGCGGCGCTGGGACCGGCCGTTCGTCAAGGTGAACTGCGCGGCGCTGCCGGAGACCCTGCTCGATTCCGAGCTGTTCGGGCACGAGGCCGGCGCCTTCACCGGCGCCGTGCGCCGGCAGGTCGGGCGCCTCGAGCAGGCCGACGGCGGCACGCTGTTCCTGGACGAGATCGCCACCGCCAGCCCGGCCGTGCAGGAGAAGCTGCTGCGCGCGGTGGAGTACGGCGAGATCGAACGGGTCGGCGGGCGCACCCTGACGGTCGACGTGCGGGTGGTCGGCGCCACCAACGCCGACCTGCCGGCCCTCGCCGCGGCCGGCCGCTTCCGGGCCGACCTGCTGGACCGTCTGGCGTTCGACGTCATCACCCTGCCGCCCCTGCGCCACCGGCCGGAGGACGTCCCGGTGCTGGCCGACCACTTCGCCCTGGGCATGGTGCGGGAGCTGGGGCGCGCCCTGTTCCCCGGCTTCACGGCGGCGGCGGCGGCGGCGCTGCTCGCCCACCCCTGGCCCGGCAACGTGCGCGAGCTGCGCAACGCCGTCGAGCGGTCGGTGGCCGCCACGGACCCGGACGAGCCGGTGGCGGCGGTCCTTCTCGATCCCTTCGCCTCCCCGCACCGCCCGGCCGCGCCGCCGCCCGGCGACGGCGCGCCGGCCGCGGGGGAGCCGGCGGCAGGGGAGTCGGCGGCTGGGGAGTCGGCGGCAGTGGCGGCGGCAGAGGCGGCGGCGGACGCCGGGCCGTCGGCCGGGGGCGGCTTCCTCGACCGCGTGCGGGCGTTCGAGGTGGGGCTGCTGCGGGACGCCCTGGCCCGCCACCGCTTCAACCAGCGCCAGACGGCGCGCGCCCTCGGCCTCAGCTACCACCAGCTGCGCGGCTATCTGCGCAAATACGGGCTGACCGGCGCCGAGACGGGGTGAGTCACCCTTTCGCAACGTCGGCGCGGCAAATCCCGCGGCGGCGCCGCCCGGCCCTTTTGCCGCGCCGGCGCGGCGGCGTATACCTGCGGTTGGGCATCGTCCCGCCGCACCGCCGGCAGAGACCCGACAGAGACCCAACAGACACAGCGTGAGCGCATCCGTGACGTCGGACCGACCGAACGACCTGCTGCCGGGCCCCCGGCCCATCCGCAGCCGTGAGCCCGTCCGCCGGCGGCCCGCGTTCCGCATCCGCCTTCCCGGCGGCGGCCCGCCCGACGAGCCGCCGCGCTCCCCGCCGCCGCGCCGGCCGGCGGGGCGGGGCGGGCGCCCCGCTGCCCGCCGCCCGCCGCCCCGCGGCGGCTGGGTCGGCCGCCTGCTGAGCTGGGCCTTGGTCGCGGCCATCTGGATCGGCGTCTTCGCCGGCGTGGTGGCGGCCTATTTCGCCTACGGTCTTCCCGACGTCAGCGGCATGGCGCAGCTCGAGCGGCGGCCGACGGTCACCGTGCTCGCCGCCGACGGCACCCAGTTCGCCCGCTTCGGCGACCTGCAGGGCAGCGTCGCCAGCGTCGACGAGCTGCCGCGCCACCTCGTCGACGCCGTGCTGGCCATCGAGGACCGCCGCTTCCGCTATCACTTCGGCGTCGACCCGATCGGCTTGGCGCGGGCCTTCTACACCAACTGGCGCAGCGGCCGGGTGGTGCAGGGCGGCTCGACCATCACCCAGCAGCTTGCCAAGAACCTGTTCCTGACGCCGGAGCGGTCGCTCAAGCGCAAGGTGCAGGAGGCGATGCTGGCGCTGTGGCTGGAGTACCGCTTCACCAAGGACGAGATCCTCACCGCCTATCTCAACCGCGTCTATCTCGGTGCCGGCGCCTTCGGGGTCGAGGCGGCGGCGCGCACCTATTTCGGCAAGCCGGCGTCGCAGGTCGACCTGCACGAGGCGGCGATCCTCGCCGGCCTCCTCAAGGCGCCGTCGCGCTTCGCCCCGACCGCCAACCCCGACGAGGCGGAGGAACGCGCCCGCGTCGTCCTGGCGGCGATGGAGGACGCCGGCTTCCTCACCGCCGAGGAGCGGCGGGCGGCGCTCTCGGCGCCGCCGGTGCCGCGGGCCAAGCCGGGCGGCGACGGCCGCTACTTCGCGGACTGGGTGACCGAGCTGGTGCCCGGCTTCGTCGGCGCCGGACACGGCGACGTCGTCGTCCGCACGACCATCGACCTGCAGCTGCAGCGTGCCGCCGAACAGCGCCTGGCCGACGTGCTGAACGGACCGGGCGCCGCCGCCGGCGTCGGCCAGGGGGCGGTGGTCGCGATGACGGCAGACGGCGCGGTGCGGGCGCTCGTGGGGGGACGCGACTACGACGCCAGCGAGTTCAACCGCGCCACCCAGGCGCTGCGCCAGCCCGGCTCCGCCTTCAAGCCGTTCGTCTATCTCGCGGCGCTGGAGGCGGGATGGACGCCGGACTCGACGGTCGAGGACGCGCCGGTGCGCGTCGGCAACTGGGCGCCCGGCAATTACGAGAACAAGTACCGCGGCACCATCACCGTGGCCCAGGGGCTGGCCTACTCCTCCAACGCGGTGACGGTGCGGCTGATCGACCGCACCGGGGTCGAGCGGGTGCGGCGCCTCGCCTCGCGGCTCGGCATCGGCGCGCCGCTGACCCACGACCTGTCGCTGGCGCTCGGCACCAGCGAGGTGACGCCGCTGGAGCTGACGGCGGCCTACGCCGGCATCGCCAACCACGGCGTCCCGGTGCTGCCCTACGCCATCACCGAGATCCGCGACCGCCGCGGCGCCGTGCTCTACCGCCGCCAGGGCGGCGGCGCCGGCCCGGTCGTCGACCCCGCCAACGCCGCCCGGCTGACCCGCATGATGGCCGGGGTGCTGGAGTACGGCACCGGCAAGAGCGCCCGGCTCGACCGGCCCGCCGCCGGCAAGACCGGCACCACCCAGGACAACCGTGACGCCTGGTTCGTCGGCTTCACCGGCGACCTCGTCGCCGGCGTCTGGCTGGGCAACGACGACAACGCGCAGATGAAGCGGGTCACCGGCGGCACCCTGCCGGCCAAGCTGTGGCAGGCCTTCATGACCGACGCCCACCAGGGCCTGCCGCCGCGGCCGCTGCCCGGGGCCCAGGGGGCGGCGCCGATGGCGGCGCTGGACGTGCCGCCGTCATCGCCGTCAACGGCGGAGACGGTGACGGCGGCGGAGGGCAGCATCGGCGGCCTGATCGACCGCCTGCTCGGCGCGCCGGCCGGGGCCGACGGGAACTGAGGCGGCGGCCGGCCCGGCCGGCCCCCGCCACCCCATCATTCCAGGCATGCGGCGGGCGCCGTCTCCACCCCCGTTTGGTCACGGCGCCGTTGAGGATCGCGTAAGGGACGCGGGACTAGGGTCCGGCGCCTTGCCGCACGGCGGCGGGCGTTGCCAATGCGAGTTGTCCCATGACGGCGTTTCTCCTCGATTATCTCTCGACCAACCTTCTGGTGTCCGTGACCGGCCTGGCGGCGCTGCTGATCGGCACCGCCTCGACGGTCATGACCGACCGGCGCAGCATCCTGGCGGCCCAGGCCGCGGGCTGCCTGCTGTTCGCCTTCCACTACTACGGGCTGGGCGCGCGCACCGGCATGATGATGTCGGGCCTCTGCCTGATGCAGATGGCGGCCGCCTACCCCGCGGTGCGGCCGCGCTGGTGTCCCGCCCTGTTCCTGGCGACCGTGGCCGCCGGCTTCGCCGTGGCGGCGGCGACCTGGCAGGGCCCCATGTCGGCCCTTTCGGCCACCGGCTTCGCGCTGGGCACCCTGGGGCGCTGGCAGACGCGGGTGCGGCGCATGCGCGTCTGCTTCGTCGTCGCCACCGTCGCCGGCCTCGGCCACGACGCCCTGGCCGGCGCCGTCTTCGGCCTGGCGGCCGGCGTCCTCGGGCTGTCCGGCAACCTGGTGAGCCTGTGGCGGCTCACCCACCCGCGGCTGGCGCCGCCGCGGGCCGCCTGACGGCGGCCCCCGCCCCGATCCCCGCCCGGCGGCGTCACTCCGCCGCCCGCCGCAACGGCGCGGGGACGGCGGCGGCGGCGGGGTATTCGCTGCCCAGCCGGTCGAGCAGGCGCAGCACCTCCGCCGACTCCCGCCGCAGCTCCTCGAGGTGGCGTTCGGCGGCGGCGCGACCGCCGGCCTGCAGCGCCAGCAGCACCTCGCGCCCCTTCTCGTGGACGCGGTGGTGCGGCCCGGCGAGCTGCTGGTAGGCGTCGAGGCGCAGGGTCAACGGGTCGTTGACGTGGTCGTACCAGCGGCCGAGGCGGCACGAATGGTGGGTCGACAGGTCGGCCGGCAGCATCGGCCGCCGGCCGGCGAGGGCGTCGGCGACGGCGTCGACGAAGGCCCGGTGGTCGGACTTGGCGAGGTCGACGATGCGGTGCATGTCGGCCAGGCTGATGCGGTCGACGTCGTCGGCGGAGATCGTCTCGTGGTCGAAGCGGACGTGGATGCCGTCGCCGCCGGACGCCACCACCGTGCCGCGCCCGGCCGGCCGGCCGGGCAGATCGACCTCCACCGCGGTGCCCTCGCGTAGGCCGGCCGCCACCTCGACGAAGCAGCCGTGTTCCGACAGGTCGCGCATGATGCCGCGGACCGCGCCGCCGGCGGCGTGCACCACGGTGTCGTGGAGGGTGGGGCGCCGCCGGGTGCGCCGGCGGTTGGCGAGATCGGAGGAGTTGCGGATGGCGCGGGCCAGCAGCAGCGGCATCTGCACCAGCGATTCGCGCATCCGCTCGGCGCTGCCGCCGACGGTGCGGGCGGCCTGGGTGGCGGTGACGGTGTCGGCCTTCACCGTGTCCATCATGCCGCCGACGCGCCGGGTGTTCTCCGCCACCTCGGCGACGTTGCGGGCGATCTCCCGGGTGGCGGCCGCCTGCTCCTCGATGGCGGTGGAGATGGAGGCGTTGATCTCCTCCAGATGGTGCACGGTGCCGGTGACGCGGTCGATGCCGGCGATCGCCGAGTCCGCCACCTGCCGCATGGCGGCGACCTTCCCGGCGATCTCGTCGGCCGACTGCGCGGATTGGGTGGCGAGGTTCTTCACCTCGGTGGCGACCACGGCGAAGCCGCGCCCGGCCTCGCCGGCGCGGGCCGCCTCGATGGTGGCGTTGAGCGCCAGCAGGTTGGTCTGCTCGGCGATGGTGCGGATGATGTCGAGGATGCCGCCGATCTCCCGGGCGGCGTCGCTGAGCTGGCCCATCACCGTCTTGGCGCGGTCGGTGTCGGCGACGGCGGCGCGGGCGGTCTGGGCGGCGTCGCCGACCTGCCGGGCGATCTCGGCGATGGCGGCGTTCAGCTCCTCGGCCGCCGAGGCGACGGTCTGGGCGGAGTCGAGGGAGGTGTGCGCGGCCGCCGTCGCCGCGGTCACCGTGCCGTCGACCGAGGCGCAGACCCGGTCGAGGTCGCCGACGGTGTGCGCGAGGTCGTCGGTGAAGCCGAGCACGCTGTTCACCATGTCGGAGGATTCCTGGTCGATGCGGTCGACCATCGCGTCCACCGCGTGGACGCGGTCCTCGGTGTACTTGCCCCAGTAGACCGAGAGCGCCGCCTCCATGTCGAAGAGGACGGCCGCGGTGGCGGCCTGCTGCAGGCGGACGATGGCGGCGACGCCGCGCCCGGTGACGAGGCGGCCGGCCCGCCCGCGGGCGATCGCCGCCAGCAGCTCTTCGAGGATGAAGGTGTAGCCGCCGATGTACCAGTCGGGGGTCAGGCCGACGCGGTGGTGCGCCAGCCCGACGGCGCGCACAGACGCCCAATAGGACTCGTCGAGGCGTCCCTCGAACAGGCGGGCCCAGTGGGCGAGCTGCGCCCGCCTGGCCGCCTCGACCCGCTCCGGCCCGGCGAACATGCGGGCCAGCGCGGGCTGCGCCAGCGTGTGCTCGTAGAAGCGTCCCAGGATCGCCGGCAGCGCACCGGCGACGAGCGGCTGGAGCGCGCGCAGGCAGGCCCTCGTCTCGTCGTCGATGCCGAAATAGGCGGCCCGGGCCGACCGGCGGTCCGGCTCCGAAGGACGGCGGTCGTCCGGCCGCACGGTCGTGGTGGCGTCGCTGTTCATGGGTGATCCTCTGCCGTACCCGCGGTGGCGGCACGGCGGAGATCCCCGCCGCGCCGGCAGAGGATGCGCCCCGGCGCCCCACCCCTCGTCTGTCGCACGCGATTGTTATGAGGTATCGCGTTTCGCCGGGAACATTAGCATAAGGGGATGCAGGCAGGCGAGCCGCCCGACGCCGCGCCGCCGCCCGCCGGGCGGGAGCCGGAAGGCGGCGGCGCGGGCATTGCGAGCGCTTCTAGAGCGGGATCGCTCCAGGTGGGATCGCCTGGAGTGTGAATTTCCGCTCTAAAATCAGACGTTTAGAGAAAGATTCACGCTTCTGGCCGGATCGGCCAAAAGCGATCTTGCCCTAGCGCTTGGCCTCGGACGGCTGCATGCCAGCCTGGCGCTGCAGGAAGGTCTGCGTGATCTGCGGCAGATGGCCGTGCAGCCAGTCCGCCATCTCCTGCTCCTCGCGCAGGTTCTCCTCGCACAGGCGCCGCACCTCGGTCTCGCCCAGCTCCTCGGCGGCGCCGATCAGCGCCCGGTAGTTGGCGATCTCCCACTGCTCGAAGGCGAAGCTGAAGATCGCCGCCTTCACCACCTCGTCGCTGGCGAACAGGCCGGACATGGACTGGGCGTTCCCCAGCAGCATGCCGATGCCGCTCTTGATCGACGAGGTGTCGGTGCCGAGGCGCTTCAGGCAGTCGCGCACCCGCTGCGCCTGGCGCTCCGACACGGCCTTGTGCTCGCGCACCTTGCTCAGCAGTTCGGGGTAGTGCTGCAGGCGTTCGGTCTGGCGCTCCAGCATCTCGATCGCCTGGGTCTCCATGGCGTATGCGTCGCGCAGCCAATCCACCAGGGTGTCCTTGATTCCGGCCACGACATCCTCCTCACGTTGCGGGTTCGTATCGGCACGTTCGTCCGTCGGCAGGCATCCTTCCGATGCCGAACCGTGACAACAGCGGCCGTCGCCGAGCGTCCCGTCGCGCCGTCACCGTCCCGCCCCGCCTGGAACATGCGGCCGGCCGGCGGGTTTATCTTCCCCGTGGGGCTCCGGCGGGAGCCGGCCAGCGGAGGGGAGCGGCGACCATGGACAAGCTCAGGACGGAGACCGTCGACACGCTCAACGATCTCATCCGCATCGTCGAGGACAGCCACGAAGGCTACCGCCAGGCCGCGGAATCGAGCGACGAGGAGGACCTGCGCGCCCTCTTCAACGACCTCGCCGCGCAACGCGGCGCGATCGTGCGCGAGTTGCAGCGGCTGGTGGCCCGCGAGGGCGGCGCGCCGGACATCGGCGGCACCGTGCTGGGCGGCGCCCACCGCTTCTTCCTCGGCCTGCGCACCGCCGTGCTCGGGCGCGAGCGCGACGTCATCCTCGCCGAAGTGGAGCGCGGCGAGGAGGAATGCCTGCGCCGCTACGAGCAGGCGCTCAGCCGCGACCTGCCCGACGGCATCGGCCCGGTGATCGCCGAGCACCTCGCGCGCATCCGCACCGACTGCGGGCGCATGGCTGCCCTGCGGGGGGCCGCCGCCTGAAGGGAGGCGGCGCGAACCGCCGGCCGTTGCCCCGCGCGGTCATCGCCACCATTCTATTGCGACGCAGCATAGCCCTTGAGATATGGCCGCGTTTGCGCTAAGAAGCTAGCAAAACGGCCACTCATTTCGAGGATGGAACCGATGACTGTCGAAGAGTTGTCGCGGCGCGGCGCGTTCGCCCTCTACCGTGCGGAGAACCCGCACCGCATCGCCGAGCTGGAGAAGCGTGCGGACCCCGAGGCGGCGATCGCCGCCGATTTCGAGACCTACCGGAACCGCTACGAACGCAAGTTCGCCGACGTCCGCCTCAGCCTCGAGGCGGAGGGTCTGGCCGTCACCCGCGCGGCGTGACCCCCGGACGGGTGCCGGCACGCCGGCGCCCGTCCAATTCGGCGAGCAGCGCCCGCTTGCCGTCCGGCGACAGGCCGCCCCAGGCCTTGATCTCGGCGATGGTGCGCCGGCAGCCGACGCAGGTGCCGTCGCCGTCCAGGGTGCAGACCCGCACGCACGGCGACTGCACGTAGTTCTCGTCGAACGCCATCGCTCTCCCCGTCGGCGGCCCCGCCTGCTACCACCCGCGGCACCGGCCATCAACCCCAGAATGGGAAGGGGATTGCCGGTCCGCCGTTGCCGGCCCGCTCACGCGGCGGGCGCGGCGTTCGTCCGGATGCCGGCGACGAAACGGTCCACCTCCTCCTCCAGGTCGCGGGCGAAGCGGTGCAGCGTCTGCGCCGCGCCGGCGACGCCGCGGGCACCGTCGAGCGTCTCGCGGGCGGCGTCGGAGACGCCGTGGATGTGGCCGGCGACGTCGTGCATCGCCCGGGCCGCTTGCGCCGTGTTGCGGGTCACCTCGCGGGTCGTCGCGACCTGTTCCTCGACGGCGCCGGCGATGGCGGTGGTGTTGCCGTCGAGGTCGCGGATGGTGCGGGCGATGCCGTTGATCGCCGTGACGGCCTCGGTCACCGTCGTCTGCAGGGTGGCGATCTGCCCGGCGATCTCGCCGGTGGCGCGCGCCGTCTGGCCGGCCAGCGCCTTGACCTCGCCGGCGACGACGGCGAAGCCCTTGCCGGCCTCGCCGGCCCGCGCCGCCTCGATGGTGGCGTTGAGCGCCAGCAGGTTGGTCTGCTCGGCGATCTCGTTGATGAGGTGGAGGACGTCGCCGATGCGGTCGGCGGCGGTCGACAGGCCGGTCACCGTCCGCAGGGTCGCCTCGGCGTCGTCGACCGCCCGCTGCGTCCGGTCCGAGGCGAGGCTGACCTGGCGGCCGATCTCGGCGCTCGACACGCTCAGCTCCTCGGACGCGGCGGCCACCGCCTGCACGTTGGCGTTGGTCTGCTCCGACGCCGTCGCCACGGCGGCGCTGCGCTCGCTGGTGCGGGTGGCGGTCGCCGCCATGCGGCCGGCGGTGCCGTTCACCGCCTCGATCGCCTCGGCAATGCGGCGGACCAGGCCGCGGATGGCGCTCTCCAGGGCGTCGGCCGTGCCCAGCATCGCCGTCCGCTGCGCCTCCTCGGCGGCCCGCTCGGCCGCCGTCCGCTCGGCTTCCAGGCGTTGCTTGTCGAGGGCGTTGGTGCGGAACACCTCGACGGCGGCGGCCATGGCGCTCAGTTCGGTGCGGGCGCCGGCGAAGGGCACGGGATGGGAGAGGTCGCCGCCGGCCACCGCCGCCATCGCCTGCGCCATGGCGGCCAGCGAGCGGCGGATGCCGCGGCCGATCAGCGCCGCCAGCACGGCGCCGACGGCGGTCAGGGCGGCGAGGCTGACGAGGATCGCGGTGGATGCCGCCGCCTTGCCGGCTTCGGCGGTGCGGAAGACGGCGGCGGTGGCGGCGTCGCCCGCCTCCTGGAGGTCGCCGAGCGCGGCGCGCAGGCCGGTGGTCGCCGACTCGATGGCCATGGCCGTGTCGATGGCGCGCCCCACCTCGGCCTCGAGCCGGCGGGTGCCGGCCTGGGCCGCGGCGAGCAGTGCCGGATCGCCGACCGATTCGGCGATCTCGCCGGCGAGACGGACCAGGGTGGCGGACTTGCCCTCGATGTCGGCCACCGTCACCGCCTCGTCCTCGCCGGCCAGGCGGCTGCGCACCGTCTCCATCTCGGCCACCGCGGTCTGCATCTGCCGCGAGCGGTCGAGGTTGGCGACCGCCTCGTCCGCGGCGGCGCCGGCCGGGTGCCGGGCGTCGGGGGCCGCCGCGCCGGCCTCGGCCTGCCCGGCTTCGCGCAGGGCCTTGCGCGCGGCGCGCAGGGTCTGCACGGCGCCGCGCGACAGCTCCCGCACCGCCTCGGCCGAGGACTGCAGCGCCTCGAGGCGCCTGGCCTCCAGGTCGGCGAGCTGCAGGAAGGAGGCCTCGACCCTGGGGATCACCTCCAGGCCCGGCGAGTCCGGCGCGATGGCCCGCAGGCCGGCGCCGATCGCCTCGAGATCGGCGCGGAGCGCCGCCACGGCGTCGCCCCCGGCGACGAGGGACCGGGGGCGCACCGCCAGGAGACGGCCGACGTGCTTCTCGATGGTCCGGCCGTGCGCCGAGCGCGCCACCTGTCCCGAATAACGTTCCAGACTGCCGTAGCCGATGGCGCCGACGGCCAGGGTGAGGGCGAGGACGGAGGCGAACCCCAGGGCGATCTTCGTCGTGATCTTCATCGGCATTCCCCATCCCGACCGACGTCCGTCCGCAAGGATAGGAAGCGAGAGTTTAATTTTCTGTTGCGCTGCAATATGGCGAGTTGCCGTAGGACAGGCTAAGAGAAAAGCCGTATGACCGGGCGGCGGCAAGGCTTGCCGCGGCCGAAGACTTGGGCGTTTGCTGCGTGGCGGGCCGGCGCGGCCCGTCACGCCATGGCGTTGAAGTCGTCGAGCAGGGTGGCGATGCGGCCGCTGTCGGACTGGTCCATGATGACGCGGGCGCGCCGCGTCGCCTCGACCAGGTCCAGGGTGCGGATGCGCCGCTTCACCGCGGGAATGCCCAGCGGCGCCATCGACAGTTCGCGCACCCCCAGCCCGAGCAGCAGCGCGGTGTAGCGCGGGTCGCCGGCGATCTCGCCGCACACCGAGACCGGCGTGCGCGTGCGCAGCGCCGCTTCGACCGTGAACTGGATGAGGCGCAGCACCGCCGGATGCAGCGGATCGTAGAGCGCCGCCACCTGCTCGTCGCCGCGGTCGATGGCCAGCGTGTACTGGGTCAGGTCGTTGGTGCCGATGGAGAAGAAGTCGCAGACCTGGCTCAGCGCGTCGGCCGACAGCGCCGCGCCGGGCACCTCCACCATGACGCCGAGCGGCGGCAGCGGGTCGGCGATGCGCACGCCGCGCCGGCGCAGCCGGCGCGCCACCTGGGCGACCATGGCGCGCACCTCCTGCACCTCGGCGACCGAGCTGATCATCGGCAGCAGCAGGCGCAGCGGGCCGTGCGCGCCGGCCCGCAGGACGGCGGCGATCTGCGTCTCCAGCAGCCGCGGTTCGCGCAGGCCCAGCCGCACCGCGCGCAGGCCGAGCGCCGGGTTGGCGGGGTCGCCGTAGCGCCCGTGCAGGCCGCCGGCCAGCTTGTCGCCGCCGATGTCCATGGTGCGCACGGTGACCGGCCGGCCGCCCATGCCCTCGGCGATGGCGCGGATCACCGCGTACTGTTCCTCCTCCTCGGGCAGGTCGTCGCGGTTCATGTAGAGGAACTCGGTGCGCAGCAGGCCGATGCCCTGGGCGTCGTTCTCCAGCGCGTTGTCGAGGTCGCGCGGCAGTTCCAGGTTGGCGTGCAGGCCGACGGCGACGCCGTCGCGGGTCACCGCCGGCAGCCGCTTGAACGCCTTGAGCGCCTCGCGCTCGCGCTCGCGCGCCTGGCGGCGGCCGTCGTACTCGGCCAGGGTGACGGGGTCGGGATCGATGATGACACGGCCCTCCACGCCGTCGACGATGACCGGCGTGCCGTTGCGCACGCCGGTCAGCAGCCCGGCCGCCCCGAGGACCGCCGGCAGGCCGAGCGAGCGCGCCATGATCGCCGTGTGGCCCTCCGCCCCGCCCAGCACCGTCGCGAAGCCGGCCACCCGGCGCGGGTCGAGGAGGGCGGTGTCGGCCGGCGTCAGGTCCTCGGCGAGGACCACCGTGCCGGGGGGCAGCATCGAGAAGGCGCGGTACTCGTGCTGCATCAGGTTGCGGATCAGGCGCCGCCCGACCTCGCGGACGTCGCCGACCCGGGCCGCCAGATAGGTGTCGTCCATCGCCGCGAAGCTCTGGGCGATGGCGGCGATCTCCGCCTGCACGGCGGCCTCCGCGTTGATGCGGTCGTTGCAGATGCGCCGCTCGACGCCGCGCGTCAGGCGGGAGTTGGTGACCATGGCGAGATGGGCGTCCATCAGGATGCCGATCTCCTCCGACGCCGATTCCGGCAGCACCAGCGCCTTGCTCTTCAGCTTGCGGATCTGCCGGCGCGCCTTCGCCGCGGCCTCGCCGAAGCGGGCCACCTCCTGGTCGACCCGGTCGGCCTCCAGCGGGTATTCGGGCACCCGGATGGACCCGGTCTCGACGATGTGGGCCGGCCCGATGGCGATGCCGGGGGAGACGCCCAGGCCGCGCAGCGCCCGCGCTGACGCGGCGGCGGATGCGGTACGGTCAGTCTTCATCGAACTTCCGCGCGATCAGGTCGGCCAGCGCCGCGACGGCGGCCTCGGCCTCGATGCCGTGGGCGCACAGCTCCACCGTGGTGCCGGGACCGGCGGCCAGCATCATCAGGCCCATGATCGAGACGCCCGAGACCAGCGTCTCGCCGCGCCGCACCTCGACCTCGCAGGCGAAGCGGCCGGCCAGCTTGACGAACTTCGCGGCGGCGCGGGCGTGCAGTCCGCGCTGGTTGCAGATGGTGACCGTTCGGCACACCTCCGGGTCGGCGGCGGGAGGCGCGCCATCGCGCCGGCCAGCGGGCGGCGTGGCGTCGTCGGCAGTGGCCATGGTTCCCTATCCGTCGGACAGCAGCGAGGAGGCGACGTTGATGTATTTCTGCCCGGCGTCGCGCGCCGCGGCGACGGCGTGGGCCAGCGTGTCGTGGGTGCGCACGCTGGCCAGCTTGATGAGCATCGGCAGGTTGACGCCGGCGATCACCTCGACCCGCGCCTTGTCCATGATGGAGATGGCGAGGTTGGACGGGGTGCCGCCGAACATGTCGGTGAGGACCACCACGCCGGACCCGTCGTCGACCTCCGCCACGGAGGTGAGGATGTCCTGCCGGCGCTGCTCCATGTCGTCGTCGGGGCCGATGCAGACGGCCCGCACCTGCGCCTGTTCGCCCACGACGTGCTCCAGGGCGGCGATGAATTCCGCCGCCAGCCGACCGTGGGTCACCAGAACCATACCGATCATCGCACGTCCTTCATGCTGATTCCCCCGCCGTCACGCCCCCACCCCGGCGCGGGGAGACCGTCCGGCCCCGGCCCCGGCATCAGCCGGGCCGCGAGCCGGAGCGTTCGAGGTCGCGATGGGTCAGCCCCACCCTCACCCCGAGATCCCGAAGCCACGCCGCCAGCCGCTCCGCCACGAACACCGAGCGGTGGCGCCCGCCGGTGCAGCCGACCGCGATGGTCAGATAGCTCTTGCCCTCCTGGTTGTAGCGCGGCAACAGCGGGCGCAACAAGTCCGTCAGATTGCGGAAGAAGGAGGGGAAATCGGGGTCGCTCTCGACCCGCGCGGCCACCGGCGCGTCGAGGCCGCTCAGCGGCCGCAGCGCGGGATCCCAATGGGGATTGGTGAGGAAGCGCACGTCGAACACCAGATCCGCCTCCCGCGGCAGACCGGCGCGGAACGAGAAGGAGGTGATGAAGACCTGCAGCGCCGGCTGCGCGTCGAGCGCGAAGTGCCCGGCCAGCAGGCGCCGCAGCTCGTGGATCGACAGCTCGGTGGTGTCGATGGTGACGTCGGCGCGCCCGCGCAGGGGGCTCAGCAGCGTCCGTTCGCGCTGGATGCCGTCGGGCACCGGCCGGTCGACGGCCAGCGGGTGGCGCCGCCGCGTCTCGGTGAAACGGCGCTGCAGCACCTCGTCGCCGCAGTCGAGGAACAGCAGCCGCACGGCGACGTCGGCGCGGACCGCCAGGGCGTCGAGGTGGGCGAGCAGGGCGTCGGCGTCGAAGTCGCGGGTGCGGCTGTCGACGACGATGGCGAGCGGGCGGTGCCCGGCCTCCCCCTGCTCGATCAGCGCCGGCACCAGCGACAGCCGCAGGTTGTCCACCGCCTCGTAGCCGAGATCCTCCAGCGCCTTCAGGGCGACCGACAGGCCGGCCCCCGACATGCCGGTGATCAGCACGATGCGCCGGGGCTCCCCGGCGGGCGACGATGCGGACGGGGAGACGGAGCCGGGCGCGGTCATGGCGTGGCGGGCGGGCAGGGGACGGGGTCGCGCCCCAGGGTGCCCGCGGCGGCGGCGGCGGCGGCGAGCCGCAGCTTGGCGGGCGTCGAGGCGTCGAACGGGGCGAGGCGCAGGCGCGGCACCGGGGCGCCCAGCAGATCCGCCGCTTCCGGCTCCGGCAGGCGCTCGACGGCGTCGTCGGCGACCAGGTCGACGACCAGCGCCACGGCGGCGCGGGCCACCGCCGGCACCGGCAGGATGCCGACCCCGCGCACCTCCAGAAGGCCGGCCAGCGCCGCCGGGGCGGCCGCCACCGGCCGGCCGCCGTCGAGACGCAGCTCCACCCGGTCGTCGGCCACCAGCCGGGCACCGCCGTCGATCAGACGCAGCGCCACGTCGGACTTGCCGACGCCGGACGGCCCGCGCAACAGCACGCCGACACCGCCGACGTCGACGCAGGTGCCATGAATGGTTTCCATATTCACGCGAAGGTGATCGCGGCCGGGAGATATGTCAATGGGATAGGGGAGCCGGCGCCGGGATTCGCGTTCACCGCCCCGGTTCCGCCGCCGCGCCGTCGGCGGAGGCGCCGAATCCGCCGCCGATTCCACGGCCTCCCGCGCCCCGCGGACGGGACGGAGCCGCGCTCACTCCTGGGCGTCGCCGTCGGCCAGCAGGGGGCGGCGCGACTCCCGGCGGATGTCCTCGAGGCGCCGCGCCAGGGCGTCGCGGCGGCGGATCATCTCGTCCAGATCGTCCAGCTCCGACGCCTCCCGGCAGGCGTCGCGGAAGTCCTTCTCCTCCTGCAGCCGGCCCAGCAGCACCTTGTAGGAATCGGCGATCCGCGCGAGATGGCGCTGGGCGCCGTGCAGCGCCCGGGCGAGCTGGGCCCGCTCGGCGGTGGCGGCACGCATGATTCGGGCGAGCTCGCCCTGCTGGCGGCCGGCGTCGCTGATCAGCCGGGCGAGGCGGTAGCGTTGCAGGCTCACGACCTCGGCGCCGCGGGGTCCGTCCATCGGGCTCTCCATCCAGTACGGGCCTTGGGGCCGGCGGTCCCCGAACGCGGCATGGGAACGGTCATTCTCCACCGGAACGGACGCCGGCGCAATCGTCGCGTGCTCCGTCGTCCCGTGTCCCGTGCGTCACTCGGCGCCGGGCAGCCGCACCGTGAACAGGGCGCCGGCGGCCCGGCCGTCGGCGCGGCGGCGGTTGGCGGCGGTGATGGTGCCGCCGTGCGCCTCGACGATCTGCTTGGAGATGCTGAGGCCGAGGCCGGAATGGGTGCCGAACTTCTCGCCCGCCGGACGCTCGGAGTAGAAGCGCTCGAAGATCGCCTCCTCCTTGCCCTCGGGGATGCCGGGGCCCTCGTCGGCGACGGTGACGACGACGCTGCCGTCGGCCGGATCGCGGCCGGCGGCGAGATGGACGATGCCGCCCGGCGGCGAGAAGGAGAGGGCGTTGGCGATCAGGTTCCGGAACACCTGGGTGAGCCGCCCCTCGAGGCCGGCCACCACCAGGCCGGCGCCGGCGGTGCCGTCGACCACCAGGCGCGGCGTCCGCTCGTCGCCGTCGCCGGTGTCGGCCTTCAGCTCGGCCAGCATGGCGACCATGGCGCCGACGTCGACCGGCTCCGGCTCGGCCCGGCTGAGCTCGGCGTCGAGGCGCGAGGCGTTGGAGATGTCGCTGATCAGCCGGTCGAGGCGCTGCACGTCGTCGGCGATGACGGTCATCAGCCGCTCCCGCCGTTCCGGGTCCTTGACCCGGGTGGCGGTCTCCACGGCGCTGCGCAGCGAGGTCAGCGGGTTCTTGATCTCGTGGGCGACGTCGGCGGCGAAGCGCTCGATGGCGTCCATGCGGCCCCACAGCTCCGCCGTCATCGCCCGCAAGGCGCCGGAGAGGTCGCCGATCTCGTCGCCGCGGGCGGTGAAGTCGGGGATCTCGGCGTGGCGGCCGTGGCCGGTCCGCACCCGCTCCGCCGCGCCGGCCAGCCGGCGCACCGGCCGGGCGATGGTGCCGGCGAGGTAGAGCGACAGCAGCACGGTCACCCCCAGCGCCACCGCGAAGACGCGCAGGATGTCGAAGCGCACCGAGCGGATGGCGTCGTCGATCTCCGCCCCGTTGCGGGTCAGCAGCACGGCGCCCAGCACCTGCTTGTAGCGCTGCACCGGCACCGCCACGGTGAGCATCAGCCCGTTGTCGCCGTCGCCGGCATCGCTGCGCCACACGGTGGAGCCGACCTCGCCGGCCAGCGCCCGCTCGACGTCGGCGGAGCGGTGCGGGCCCGCGGTCGGCGGCTCGCGGTAGAGGGGAAAACCGGCGCGGTCGGGGATGGCGTCGGTGAACCAGTCGTAGACGCGCACCGCCGCGCGGGTCAGCGCGCCGCTCGTGTCGGGGGGCGGCAGCTCCTCGATCTGGATGGTGCCGGGCGAGCCGACCAGCACCCGGCTGTCGGAGATCAGCGCCCCGTTCTGGCCGTAGAGGCGGGTGCGCGTCTCGGTCGTCTCGACGAGGCGGCGGACCATCTGGCGCGCCAGTTCCGGCGACAGGGTGTGCACCTCCTCGCCCTCGGCGGTGAAGGCGCGCTGCACCGCCCCCTCGCCGAGCGCCGAGGCGAAGATGCGGGCCTCGGTGCGCAGCGCCTCCAGCTCCGCGGCGATCAGGCGGTCCTGGTAGCGCCCGAGATAGAGCAGCCCGGCCACCAGCAGGGCCAGCGCCAGCACGTTGACGGCGAGGATGCGCAGGGTCAGCGGCGACGGCCGCCGCCAGCGGCGGCGCAGCCACGCCCAGGGCCGGAGGCGCCGTCCCTCCCGCTCACTGCTCCTTGTAGCGGTAGCCGACGCCATACAGGGTTTCGATCTGTCCGAAGTCCGGGTCGGCGGCCTTGAACTTCTTGCGCAGTCTCTTGATGTGGCTGTCGATGGTGCGGTCGTCGACATAAACGTGCTCGCCGTAGGCGGCGTCCATCAGCTGGTCGCGGCTCTTCACGTGGCCGGGGCGCTGGGCCAGCGCCTTGACCAGCAGGAACTCGGTGACGGTGAGGTCGATGGCCTGCCCCTTCCAGGCGCAGGCGTGGCGACCACTGTCGAGCACCAGGGGCCCGCGCGTCAACACCTGGCCCGGCTCGACGGCCGTCGTCTCGCGGACCAGCGCCTCGCGGCGCAGCAGGGTGCGGATGCGCTCGATCAGCAGGCGCTGCGAGAACGGCTTGCGGATGTAGTCGTCCGCCCCCATGCGCAGGCCGGTCAGCTCGTCCACCTCGTCGTCCTTGCTCGTCAGGAAGATGACCGGCAGGTGCGAGGACTGGCGCAGGCGCTGCAGCAGCTCCAGCCCGTCCATGCGCGGCATCTTGATGTCGAGCACGGCCAGGTCGGGCGGGCGCTGGGTGAGGCCGCGCAGCGCCTCCGCGCCGTCGGTGTAGGTGCGCACCTCGAAGCCTTCGGCCTCCAGCGCCATCGCCACCGAGGTCAGGATGTTCCGGTCGTCGTCGACGAGGGCGATGGTCTGGGCCATGGGAGGTGCTCCGGAACGGTGGGTGGTGACGGCACGGCGTGGACATCCGGCGTTTTCCGGGGCGTCCGCCGTTCCTGGGCGCCGGAGGGGAACGGCGGGGTGGCCAGTTTTCCCTTCCTTCGCGGCAGTCTACGCGCCAATATGGCAGCAAAACGGCGGCTTGGAAGAGCTTGCCCCAGGGGTGGACGCACGCGGAAGGCATGAGTTCGAATCGAGCACCGAGCGGCCCCGCGGCCGATCAGGGGCGTGACGGGGGGGCGCCACGCAACCCGTCCGCGGAGCCGGCGGAGGCGCCGGCCGCGACCGCCCGCCGGGTGCTGCGGACGGTCGACCGGGCGGCGCTCGCCACCGCCATGCGCGAGGGGGCCGGCGACGCCGGATGGCCCTATCCGTCGCTGGTGCTGACGGCGCTGGACCACGACGCGACCCCGCTCCTGCTGCTGTCCGCCCTGGCCGAACACACCGCCAACCTCGCCGCCGACCCGCGGGTCGGGCTGCTGTTCGACGGCACCGCCGGGCTCGCCCAGCCCCTGGCCGGGCCGCGCGTCGGCGTGCTGGGCCGGGCCGAGCGCAGCGGCGAGCCGCGCCACCGCGCGCGCATCCGCGCCCGCCATCCCGGGACGGCGCTCTACATGGATTTCGCCGATTTCGCCGTCTACCGCGTGGCGGTGGAGCGGGCGCATCTCGTCGCCGGGTTCGGCCGCGTCCACTGGATCGACGGGGCGGACCTGCTGCTGGGCGCCGCCGTGCCGGGCTTCGCCGCCGTCGAGGCCGCCCTGCTCGACGGCCCGGACGGCGACGCCTGGGCCGGCGGCTGGACGCCGACCGGCATCGATCCCGAGGGGGTCGACCTGCGCCGCGACGCCGCGGTCGCCCGCGTGGCGTTCGACCGCCCGGTGGCCGACCTCGCGGCGGCGCGGGCGGCGCTGGCGCAGGCCCGCCGCGCGGCGCCGCCGTGAGCCGGCGGCCGGAGATGCCGGGCGGCCGCCGCGGAGCGGCCGGGCGACGCCGACAGCCCGACACCGACAGCCCAACGACAACGACGAGGAGAACACGACCGTGCAGCAGTCCGGACCGACCCCGACCCTTCGGCGCCACCGGCGCCGCGGGGGCATCCGTCCGCGGGCCGCTCCGGCCGGCGCCGGCCGGCCCGGAGCACGCCGGCCGGAGGCATGCCGGCCGGCCGTGCGGTCGGCACCGCGGCGCCCGCGCCGATCATCCGCCCGTTAACCCAACAAACCCAACAAACCCAACAAAGAGGATTCGCCGGGTTGCCGCCGCCGGCGGGACGGTGTCCGGGGGAGGACACCTCCCGACGGGCCGGTGGCGGGAGCCGACGGAACACGCTGAGAGGACGCTATGACTGGATTGACGCGCACACGGAACACGAAGCTCCTGGACTGGGTCGAGGAGATCGCCACCCGTTGCAAGCCGGAGCGGGTCCACTGGTGCGACGGCTCGCAGGAGGAGTACGACCGCCTGTGCGACGAGATGGTGGCGGGCGGCACCTTCATCCGCCTGAACCCGGCCAAGCGCCCCAACTCCTTCCTCTGCCGCTCCGATCCCGGGGACGTGGCGCGCGTCGAGGACCGCACCTTCATCTGCACCGCGACGAAGGAGGCGGCCGGTCCCACCAACAACTGGATGGACCCGGCGGAGATGAAGGCCAAGCTCGACGCCCTCTTCGAGGGCTGCATGCGCGGCCGCACCATGTACGTGGTCCCCTTCAGCATGGGCCCGCTGGGCTCGCCCATCTCGCACATCGGCGTGCAGATCTCCGACAGTCCCTACGTCGCCGTCAACATGCGCCTGATGACCCGCATGGGGCAGAGGGTGCTGGACGAGCTCGGCGATTCCGACTTCGTGCCGTGCCTGCACTCGGTCGGCATGCCGCTGGCCGACGGCCAGGCGGACGTGGTGTGGCCGTGCGACGCCGAGAACAAGTACATCGTCCACTTCCCCGACGAGCACGCCATCGTCTCCTACGGCTCGGGCTACGGCGGCAACGCGCTGCTCGGCAAGAAGTGCTTCGCGCTGCGCATCGCCTCGGCCATGGGGCGCCAGCAGGGCTGGCTGGCCGAGCACATGCTGATCCTCGGCGTCGAGAGCCCGGAGGGCGAGAAGACCTACGTCGGCGCCGCCTTCCCCTCGGCCTGCGGCAAGACCAACTTCGCCATGCTGGTGCCGCCCGACGGCTTCGAGGGCTGGAAGGTCCGCACCATCGGCGACGACATCGCCTGGATCAAGCCGCAGCCCGACGGCACCCTGCGCGCCATCAACCCGGAGGCCGGCTTCTTCGGCGTCGCCCCGGGCACCAGCCTGAAGTCGAACCCCAACGCCCTGAAGACGCTGAACGCCAACTGCATCTTCACCAACGTGGCGCTGACCGACGACGGCGACGTCTGGTGGGAGGGCCTGACCGAGGAGCCGCCGGCCCACCTCATCGACTGGCAGGGCAACGACTGGACGCCGGCCAGCGGCCGTCCGGCGGCGCATCCCAACTCCCGTTTCACCGCGCCGGCCAACCAGTGCCCGTCGATCGACCCGGCGTGGGAGGACCCGGCCGGCGTGCCGATCTCGGCCTTCATCTTCGGCGGCCGCCTGTCCAAGACCTTCCCGCTGGTGTTCGAGGCGAAGACCTGGCGCCAGGGCGTGTACTGGGCGGCGACCATGGGCTCGGAGGCGACCGCCGCCGCCGTCGGCCAGGCCGCCATCCGCCGCGATCCCTTCGCCATGCTGCCGTTCTGCGGCTACCACATGGGCGACTACTGGAACCACTGGCTGAGCTTCGAGGGCAAGGTGCAGAACCTTCCCCGGATCTACCGCGTCAACTGGTTCCGCAAGGACGCGAACGGCAAGTTCGCCTGGCCCGGCTTCGGCGAGAACATGCGCGTCCTGAAGTGGATCGTCGACCGGGTGCGCGGGCGCGCCGGCACGCCGATGGAGAGCCCCTTCGGCTACATGCCGCACTACCGTGACATCAACTGGAACGGGCTGGACTTCTCGGAGGAGCGGTTCCACCGGATCATGGACGTCAGCACCGACGAGGCGAAGGCCGAGGCCGAGGACCAGGCCGACTTCTTCGCCCGATTCGGCCATCATCTGCCGGCCGAGTTGGAGGAGGAGCGCGCGGCCTTCCTCGCCCGGCTCGACGGCGCGCCGCAGGTGGTGCGCGCCGGCTGATCCGGCCGTCGCGCACGCGAGGAACGGGCCGCCCTGCGGGGCGGCCCGTTTCGCGTCGGGGTGGTCGCCGCGCCGGGCGAAACCCGCCATTCCCGTCGCTCGCCGTTCGTGGTACGCCTATACGGGCGTATGCGCCGCCGAATGCGACGAGGAGGGCGAGAATGCACCGGGCGAACCGTGGACGACGTGCCTTCGGCGGCTTCGCCTGGCTTCTGGCTGTGCTCCTCTGGCCGGCCGCGGGTCCCGCGGCGGCACAGCCGCTCTACAAGGATTCCCCCGTTCTGACGGACGCCGTGGCGACCGGGGCGCTGCCGCCGGTCGGCGAGCGGCTGCCGCGCACGCCGCTGCTGGTCCAGCCGGTGGAGAAGATCGGCGGCTACGGCGGCACCTGGCGGATGGGGATGATCGGCGACGGCGACGGGCTGCTGGTCTACCGGACCGTCGGCTACGAGCATCTGGTGCGCTGGGACCCGGCGTGGCGGCGGGTCGTCCCCAACATCGCCCAGTCCTTCGAGGTCAACGCCGACGCCACCGAGTTCACCTTCCGCCTGCGACCGGGCATGCGCTGGTCGGACGGGCATCCCTTCACGGCCGACGACGTCCTGTTCTGGTACGAGGACGTCCTGCTCGACCCCGAGCTGACGCCGCGCCACATGGGCTGGATGGCGAGCGGCGGCGAGACCGGCCGCGTCACCGCGCCCGATCCCCACACGGTGCGCTTCACCTTCAAGGCCCCCAACAGCACGTTCCTGTCGCGCCTCGCCTCGGCCTACGACACCAAGGGGCCGACCGACTTCCCGCGCCACGCGCTGGCGCGCTTCCATCCCCGCCACAATCCCGACGGCATCGCCGGCGAGATCGCCGCCGCCGGCGTGGCGAACGCGGCCGAGCTGTTCCGGCTGAAGGCCCACATCGACCATTACGTGTCGAGCACCGCCGCGCTGCTGCGCCGCCCGGTGCCGCCGGGAGCGGCGCGGGTCGCGGCGGAGCCGGTGCCGACGCTGGCCGCCTGGGTGATGGACCATTGGGAGGACGGCGCGCCGCCGCGCTTCGTCCTGCGCCGCAACCCCTACTACTGGAAGATCGATCCGGGCGGGCAGCAGCTGCCCTACATCGACGAGGTGGTGGTGCAGCACGTGCAGTCCCCGGCCGAGCTGCGCCGCCTGGTGGAGGCCGGACGGATCGACATGCAGGCGCGCAACATCCCGGCCAGCGTCCCGCGCGACGCCCTGCCGGGGCTGCTGGCGGCGGGCGGCTACCGCACCTTCGAGACGCTCTCGGCGGAGAACAACACGCTGGCGCTGGGCTTCAACCTGACCCACCGGGACCCGGCCAAGCGGACGCTGTTCGGGCAGCACGGGTTCCGCGTCGCGCTTTCCGCGGCGATCGACCGCAAGGCCATCATCGACACGGTGTTCGGCGGCAAGGGCGAGCCGTACCAGCCGGCGCCGCGTCCGGAGTCCCGCTTCTACCACGAGCGGCTGGCCCGCCAGCACCTCGCCTACGATCCCGCCGCCGCCAACGCCGCCCTCGACGCGCTCGGCCTGGCGGAGCGCGACGCCGAGGGATTCCGGCGGCGCCCCGACGGCGAGCGGCTCGGCTTCGAGATCCTGGTGCGGCGCGACCGCGCCAACTTCGTGAAGGTGGCCGAGCGGGTGGCGGCCGACTGGCGGGCCGTCGGCATCGACGCGCGGGTGGCGGCGCGCGACCGCGGCGCCGTCAACCAGGCCCGCGAGGCGATCGCCTTCGACGTGACGATCGCCGCTCCCGACGGCGGCATCGACCCCGTCATCGAGCCGCAGGACTACCTGCCGATGACCGACGATTCGGTCTTCGGGCTGGCCTGGGTGCATTGGCTGGAAGGGCGCGACAGCGGGCTGGGCGAGCCGCCGCCCGAGCCGGTGCAGCGGCAGATCGACCTCTACCGCCGCATCCGTCAGACCATGGACGCCGAGGAGCAGGCCCGGCTGATGCGGGGCATCCTCGACATCGCCGCCGAGGAGTTCCTGCTGATCGGCGTCTCGCTGCCGCCGCCGGCCTACGGCGTGGTCCGCGAGGAGTTCCGCAACGTGCCGTCCTTCATGGTCGACGCCTGGATCTACCCGACGCCGGGGCCGACCAACCCCTTCCAGTACTTCTTCGCGGCGCGCTGAGCGCCGGCGCCTACTCCTTTCGTGACAGGCTCCCGTGCGGCGGCTAGAATCCGCGGCGCCGATCTTCCTGTGACCATTGGCCGGAACGGCCTGTGACCATTGGCCGGAACGGCGCTGGAGGCCGGCCGGCTCCATCGGCGTTTACGCTATTTTTAAGGGCGTCGGCCTCATGGTGCGGCGTGGCGCGCCGGTTCGGCGCGCCGTGCCGACCGCCGTCGGCAGGCAAGCGCTGGGAGACCTGAGGAATGTTCGTCATCATCGGCTTCGCCATCGTGGTCGGCAGCGTGTTCGGCGGCTATGCCATGGGTGGCGGCCATCTCGGGGTGCTCTGGCAGCCGTTCGAGTACCTGATCATCCTCGGGTCCGCCGCCGGCGCCTACTTCATCGCCAACCCGAAGAGCGTGATCACCCACACCGGCAAGGAGATCGGCCACCTCTTCAAGGGACCGAAGTACAAGAGGGACGACTTCCTCGAACTGCTCACCATGATGTACCAGGTCTTCAAGATCGCGAAGACCAAGGGCCTGCTGGCGCTCGAGCAGCATATCGAGAAGCCCGAGGATTCGCCGCTGTTCCAGCAGTTCCCGAAATTCTACAGCGATCACCACGCCATCGCCTTCCTGTGCACCTACCTCCGCCTGATGTCGCTGGGCGCGGACAACCCGCACGAGCTGGTCGACCTGATGGAGGAGGACATCGAGACGGTGCACCACGAGCACCAGCGCGTGTCCGACGCCATCCAGGCGGTGGCGGACGGCGTGCCGGCGCTCGGCATCGTCGCCGCCGTGCTCGGCGTGATCCACACCATGGGCGCCATCACCGAGCCGCCGGAGATCCTCGGCAAGCTGATCGGCGGCGCGCTGGTCGGCACCTTCACCGGCGTGCTGGTGGCCTACGGCTTCGTCGCCCCCATCGCCGGCGGCCTGAAGAACATCTACCACGCCGAGACCAAGTACTATCAGTGCATGAAGACCGGCCTGCTGGCCCACCTCTCCGGCTACGCCCCGGCGATCTCGGTGGAGTACGCGCGCAACGTCCTGGAACCGGAGTACCGGCCGAGCTTCGCCCAGGTCGAAGAGGCGACGGCCGCCCTGCCGCCGGCCTGAGCGCATGGCCGACCCGTCCGTCCGCATCGTCTGGAACGAGGGCACGCTCGGCGCCTGGACCGAGGCGTTCGCGCGCGTGCCGCGCTCGACCCTGCCGCAGTCCTTCGCCTACGCCCAGGCGATGGGGCGCACCCACGGCCACGTGCCGCGGCTCGGCATCATCGAGCAGGACGGCGCCGCCGTCGGCCTGGTGCAGGTGCTGGAACGGCGCGCCCTGAAGCTGTTCCGCCAGCGCCAGCTCCACCGCGGCCCGCTGTGGTTCGCCGGCGGGCCGCCGCCCGGCGCGCTGGAGGCGACCTTGCGCCTGCTGCGCCGCGCCTGCCCGGACAATCCGCTGAACCGGTTCAGCTTCCTGCCGGAGGTGCCGGCCTCGGACGAGGCGGCGGCGCTGCTCGAGCGCTGCGGCTTCGTCAAGGTGGGACCGGGCTACCGGACGGTGTGGCTCGACCTCGCCAGGAGCGACGAGGAGCTGCGCGCCGGCCTGGCGCGCGACTGGCGCCAGCGCCTGAAGGGAGCGCAGAGGGCCGGCCTCGTCCTCGACCTCGATCCCGAGGCCAAGAACCTGCCCTGGCTCGTCAAGCAGGAGCAGGAGCAGGCCCGCACCAAGCGGTACCGCGAGATGTCCGGCGCCCTGACGGTGCGGCTGCGCAACGCCCTGCACAAGAACGACGGCGTGCTCATGGCGGCGGCGCTGCATCAGGGCCGGCCGGCGGCCTGCGCCCTGTTCCTCGGCCACGGTACGGCGGCCACCTACCAGATCGGCTGGTCCGACGAGACCGGCCGCAAGACCGGCGCCATGCGCCTGGTGCTGTGGGAGGCCATCGGCGCGCTGCGCCGGCGCGGCGTGCGCTGGCTCGACCTCGGCGGCATCAATCCGGAGACGGTGCCGGGCGTGACCGAGTTCAAGCTGGGCACCGGCGGCGAGGTCAGCGAATCCGTCGGCCTGTACCGTTGAAGGCGGCCGGCGGGCGCGCCATCATGGGCGCACACAGCGGGGAGGGAGCGATGGCCGACGACGACATGAAGCCCGAGGAGGCGAGCCTCGCCATCGACCGGGCCACCGCCAAGAGTTCGGGCGTGCAGCGCGTGCGCGCCAAGATCCAGGAGATGGCCACCGAGGAGAAGGGGCTGGAGGTCCTCGCCACGGTCATCCGGCGGATGCTGCGCGAGTAGGACCTCCCCCCGTGCGAGCGCCCCACGGGGCGCGTCAGCACGCGGTCTCGGCCGAGCAGCCCTTGGCCTCCGTCGCCGTGGTGCGGGCGAGCTGCAGGCCGCGCTTGGACTCTTCGAAGGCACGGTCGAGGGCCTTGGCCGTCTGCAGGAAGGCCTTCAGGTCGCGCCCCTGCAGCTTCTCGCCGGTCGGCAGGTCGATGCTGGCCGGGTTCACCTGGCGGTTGTGGCGCAGGACCTCGTAGTGCAGGTGCGGCCCGGTCGAGCGGCCGGTGGTGCCGACGTAGCCGATGACGTCGCCCTGCTCGACCCGGCCGCCGCGGCGCAGGCCCTTGGCGAAGCGGCTGAGATGGGCGTAGGCGGTGGCGATCTCGGTGTTGTGGCGGATGCGGATGTAGTTGCCGTAGGCGCCCTTGCCGCCGGCCTCCTCGACGATGCCGTTGCCGGCGGCGTAGATCGGCGTGCCCGTCGGGGCGCCGAAGTCCGTGCCCTTGTGCAGCTTGCTGTAGCCGAGGATCGGGTGGTGGCGCATACCGAAGCCGGAGGTGATCCGCGCCCCGTCGACCGGCGTGCGCAGGAGCGCCCGGCGGATGCTGGCGCCTTCGCGGTCGTAGTGGTCGATGCGGCCGTCGCGGGTCTTGTAGCGGTAGATCGGCTTCTCGCGGCCGCCCAGCACCAGCGAGGCGTAGAGCACGTCGCCGTCGCCGGCGATCTGGTCGTCCTCGGTCACCATGCGGTCGAACAGCACCTCGAACCGGTCGCCGGGCTGCAGGTCGCGCTGGAAGTCGACCTCGTGGGAGTAGAGGCGGATCACCTCCATCATCACCGACACCGGCACGCCGGCGGCGGCGCCGGCCTCGAACAGGCTGGAGCGGATCTCGGCGACCGCCCCCACCTTGCGGGTCTCCACCGCCTTCTCGACCTCGGCCGACTCGAACCCCTCGTCGCCGCTGCGGGCGACGCTGACCGAACGCACCACGTCCGGCTCGAGCTCCAGCCCGACGAAGTGCTGCGTGCCGCCGCGGCGCGGCTCGAACAGCACCGTCACCTGCTGGCCGACCTGGAGGCGGCGGGGATCGTAGACCTCCCGCAGCGCCTGGATGGCGCCGCTCGCCTCCGAGCGCGGCACCGACGCCTCCACCAGCAGATCCATCAGCGTGTCGCCACGGTCGACCAGGAAGACCCGGCGGTCGATCGCCTCACCATCGGCCGCCTCGCCATCGGCGGATGCCGGCACCGCCTCCAGGGCGTCGTCGGAGCCGAGCGCCCCGCCGGTCGCCAAGGCATCGGCCGCCGTGCTGCCCGCGACGGCATCGTCGACGACCTCCGCGCCGACTTCGCCGCCGACCGCGATGTCCGCCACCGCGGCGTCCGTCACTGCGACGGCCTCGGTCGCTGCGGCGGGGGTGGCTTGGTCGGGCTTGGCCGACGGCAGCGGAACCTCGGCGAGGGCGCCCGCAAGGGCCGGCTTGACCGGCGGGACGATGAAGGGAACGGGGGGGCCGCTCTTGCCGGCCGCCAGCGCGGCCAGCGGCACGGTCGGAATCAGAAGGCCGGCAGCACCGGCAGCACACAACGCAAGCGCGGGAAGGCTGAGGTCCCTCAAACGCACCGGCATCCTCCTTCGTCGATCCCAAATTCAAGCAGAACCGGCGCGAGCGAGGCCCGCCGGGTGTATGCGCATCCAGCGTTTCTTCGTATGACGATGCGCGCCGGTATTATCACTGTCAACCGGTAATGCCGTCGCATGCGAAGTGTTCTACACCAGTTCCATTTTCGACCACCGGAACTGCCGTCCCGGCGGGCCGACTCCCTACCACCTCCGATGCGCCGACAGCCCGTCAAAAATTCTTCATCACGGGGTAAAAAAGCGCTTGCGTCGGGTTTGGGAGGGGACATATAAACCGCTCCACCGACGCGGTGGCCGGTTGGCCGGCGGGTCGGGCGGGGTGACGAGCCCCACGGGTTCGGAGGATACGGCGGCCGCGAGGTCGACGCAGCAACGCCGGTTCGGCGTTGCGCTTTTCGTCTCCGGGCCACACCAGACGACATTGCGGCGAACGGCCGGTCTCATCGGAGGCGGGCGTGGCCGTTGCGGCTCCCGGTGCGGGGCTGCGGGATCTTTGAAAAGTGAAGACCGTGTTGTGAGAAGGGATGCGCAGGCGGATGGGCTCTGTGGTCCGGTTCACGGGAGTGGATTGGACATCGGGTCGTTCGCAAGTCGCATCTGACGGTAAGCGAGATTTCAGAATCGAGCTTGGGTTTAGGTGTCGCTTGAGGGCGGCCCCGACGAGCGGTTGGGCTTTGGCCTGACCGACTTGAACCTGAGAGTTTGATCCTGGCTCAGAACGAACGCTGGCGGCATGCCTAACACATGCAAGTCGAACGAAGGCTTCGGCCTTAGTGGCGCACGGGTGAGTAACACGTGGGAACCTGCCTTTCGGTTCGGAATAACTCCGGGAAACTGGAGCTA